>JAUNEQ010000181.1 GCA_030525445.1 Coriobacteriia bacterium | reverse complement strand
CTGGTGGAGATGATGGGGATCGAACCCACGACCTCGGCGTTGCGAACGCCGCGCTCTCCCAACTGAGCTACATCCCCAGGTGGTGCCCTTTGCGGTGCGATTTGCTATTTTGCCACGCTGCGCACAAATGTCAATGCCTCGCGTCGATTCACAAAAAAGCAAGATTGCCCGAAGGCCGCAACCGCTTGCGAAGGCTATTCCTCGTCGAAGCCCTCGACCGGCATGCCTTCCTCGAGCGGCTTCGCAGCGGCGAGCTTGTCGGCGGCGAGTTCGTCGATAATCGGCTGGAACAGGGATTCCCCGTCACGGGAAAGCTCGACCATGCCGGTGAGCACATCCACGTACTGATACGACTGGCGCACGGTGCGGCCGCGCTTGCGGTCGACCTCCATGATGAAGAGCTGCGGATGCACCTGCGTGAGCGTGCCTTCGCTCTCCATGATCTTCGAACGGCCCATGTTCGCCTTCACGTGAAGGCGCTCACCCACGAGCTCCTCGAGCGTGTCGTGGATCTGGTCGACTATCGTTGCCTGCTTGGCGAGGTCCATTAGTTTATCCTCCGGGACGGATTAAGGTTTGAGTCGCGGATTGTACCACGTCAAAACTGAACGGTCATTTTATCAGGGTAAATGGCAAATGTCCTACACAATCGACCAGTAATCCCTCCACAAATGACGCGGTGGTACGCGTGAATTCCGGAGGGGTGTTCTTCGCGCGGGATGCCCGCACCCCCGTTTTAGCCCGGCGGCGGGACGCCCAGTTTCCGGGACGTCCCATATGCTGCGCAAGCCGCTACTGGAGGCCCTTGGTGTAGGACAGCGCGCAGCGGCCGAGCGTCTTGAACTCCTCGAGCGACAGGCTCTCGCCGCGGCGTTTCGGGTCGATGCCCGCTTCCTCGAGCACGCGGGGCAGCGCCTCGAGCATCGCCTTGCCCGCCGCTCCCCGGCCTCCGAAGAAGGTCTTGCAGGAATTGGCGATGGTCTTGCGCCGCGTCGCGAATGCGGCATCGGCCATGAGGCATGCGACGGCGCGCTCTTCTAGCGTCAGCCCGCAGTCCACGCGGTCGAGCCGTATGACGGAGCTGTCCACGCGCGGCGGCGGGAAGAAATTGCCCGGGCTCACCGGGAACCTGCCCGCCGGTTGCGCAAACAGGCGCAGCTTCACCGTATAGGCGCCGTAGTTTTTCGTGCCCGGCTGGGCGGCCATGCGGTCGGCCACTTCAGCCTGCACCATCACCGTCGCCTGCTGCACGCTCTCGAAGCGCTCGAAGATGTCGAGCACCACGGTGGCGGCCACCGCGTATGGCAGGTTCGCGACGAGCTTCAACGGCGGGAACGGCAGGTCTTCCGGTTTCAAGTCGAGCGCATCCATGTTCAGCAGCGTGAACCGGTCCGCCCACGGCGCGCAGGTTTCGGCGAGCACCGCGGGAAGGTCGGCATCGCGCTCCACGGAAACCACGCGGCCGGCGGTCTTCAAGAGCGCGATGGTGAGCGTGCCGATGCCCGGTCCCACCTCGAGCACGTCATCGCGTTCGGAAAGCGCGGCCAGGTCGACGATCTTGCCCAAGATGGCATCGTTCACCAGGAAATTCTGTCCCAGGGCATGCTTGGTCGCCAATCCATGGGCCTCGAGCACCTCGCGCGTGGCAGAAGGCGTCGCCAAGGGAGAAAGGCGCTCGCTCATGATTCGTCCCCTCCTCTGTGGGCGGTTTGGACCAAAGGGGACTGCCCCCTTTGGTTCAAGCCGATATGCGGATGGATATCCACCAGCTCGAAGCCGGCAACCGCGAAGGCGCTCTTGCAGATGGTCACGAGCGGGTCGAAGCCATGCGGGTCGCCGCCCTCTCCCACAACATGCAGATGCAGCGGGCGCTTCGGTTGGTGACGCGTGCCTTTCCAATAATGCGGCTGCAGGCGATCGAGCAGGGCCTTCATCTGCGAAGGCGGCCCGGCGAAGTAGACGGGGCACACCACGTGCAGCTCGTCAGCCGCATCGAGCGCCGCGAGCACGCTGGCCATATCGTCGGCGAACACGCACTCCCCCGCCTCGCGGCAATGGTCGCAACCGATGCAACCGTGAATGTCCCTGCCGGCGATGGAAAGCAAAACGACCCGGTCGTCCGGATAATCCCGCACAAGCCTCTCGCAAAGCTCGCGCGCCATCTGCGCACAGCGGCCGTTCGGGCGCGGGCTCCCGCACAAAACGACGCGGCGGATGACGCCGTCGGGATGCCGGGCTACGAGCGCTGCCATGCGTTCGGCTCCCGGTTGAGCAGGGAAATCGCGTTATCGTGGAATTGCTGGATCAGCGCGCGGCGTTCCTCGCCCGGCGCGCAGCCGAACACCTCGGCGAGCTTCGCGGCGGTGAACACAGTATGCGCGCTCTCGCACTTCGAGCCGCGCAACGGCACCGGCGTCATATACGGCGCATCGGTCTCGATGACCAGGCGGTCGCGGGGCACGAGCGCCGCGGCTTCCCGCGCATCATCCGAACGGCCGAACGTAATCGCCCCGCCGTAGCTGATGTAGCAGCCCGCCTCGATCCAAGGCCGCAGCTCATCGGGCGGAAGGCTGCAGCAGTGCAGCATCACGCCCGCCGCGGGGAAGCCCTCCTCGCGCAGGATCTCGAGCGCCTCGGCGTGGGCGTCGCGAATATGCAGCTGCACCGGCAGGCCCGCCTCGTGGGCCATCCGCAACTGCTCGCGGAACACCCGACGCTGCTCGTCGGGTTCCGAATTGTTGTAGTAATAGTCGAGCCCGATCTCGCCCACCGCGCAGGTGCGCGGGTCGCGCAGCACCTCGTACAAGCGGGCCTTCACCTCGGGCGTGAACTTGGAGGCATCATGCGGGTGGCACCCGGCGGCGATGCGCACATGGGGCGCGTCTTCCACCTGCGGCGCGATGCGCGCCAGCACCTCCCGGGCGTCGGCACGCCAGGCGTCGAGCGAGGCGTAGACCTCGTCCAGGTCGTCGGTCGCCGTCGCGATGGTGCAGATGAAGTCCACGCCATGCGCGGCCGCACGGGCAAGCACCAGCGGTGCGTCGCCAGGGCCCAGATGCGTGTGCGCGTCGGCGATGGGCGCCTCGATGGCGGGAACGGGGGCGTCGACCACCTTCCGCTCGCCGTTCTTGCGCTTCTGGCGGAACAGCGTGTCCTCAAATCCAGTCGTGTTCACCCAGGTCATTCATGCCCTTTCAGCTATATCCAAACCTATCATGGGGACCGTCCCCGCGATAGGCCCATCAGGTGCCTTACCCGGTGATAGTACCAGGTTTGCCCCAGAAGGACAGGAGACGTCCAGGCATGCCTGGGCGCCTCCTGCGTCAGTTCAATGCGTCTGCAAAGCAGCCGTGCCGCTCGCTAGTCCAACGCGATCGCGTCGACGTCAAGGCGCGGGAACAGCGGGTCGCCGATCTCCACCGGGTTGCCGGCGGGCAGCTGGCCCCACTTGCTCGCCTGCTCGATGTCCACGACCTCGTCGATGTCGCCCAGGCCCAGACGACGGAACACCTCGGCGGACGTGTTCGGCATGAGCGGCGCCATGAACAGCGCGATGATGCGGATGGACTCGAGCGCGTTGTAGATGACGGCGGCGAGCTCGTCGGCCTTGGCCTCGTCCTTCGCGAGGTTCCACGGCGCGGAGTCCTCGACGTAGTGGTTCACCGCGCTCGCAAGCTCCTGCACGGCAGCGGCGGCACCGGTGAAGTCGACGGCCTCCATGCAGGCATCGTACTTCGCGTACAGCTCGTCGGCGATGGGCTTCAGCGGGTTCGCGGCGGCATCGGCCTTGGCAGCCGGCACCTGGCGCGCGAAATACTTCTTCGTCATGTTGAA
>JAUNEQ010000180.1 GCA_030525445.1 Coriobacteriia bacterium | reverse complement strand
GCCGGGTTGCGCGGGTCGTCCTCGGGGATGCCAGCCTCGACCTTGCCGACGAGGTCGGCGCCGACGTCAGCAGCCTTGGTGTAGATACCGCCGCCAACACGGGCGAACAGAGCCACGGCGGAAGCGCCGGTGGCGAAGCCCTCGACCATGCCGATGCGCACGTGGATGAGCTCGGCGTTGGTCAGGTCGATGCCGAAGACGCAGAGGATGAGCCAGAGCGAGAGGCCCATCAGCGCGAAGCTCGCAACGCACAGGCCCATGGTGAGGCCGGACTTGAAGCTGACGTTGAGCGCCTTGGCAACCGATTCCTCGGCGGCATGTGCGGTACGCGTGTTGGCGCGGGTGGCCACATACATGCCCACATAACCGGCGGCTGCCGAAAGGACGGCGCCGGTGAGGAATGCCGCAGCCGTGATCCAGCTGAGCGCGAAGCCCATGACGACGGCGACGACGACGGCGAAGATGCCGAGCATCTTGTACTCGGCCTGCAGGAATGCCTGGGCACCCTGCTGGATCTTGATGGAGATGCTGTTCATCTTGTCCGGACCCGGATCCTGCTTCAGAACCCAGGATGCAAGGTAACCAGCGGTGAGGATACCCACCAGTGCGCACACCGGGGCAATCCATGCTACTGCAGTAGTCACATTTACCTCCCTGTTATTGTTTGGAACCCTTCCCCATTTGCTTTCCCGCGTGCCATCTTGGCGGGAAAGTAAATGAATTAGGATATTCTACAGAAATTGCGGGTGTACATTGCCGAAAACCGCGTTTCATTTGCCAATGTTTTTGTAAACGGCTCCAAATACCGAGGAAAACAAATGCATCGCCCCGGTATCCAGTGTATTCCATGCATAAAAAAGACATGCGATACGCGATAGGCGCTTTGAGGTTCCCGTCTCGCCTTCGGGAGCCTGGGCACGGTTTCCCGCCATACGCGACGGGGCCCTCCGGAAGGAAGGCCCCATCGTGATGGAGGTATGGAGGACGCGGTATCGAAACGCTAGGAGATCATCGAGAGGTAACGCTCGCCCGTATCGGGGAGAATCGCCACGATGGTCTTGCCCGCGAATTCGGGACGACCGGCCAAACGCACCGCCGCCGCCGTCGCGGCTCCTGCCGAGATTCCCACGAGGATGCCGAGTTCATGGGAGAGCCTGCTCTGGAAGGCGAACGCCTCGTCGGTGTGCACGGGAAGGATCTCGTCGACGACGTTCAGGTCCATCGTGTCGGCGATGAATCCGGGCGCGATGCCCTGGATGCGGTGCTTGCCCGCGGGCTTGCCGGCGAGCACCTGGGATTCCTCGGGCTCCACGGCGAACACCTTCACATCGGGCTTCTGCTCGCGCAGGAACTTGCCCGCGCCCGAAACCGTGCCGCCCGTGCCCACGCCCGCGACGAACGCATCGATGTCGCCATCGGTATCGGCCCAGATCTCGGGGCCGGTCGTCTTGTAGTGGATCTGCGGGTTCACGGGGTTCACGAACTGGCCGGGAGCGAAGCTATCCGGCGTTTCGGCAAGCAGCGCCTTCGCCTTCGCGTCGGCACCCGGGATGCCCTCGGCGCCCGGCGTGAGCACGAGCTCGGCGCCATAGGCGGCGATGAGGTTGCGGCGCTCGACGCTCATCGTTTCGGGCATCGTCACCACGAGCTTGTAGCCGCGCGCAGCGGCGAGCATCGCGAGGCCAACGCCCGTGTTGCCCGACGTCGACTCGATGAGCGTGGTCTTCCCCGGCGCGATGACGCCACGGTCCTCGGCATCATCCAGAATCGCCTTCGCGATGCGGTCCTTGACCGAACCGCCCGGGTTGAAGAATTCCACCTTGCCCAAAATGCGCGCCTTGCCATCTGCAAGGTCGGACAAGTCCACGAGCGGCGTGCCGCCAATCAGCTCATCGATGTGTTGGTAGATCCTAGCCATGTCAATGTCTCCGTTCTAATTCCTAGTGATTACCTATGTTTTGACGGGATTCAATCTACCGCCAAACGCACAACCGGTCAATCGCACAATTCCGATGCCCGGCTACCGGAATTCTCGATTACCAGGATACCCCTTCCCCGCCGCCGTGGGATGAAACGAGGGCAATCTGCGGCGGGCGCGTCAAAGTCCGCGGGGCTTCGTCTCGCTATCCCACCAGCAGCGATTCCTGTTTCCCCACAGTACTTGCAGCTATACTTTTTTCTGGAAACCAACGACATGGCAAACCGCCAAAGCGGACCGAGCACTAGGAGAAAGCATGGATCGCGATAACACAGAGCACGGAGCTTCCCGCTCCGGAGAAAGGAAAGGCACCATGGACAACATCATCGACCGCTTCCGGCTCGACGGGAAAGTCGCGCTCGTGACCGGTGGCGCGTACGGCATCGGATTCGCCATTGCAGCTGCACTTGCCCAGGCTGGCGCGATAATCGCCTTCAATTGCCGCGGCCAGCATCATCTGGACGAGGCGCTCGCCGATTACGAGGCGCACGGCATCGAGGCAAAAGGCTACATCGCCGATGTCACCGACGAGGCGCAGGTCGCCGAGCTCGTGGCGAACATCGAGGCCGACCTGGGCCCCGTCGACATCCTCGTGAACAACGCCGGCATCATCAAGCGCATCCCGATGCTCGAGATGAGCGTCGACGATTTCCGCCAGGTGGTGGACGTGGACCTGAACGCCCCGTTCATCGTCTCGAAGGCGGTGCTGCCGGGCATGATCGCGAAAGGCCACGGCAAGATCATCAACATCTGCTCGATGATGAGCGAGCTCGGCCGCGAGACGGTTGCCGGCTACGCCGCCGCAAAGGGCGGGCTGAAGATGCTCACCCGCAACATCTGCTCGGAATTCGGCGAGCACAATATCCAATGCAACGGCATCGGGCCGGGCTATATCGCCACGCCCCAGACTGCGCCCCTGCGCGAGCGGCAGGCCGACGGCAGCCGCCACCCGTTCGACCAGTTCATCTGCGCGAAGACGCCGGCGGCCCGTTGGGGCACGCCCGAAGACCTCATGGGAGCCGCCGTGTTCCTGGCATCCGATGCATCCAACTTCGTGAACGGCCAGGTCCTCTACGTCGATGGCGGCATCCTCGCCTACATCGGCAAGCAGCCTTCCTAACCCCATCGCCCCTTACCACGACGCCGTGTCCATACGAAAGGAACCCGCATGAAGATCGCACTCATCACCGAGAACAGCCAGAATTCCAAGAACCCGCAGATCGAGGCTGCACTGCGCAAGGTCGTCGAGCCCATGGGGCATGAGGTGTTCAACTACGGCATGTATGCCGACGAAGGCAGCGCGCCGCTCACGTACGTGCAGAACGGCATCCTCGCTGCGGTGCTGCTCAACGGCGGCGCGGTCGATTACGTGGTGACGGGCTGCGGCACCGGCGAAGGTGCCATGCTTTCGGCGAATTCGTTCCCGGGCGTGCTGTGCGGACACGTGGCCGACCCGCTCGATGCCTACACGTTCGCCCAAGTGAACGACGGCAATGCCGTGGCGATGCCCTTCGCGCTGAAGAACGGCTGGGGCATGGAACTCAACTGGGAGTACACGTTCGAAAAGCTCTTCGGCTTCGGATCGGGCAACGGATACCCCGCCGACCGCGTCGTGCCCGAGCAGCGCAACAAGAAGATCCTCGATGGCGTCCGCGCTGCCACGCTGCGCCCCTTCGTCGACGGCCTCATGGATATCGACCGCGAGCTCGTGCGCGGCGCGCTGTCCACCGAACGCTTCCAGGAATACTTCTTCGCCAACGCGACGGACGAAGCCGTCATCGCCGCCGTGAAGGAGATCCTCGGCCTCTAGCGAGACGCCCGGTGGGACAGGAAGCCCCGCAGCATATGAGACAGGGAACCCCGGAGCAGAT
>JAUNEQ010000179.1 GCA_030525445.1 Coriobacteriia bacterium | reverse complement strand
TCCATGCCCAGCGCCTCGAACACCTTGCGGTGGAACTTGTTGTAGTTGCCAAAGCACATCACGAACCACACGCCGTCGGCCGTGACGTAACTATTATTAGTGGGGCACGGAGCCTGCCGCCGGTCCTTCGGATGCGCCTGCCCCTGCTGCTGCGCGCAAATCGCGCTCATCATGCCCCAGTTGCTCACGTGGTACAGGCTGGTGACCACCTTGTCGCCCACGCCGGTGCGCTGGGCGTTCCACAACGCGGCGAGGATGCCCACCGCCAGGGCATTCGAGCTGTTCCAGTCGCCAAACGCAACAGGCGAGTTGCCCACCTCGAAGTTCGGCCCCGCATTGGGGAAGCTCATGGTCACGCCGCCGCGCGCGGAATACGTGATGGCGTCGTAGCCCTGCTCGTTCGCCATGGCACCGCGCTCGCCGTAGCCGCGCAGCTGCGCCCATACCAGGCGCGGGAACTTCTCGTGCAGCGTTTCGTAATCGAGGCCCATGCGCTTCAGGGCAGGGGTGCGATTGCTCGTGAGGAACACGTCCGCTTCCGAAAGCAGCTGCAGCATGGCGTCCATGCCGCGCTTGGTCTTCAGGTTCAGGCTCACCCATTTGCGGTTGAACCCGCCGCAGTCGAATGCCGCATCGTCGATGTCGGTCTTGAACTTCATTCCCCAGCTCACGCCCTGTGTACGCTGGTCATCGCCGGTTTCGCGCTCGATCTTGTACACGGTGGCGCCGAGTTCCGCCAGAAGACGCCCGCACCCTGGTGCCGCAGCGAAAATGGTGAGATCGACGACCTTCAACCCCTGCAAACCTGCCATGAGTTCCTCCTCCGTTTTGCGGTTATGCCTACTATCGCATAAACGAACCCCCAGGTCTGTCCCCATTATTTGAACCAAAGGGGGGTTATCCCCTTTGGTTCGTGGGGCGCGGTATAATGCCGGGCGACAAGAGGGAAGGAGAACCATGGCCACTAGCGAAAAAGACCTCGTGCTGTACGTGAAGAACCTCTGCCCGTATTGCCGCAAGGTCACCACTTTCATGAAGCAGCATGACATCGAGATTCCCATTAAGGACGTGTACGACGACGTCGACGCCATGGTGGAGCTCGTCACCGTAGGCGGGAAGAACCAGGCACCGTGCCTGTTCATCGACGGCAAGCCGCTGTACGAGTCGGACGACATCATCGCGTTCCTGGAAAAGGAATTCGCCTAGCCGGTTTTTGCGGAAACCCATGGTATTCGCATAAATTAGCGCTTGCGCAGGTTGGAAGCGGAGTGTAATATATTGCCTCGCTTCCAACGAAGCGCACATGCGGGTGTGGCGGAATTGGCAGACGCGTACGGTTCAGGTCCGTATGAGAGCAATCTCATGGGGGTTCAAGTCCCTTCACCCGCACCAGTTATCAATACGGCTCCTATCTGGAGCCTTTTTCATTTCCTGGGGGCATCCCGGGGACTTGAACCCGCGAGGGTTGGAATGCCCGGCGGGCATTCCAAGGCCGAGCACCGCGGAGCGGGGCGCAGGCCGGCGGGTTCGCGGAGCGAACACGCGCAAGTCCCTTCACCCGCACCAGTTACTAACACGGCTCCTACCAGGAGCCTTTTTCTTTTCCCGGAGACATTCCATGGGCTTGAACCCGAAACACAGGGGACAGTTCTGTGTTGTGGAACACATAGAACTGTCCCCTGTGCTAACCCTGTCGGACGGGGGTAGAACGCGAGGCCCCGTTGTCATTCCGAGCGAGCGAAGCGAGTCGAGGAACCTCCTGCGGGTTGCGGGAGGTCTCTCGACTCCGCGCTTCGCGCTCCGCTCGAGATGACAATGGGGCGGCAAAACACAGGGGACGGTTCTATATGTTGTGGAACACACAGAACTGTCCCCTGTGTTGCGTGTGCTGCGGCGCTGCGACCGCTCCGCTTGGGATGACAACGGGGGACGGGCGGGTTTCATATATGATGGGGTTTGGGGATTGAAAGCAAAGGAGTCCCGATGAAGAAACTCAACGTCATGCTGCTGTTCGCCTGCATCGCTGCGCTGTGCCTCGCACTTGCGGGGTGCGGGGATTCGGGCAACGCGCCTGAACCCTCCAACAACCAGGCATCAACCGCGGAAGTCACGGCCACCGAGCCCACTGGTGAAACCACGATCACCGCAGCCGACCTCACCTCCGTCGACATCACCATCGAATACGGCGACTTCGACGCCATGTCCGAGCTCGCGGCCAACATCCAGAGCGGCCGCAACGACGACTCGGTCGTCCAGATCGACGGCAACGTCGTGAACTACGGCACGTCCTGCAGCATCGTCGAACCCAGCGCCGACGGCTCCAAGCGCATCGGCACGGTATTCGTCATCGAAGGCGCAAGCGAGAACGCCTACCCGCAGGATGGCGCTCACGTCAAGCTCACCGGCATCGTCGGCGCCGACGACACGGGCTACACCCACTTCATCAAGACGCTGCCCGACTTCGTCGAGGTCCTCGGCTAGCATAATCAGCAGAATCCGAGCTGAAATCCCCCTCGGCGCCACGCTCGGGGAAAGATGCCGCGCGCCCTCATTCCCCTGAAGAAGCGGGTTGTCCCCCTTGTTCCAGAGCTAACCGACCCCACGCTTTCTATGCGTGATATTTATATTATTTACTTTTAACTAATTCATTATCTTTACCGTTGACATTTTTCTTCCCCCGTAGGGTTAATGCCCACGCGATATTGGCCTATACTTTGAAGGTCAATGACTTTAGTCAACCGAGTGATGAGGGGTTTCAAGTGGCTAATCGGCATATCGGTTTTACCGAAACGGTGCTGCGCGACGCGCAGCAAAGCCTGATCGCGACGCGACTTCCATTCAGTGAAATGGAGCCCATCCTGTCCAAGCTGGACGCGGCTGGGTACCATTCCCTTGAATGCTGGGGCGGCGCGACGTTCGACGTCTGCATGCGGTTCCTCGACGAGGACCCGTGGGAGCGCCTGCGCAAGCTGCGCGCGGGGCTGCCCAACACCAAGCTGCAGATGCTGCTGCGCGGGCAGAACATCCTGGGATACAAGCATTATCCCGACGACATCGTCCGTCGTTTCGTGAAGGCCGCGGTGAAGAACGGCATCGACATCATCCGTATCTTCGACGCGCTGAACGACGTGAACAACCTGAAGGTTGCCATCGAGACCGCCGTCGAGGCGGGCGCCGAGGCTTCCGGCGCCATCAGCTACACCACCAGCCCGGTGCACACGCGCGAGATGTACGTGAACCTGGCCAAGGAAATGGTGAACATGGGCTGCCAGTCCATCTGCATCAAGGACATGGCCGGCATCCTCACGCCGAACAACGCATATGGCCTGGTCGGCGCACTGAAGGACGCCCTGCCCAGCAACGTCCCGGTCATCATGCACACGCACAGCACCGCAGGCATGGCGTTCATGACCTACATGAAGGGCATCGAGGCGGGCGCCGACGTCATCGACACCGCCATCAGCCCGTTCTCCGGCGGCACGAGCCAGCCCACCACCGAGAGCCTGCATGTGGCCCTCACCCAGCTGGGCTATGACACCGGCCTCGACGAGCCCACGCTCTACGAGATCGCCGACTACTTCAAGGGCGTCCGCGCCAAGTTCATCGAGGATGGCACGCTCAACCCCATCTCCATGGGCACCGACACCCAGTGCCTGAACTACCAGATTCCGGGCGGCATGCTCTCCAACCTGCTCTCGCAGCTGAAGAGCCTGAACGCGAGCGATAAGTTCGACGAGGCCCTGCTCGAGACCCCGCGCGTGCGCGAGGACCTGGGCTTCCCGCCGCTGGTAACCCCCACTTCCCAGCTCGTGGGCACGCAGGCCGTGCAGAACGTGCTGGCCGGCGAGCGCTACAAGAACGTCGG
>JAUNEQ010000178.1 GCA_030525445.1 Coriobacteriia bacterium | reverse complement strand
CATCTGCGTGAATCGCGACCAAGGCCGCGACGGCGGGTTATGCCCACGTTGACACCATGACCAATCGCACAGCCATATCTGCCATGGAACATATCGCCCGGTGGAACGGACGGGCCCGCCACGCTGTGCGCGCCAGAAAATCTGGAAACCGTGCTTGACTTAAACCATGGTTTAAGTCGCACAATCCTCTCCAACGACGTCGCGTTAGGTATGGAACCTGTTGGGAGGATAACCACATGGCAAATATCACGCTTCCTAAAATCGCCCTCGGTGCATGGGCCTGGGGCAACGATGGCACCTTTGGAAACGGTATCGCCGCAGAAGAACTGAAACCCATTTTCGATGCGGGCATGGCAGCGGGCCTCAATCTGTGGGACACCGCCTACGCATACGGCATGGGCACTTCGGAAAAGGTGCTCGGCAACTTCCTGAAGGGGCTGCCGCGCGAGAGCTACCTCGTATCCGACAAGCTGACCCCGCAATGCATCGACAATGCCGCCGCGAATCCGGTGGGCGCAATGCACAGCATGCAGCTCGACCTCATGGACCTCGACCGGTTCGACATCTACTGGGTGCACAATACCTCCGAAGCCCCCAAATGGACCCGTGCGCTCGCTGAGTTCTTCAAAAGAGATGCCGACGCCCCGATGATCGGTGTGTCCAACCACAACCTCGCCGAGATCAAGGAAGCCGATGCCATCCTGCGCGAGCACGGGTTGAAGCTCGGTGCCGTTCAAAACCACTTCAGCCTCATCAACCGCTCTTCCGAGGATTCCGGCATCCTCGACTGGTGTCACGAAAACGGCGTTGTCTTCTTCTCGTATATGGTGCTCGAACAGGGCGCGCTTTCCGGCAAGTACGACACAAAGCACCCGATGCCCGAGGGATCCGCTCGCGCGCAAACCTACAACCCGGTGCTCGATAAGCTTGAGGTTCTCAACGCCAAGTTGGCCGAGATCGCGCAAGCCCATGGCGTGGGCGCAGCGCAGGTGCCCGTGGCATGGGCCATTGCGAAGGGCACGCTTCCCATCGTGGGCGTGACCAAGGAACGTCACGTGGCCGATGCTGCCGCGGCGGCCGCCGTAGAATTGACGGATGTCGAGGTCGCAGGCCTCGAAGAGCTCGCAGACACGCTGGACATCAACGCGATCCGCTTCTGGGAAAAGGTCATGGACTAGGAAAGGTGGTCGTCAAAATGAAAAACGTTTTGGTGGTCTCCGGGCATCCGCGCCTGGATGACGATTCGGTGGCGAACAAGGCCATCGTCGAAGAACTCGCGAAAAACGACGGCTACACGATCGACCGGCTCGACGCGCTCTACCCAGACTTCCAATTCGACGTGGAAGCCGAGCAGGCCAAACTCGTGGCAGCGGACGTCATCGTGTTGCAGTACCCCGTGTTCTGGTACGCAATGCCCGCGCTCATGCAGAAATGGATGGAGGACGTGTTCCTGCACGGATTCTCGCATGGCAGCCAGGGCAAGGCGCTCGTGGGCAAGAAGCTCGTGCTCTCGATGACGATCGGCGCTCCCGAAGAAGCGTATGGCGACGGTGCCGCTGTGCATGTTGAAGACCTACTCATTCCCGCAAAGGGCGCCTGCGCCCTCACGGGCATGGAGTTCGCGGGATACGAGTACACGTTCGGCGTCTCCTATGCGAGCCGCGTGGACGATGCCGCGCGCGAGGCCATCGCGAATGCAGGCCGCGCGCAGGCGGCCCGCGTGACCGCGCTGGTACAGGGGCTCTAGCCGATGGATAAGGTCTACACGATTGGAGACGCGGCCGCCGAGCTGGGCATGCCCGCATCGACCATCCGCTTCTACGAAAAGAACGGGCTTATCCCCAACCAACAGCGTTCGAGCGACGGGCGCCGTCTGTTCGACGAGGACGATTTGGAATGGATGCGCTTCGTGGAACGCCTCAAGGTATCGGGGATGCCCATCAAGGAGATCCGGGAATACATCGAGCTCTACCTTGCAGGCGATTCCACCATCGAGGAACGGAAACGGATCGTCTACGATCGCCGGGCCGCGATCGATGCGCAAATCGAAGAGCTGATGCTGGCACGCGACTTCATCGACTACAAGTGTTGGTACTACGACGTGGCAAGCGAATCGGGCACCTGCGACACCCCCAAGAACATGCCCTTCGACGAGCTTCCCGACAACATCAAGCGCATCAAAGAGAAGTGCAGGATCAACAGGTACTAGCACATGGGAATAGCCGCGATTCAAGCGGCGGGAAGGAGGCGCATGATGGCGCTTAAGAGCCCCTTGGGATTCGGGATGATGAGGCTGCCGGTGAAGGACGGCAACCCGACCGATTTCGACTACGACCAGCTCAACCAGATGGTGGATGAGTTCATGGCAGCAGGCTACACCTATTTCGACACGAGCTACGTCTACCACGATGGCAAAAGCGAGGAAGCCACCCGCAAGGCCGTGGTGGAACGCCATCCGCGCGAGAGCTTCACCGTCGCGACGAAATTCCCCACGTTCGTGCTGCAAGATGAATCCGAAATCGAGCCCATTTTCGCCAAGCAGCTGGAGAACCTGGGGGTCGACTACATCGACTACTACCTGCTGCACAACATCCAGACGGTCTATTACGACGGCGTCGACGGCAAAGGCGGCGTGGTGAAAACCTGCCATCTCTTTGATCACGCAAAGCAGTGGGTCGAGGAAGGCAAGGTTCGCCATCTGGGCTTCTCGTTCCACAGTTCGGCCAAGCTGCTCGACCGCATCCTGGATGAGCACCCTGAAGTCGAGTTCGTCCAGATTCCCTTCAACTACATCGACTGCGAAAGCGAGCTCGTGCAGGCCATGCAGGCCTACGAGGTGATTCGTGCGCATGGCAAGCAGGCCGTGTTCATGGAACCCGTGAAGGGCGGCGGGCTTTCCCTGGTGCCTCCTACCGTCGAGCAGATGCTGAAGGAGCGCGACCCGCAGGCTTCGGTCGCCTCGTGGGCGATTCGCTACGCGGGCAGCTTCGATGGCGCCATTTGCACCTTGTCCGGCATGTCCACCATCGAGCAGGTGCGCGACAACATCCACACGATGCGGCAGCTCGAGCCGCTGAGCGCCGAGGACAGGGAATTCCTGCGCGAGGTGGTGCGCGCGTACAAGGACGCGGGTGAGATTGGGGCGGACCTTTCGGCCTACGAGGGGCTCACCTACCACGGCGCGCCCGTGACGGGCATCCTCGAGGCGTACAACATGTGCCTGCTGCAGCCCGACCCCGGGTTCTCGGACGACAACAACTACCTGAAGAACGTCGTGGCCGAGGAAGCGCATCTGGACTTCTTCGGTGAAATGCCCGAAGATCGGGTGGTGCTCGCAGATGGCACCGACGCAACGGAGCTCGTGGCGAAAGCCGAACGATGGCTCATCGAGCATAGTTTCTAGAATCAGAACCACCGCACGGTGTCCCAACCCGGAGGGTCCTTGCCCCGAATGGGCATCCTCAAGTCCCTTCTGCCCATTTGGAGCAAGGACGCTCCGGATCGGGACACCGCGCGGTGTCATTCGGGGCGAGAAAAGAGGAACGATATGGCAAAAACGTTAGTGGCGTATTTCAGTGCAAGCGGGACGACGGCAAAGGTGGCCAAGGACTTGGCGGCGGCTGTTGATGGCGATCTGTTCGAGATTGCAGCGGCCGTCCCCTACACGCGCGCCGACCTGAATTGGAACAACAGCTCGAGCCGCTCTTCCATCGAGATGAACGATGAAGCGGCGCGCCCTGCCATCGCGGGCACGGTCGCGAACATGGACGCCTACGACACGGTGTTCATGGGCTTTCCCGTGTGGTGGTATGTGGAGCCGCGCATCATCGACACGTTCCTGGAAGCGTACGATTTCGCCGGGAAGACCATCG
>JAUNEQ010000177.1 GCA_030525445.1 Coriobacteriia bacterium | reverse complement strand
TCGCCCGAGGACAAGCGCAACTACATCGGCTACAAGAACGACAAGCTGGGCATCGGCCCCGATGGCAAATCCGTGGTCGTGAGCGACACCGCATGGCCGCGTCCTTCCATCTCCGGCAAGCTCGAGATCTATTGCCAGTTCAAGGCCGATAACGTGAACAAGATCGGCCTGAACCCCGAGCCCATCAAGCCGTACGCCAACTACATCAAGCCCACCCGCGGCTACCACGACACCTTCGAGGACTGGGAGAACAAGGTGAAGGGCAAGTACCCGCTGCAGGGCTTCACGCCGCACTACCTGCGCCGCGCGCACACCTGCTACGACAACATGCCCTGGACCCAGGAAGCCTTCCGCAACCCGGTGTTCATGAACATCGAGGATGCCAAGGCCCGCGGCATCAAGGCCGGCGACACCGTGATGTGCTACAACGACTTCGGCAAGATGCTGCGCAAGGCCCAGCCGCTCGCGACCATCATGCCCGGCGTCGTCGCCGTCCCACACGGCGTGCATTCCGTGCTCGACGAATCCACCGGCGAGATCATCGACCGCGGCGGTTCCGAGCAGATCCTCTCCGACGGCACCCAGTCCAACTACTTCAACCAGGTGGATGGCTACAACAGCCTGGTGTTCGAAATCGAGAAGTACAACGGCCCCGCCTTGGTGGAAGACTTCGAGCGCGGCCCGTTCCTGGCTGCCGGCGTCGATGACCCGAGTCTGACGGACTACTACTGCGACCCGGCCGTCATCTACGAGGGTAAGAACTAGGGAGGTGCTGAAGATGGCATTAGGATTCTACTTTGACATGACCCGTTGCATCGGGTGCCGCACCTGCCAGGTGGCATGCAAAGACCGTCACGACCTGCAGCAGGCGGGCCCGCGTCCGCGCCGCGTGAACACCTTCGAGGCTGGCGCCTATCCGGACGCGTCGCTGTTCCACCACGTGATGAGCTGCAACCACTGCGAGAACCCGGCCTGCGTGGCCGATTGCCCCACCACGGCGATGCACAAGACCGAAGAGGGCATCGTCGTCCACGACGACAGCCTGTGCGTGGCCTGCAAGAACTGCATGATGGTGTGCCCGTACGGCGCCCCGCAGTACGACGAGGTGAAGGGCATGATCGTCAAGTGCGACACGTGCAAGGACCTGCGCGATGCCGGCATGACGCCCACCTGCGTGGCCGCATGCCCCATGCGCGCGCTCGACTTCGGCGACATCGACGAGCTGAAGGCAAAGTACGGCGATGACCTCGTGAGCGAGCTGCCGTACCTGCCGCCCGCAAGCTGGACCAACCCGCACGTGCTGATCAAGCCGATCGAGCAGGCCAAGTCCGAGACCTTTACGGCGGTCGTGCTATGACGCGGGATGCCGGACGTTCGCAGGACGCGCTGCAGCTCGAGGCGCTGCTGGTCTCGCGCGCGTACCTCTATGCGCTGTACAACAAGCTGCTTGGCGGCACGCCGGACGGCGAGGTGCTCGACGCGTTGCTGAGCCCCACCACGGCCGATGTGGTGGAGGAGTTCCAGGGCAACAGCCCGCAGCTCCAGGCCTTGCAGCAGATGCTGGCCCAGCTGCGCGCGCTCGACCGCAATGCGCTGCTCGAGGCGGCGCGCGACGAGTACACGCGGGTGCTCATCGGTCCCGCCAACCTGCCGGCGAGTCCCTATGAGTCGCCGTACCAGGGCGCGCATGACATGGCGCTCTTCCAGGAGAACACCGTCGCCGTGCGCCGCGAGTACCATGCCCGCGGGCTGCGCGCCCGCCGCGAGCAGGCTGTACCCGACGACCATGTGGCGCTGATGTGCGCCTTCATGGCGGAAATGGGCGCGCGTGCCCTCGAGGCGCTGCGATCGGGCGATGTTTCCGCGCTGGCCGCGTGCCTGCGCGACCAGGAGGCCTTCCAGAAGGCGCACCTGGGGGAGTGGCTGGATGTGTACGCCACGAGCGTGCGCAATTCCAAGGCCGGCGCCCAGCACGTGCTGTACCCGCAGATGCTCGAGGCCTTGGCGGCCTTCGTCAAGGTGGATGCGGATTTCCTGGCGGAGTCGGCCTACTGGGCTGAGGCCCAAGAGGACGCCCCGGCAGCCGGCATCGCGCCGGAGCTTGCCGCCGCCCAAGAGGCCCTCGACGCCCTGCGTGCGTTGAGTCCGTTCGGTATCCAAGACAACGAACTCGTATCTGTCGATTAACCAAGATGGGAGATAGGCAATGATTTCTGAATTCCCTCTGATGCTGTTCACGGTGCTCACCGGCATCGCGTGCGGCGCCTATGTGGGGGCGGCGTTGTTCCCCAAGAAGGGCGCCGATGAAAAGGCATGGCTGTTCCCGGTTGTCGTGCTCGTGCTGGCTGCATGCGGTGGCCTGGCCGCCACCGGCCACCTCGGGCGTCCCGAGAACATCTTCAACGTGCTGAACAACCCCGGCGCCTCCATCACGATGGAGGGCATCTGCACCGGCGTGCTGGCCGTCGTCGCCATCATCGACCTCGTGCTCTCCAAGCAGAAGGGCGAGGCGAACCGTGCGGTGCGCATCGTCGGCGCCATCGTGGGCATCGTGTTCCTGTGCATCGTGACGTCCGTGTACACGAAGAGCTACGGCAACCCGCTGTGGACCGCCACCCCGACGTACGGCATCTTCGTCCTGGGCGGCCTCGCCGCCGGCTTTGGCTGCTGGAAGCTGTTCGCGGATGAAGACGCGAAGGCGCTCGACCTGGCCGCATGTGCGGTGAGCGTGCTGTTCGCGCTCGTGCTCGTGTGGCAGGCGTCGGTCTTCGGCGATGCCGAGGGCATGGTGCTCATCGCCGTGGGCGCGGTGCTGGCCCTGGCTGCTGCCGTGGTCGCGTACCTGTCCTCCGCCGGCAAGATGAACGCCAAGACGGCCGGGCTGGTGCTTGCGGTGCTGACGATCGCTGCCCTCGCCGTGTCGCGCTACGGCTTCTACGCCGCGAGCATCATCTAACCGTTCCCTTTGCGGAATAAGAAAAAGGACCCCGGTTCATGCCGGGGTCTTTTTTGCATGCGCCGATAGGAGGATGCCCGCACCCCTTTGAATCAAAGGGGTGCGGGCGCGACGCTAGCGTTCGGCGTATTCCTCGCACACCTGGCGGAGCGTGTCCAGGAAGATCTGCGTTTGCTTGGTGGGCATCGACTTGCGCCATACCATGCCCTCGGTGGATTCCACGGGCGGGTCCAGCGGGCGAAAACTGAGGTCGGCATCATCGCAGTCGAAGAGGCCTTCGTACGTGACCGCCACCCCCGCGCCGCCGCGCACGAGGAACTTGCAGTTCAGGGGGAGGTTGTACGTTGCGGCGACATTGAGCTGCGCCAGATGTTCGCCGAACCAGGAATCCATGATTCGCGTCTGCCCCTGCTGCGAGAGCACGAGCGGACGTCCGAGCAAGTCGTCCGGCGTGATGGCGTCTTTGGCCGCCAAGTCATCATCCGAGCGCATCAGCACGCCCCACTTATCCACGATGGGCATCTTCATCACATTCATCTTGGCATGGGAGTGCACTTCGCATTCCAGCATCACATCATGGAACCCGCGGACGAGGTCCTCTTTCAGCGCGACGGTGTTTCCGCTCGTGAAGATGAAGTAAATCTCGGGATAACGTGCCCGCACGCGGCAGATGGCTTCGGTCACGAGTGCCATTCCGGCGCATTCGCCGGCCGCGATGTGCACGGTGCCGCGGACGGATTTCGCGGGCATGCTCATCTCGGCTTCGGCCTTTTCGGAAAGCGAGACGATGGAGTTCGCGTAATGCTGCAGAATCAGACCGTGTTCGTTGAGCTCGATGCCGTTGCGTCCGCGCGTGTAGAGCTCGCGCCCGAATTCCTGCTCGAGCGAGGCCAGCTGGCGCGAGAGCGTGGGTTGGGAAACATGAAGCAGCTTCGCGGCATTGCTGATGTTGCCTTCCTCGGCCACCGCCAGGAAATACTTGAGGGTACGCAG
>JAUNEQ010000176.1 GCA_030525445.1 Coriobacteriia bacterium | reverse complement strand
CGGGACAGTGAGGCGCTGTGCGCCTGCGCTCGGGACAATAGGGACGGCACGGCACATGCGCGTGTATTACTATGGGACCAGGTATTGGAAGGCGGTATGGAATGGGCAACGCGGAGGAAACGACAACGCGCACGGCGGGTGAGGCTGGCTGGCACGCATCGCGGTACAACCTGTTCGCACCCGTTCCCGGCACGAAGATGACCGCCATCGCCAACCTCTTCAAGGGAAACTGCGCCGAATACACGCCCATCGAGATGTACCTGCTCTCGGTCGTCGAGGAACTCGACGAGCACCACCCCATCATCGAGCGATTCGCCAAACGCGGTGTGATCGTCCGTTTCGACGAGCGGGCCGCCCTCGAGTCCATGGGGCGTGCGGCCTGCGCGCAATCGCATAGCGTGTCGCTTACCATCTGCCCCACGATGGGCTGCAATTTCGATTGCCCGTACTGCTTCGAGGACCACGGCCGGGGAAAGATGGCCCCCGAGGTGCAGGACGACGTGATGGCGCTCGCGGAAAGCATGCTCGACGCGTCCGGCGCGAAGAACCTCTCCATCACCTGGTTCGGCGGCGAACCGCTGTTGGCACCCGACGTGATCGAATCGCTTTCCGAACGCCTCATCGCCCTGGCCGACGAACGCGGCGTGGCCTATAGCGCGAGCATCGTCACCAACGGGTACCTGCTCACGCAGGAAAACACCCGCATACTGGAGCGTTGCAAGGTGAATTTCGCGCAGGTGACCATCGATGGACTGGGAGCCGCGCACGATGCCACCCGCTACCTCCGTGGCGGCGGGCCCACGTTCGAGCACATCGTGCACAACCTGCGCACCGTGAAGCTGCCCTTCAGGGTGAGCGTGCGACACAACGTGCATGAAGGCAACCGAGATGAAGTCGACAAGCTCGAGGCGTTCGTGCACGATTTGGCCGCAGAATCCGGCAATGAGCTCAGGTATTATCCGGCGCCGGTTTCGGGCAGCGAGGTCGCCGACGAACGTGGCAAGCAAGTGGGGCTCCTCTGCGGAACCGACGCAAGCGAGTTGGGCGTGCGGCAGGAAGCCGGGCGTTTCCGGGCGGGCCGCGGCCACTATTGCGGCGCGCACAGCATCTGGAGCGTGGGCGTCGACGACTGCGGCAACCTGCAGAAATGCTGGGAAGCCGTGGACAAGCCCGCCATCTCCTTCGGCACCGCGCATGACTGGAACCCCCAGAACCCGCTGGAAACCGCATCCAACCCCGATAACCTCACGATGTACCTGAACACGGCCTACCCCATGCCCGACGCTGAGTGCCACGAATGCGTATGGCTCCCCATGTGCGTGGGCGGCTGCCCGCACGTGCGCCTGTTCGAACACAGGCGGTGCATCGCATTCAAAGACGACCCAGAGGCGTACGTCCTGGCCCTGCATGCCCGCATTGGCAAGGAAGAGAGCGCATAGGCACCCAGCTGGGCGCACCTCCACACGCAAAAAACGGCCCTGCATCCCGAAGGATGCAGGGCCGTCGCATTCAACAGGAACGGATTCTTACAGCGTGTGGTTCTTGCGCAGCTGTTCGAACTGCTCAGTCGTAATGAGGTTCTGGCTCGTGCGCAGGTTGTTCGCCCAATGCTTGGCCTTGGACACGTCGTCAAACCTCATGACGATCTCGCCCTTGTCATCGAGCACGTAGAAAGCCTCACGGCGATGCGCCGCGGGATCGCCCTCGTCGTGGTACACGTAACCGCCCGCGATGCTGTCCAGAAGCTCGTCGCTCAGTTCAATGCCATCAGCAGCAGCCGCATCCTTCATTTCCTTCATCTCCTTATCGGTCATAGTTTGCCCTCTCCATCATGTCCCTCGAGGCTATTTCTCTTCGGTTGCCTCGTCATCGTCTTTGGCTGCCTCTTCGTCGTCGGCGGCCTTCTCTTCGTCCTTCGCAGCCTTCGTGTCATCAGCCCTGTTCACAAGCTGAATCTTCTTGAGTGTCAGGCTCTCGCTGCCGTACACGACCTTCACGACGTCGCCCTTCTCGGGAATGTAGCCGCTTGCAACCGAAGTGTCCTTGTCGATGGTCAGGGTGACCTTCGTGCCGTCGTTCATCTCGATTTCCACGGTGTGCTTCTTCTCGTCGCCCTTTATGATGGTGCCCTTGCCGGAAACCTTCACGTCAGGCTTGGCCTCGGGCTCGGCAGCCTCTTCAGGCTCGTCGGCCTCTTCGGGCTCAGCTTCTTCAGCAGCGGGTTCTTCGGCCTCTTCGGGCTCAGTGGCTTCCTCATCCTCGGGCTCGTCGGCGGCAGGCTCGTCGGCATCAGCCTCGGGCTCGTCGGCCGCAGGATCCGGCTCGGGTTCGTCGGCGTCGGGCTCGTTGCCACCCTCTTCGGGATCGGTAGCGCCCTCGTCCTCGGGCTCATCGCCCGTGGGCTCATCGGCTGCAGGCTCGGGCTCATCGGCTGCAGGGTCCGGCTCGGGTTCGGGGGTGTCGGGGTCGTTGCCGCCCTCTTCAGGCTCGGTAGCCTCTTCGGAACCCTGGTCATCTGCGGCGGGCTCGGTCGCTTCCTCTTCAGGTGCGACTGCCGACTCGCCGGAATCCTCGACGGACTGCTCGTCCTTCTCGATCGTGCCTTCCTTGGCCTGATCCTTCTTTTCGGCATCGCCGCTCGACGTCGTCGAAGCGTTGCTCTTGCTCGAAGCCGTGGTGCTCGAGGACTTCACGTTCTTCTTGGCACTCGTCGACTTGGACTGTTGCTTCTTCGCGGTAGCCTTCGCGGCCTTGTCGCTCTTCACGCAGTAAACGACGCCCGCCACCGGCTTGTCATTCAGGGAACCGGTGTAGGTGATCTCGGCCTTGTAGCCCTTGGTCACCTTGTCGCCGTTGTACTTCGTGTACTCGTTGGTGGCAAAGGTGTACTTCGCCTTCTCGGTCTCGAGGGTCACGGAATTCTTCGCCACATCGGCAATCTTGCCGTTGATGACATAAGCACGGTCCTGGCCCTGCTTCACGATGTTGATCTCCAAAGCCTCGGGGGCGTTCTTGATGCTGCCCTTGTAGGTGATATCCACCTGGTCGCCAGCCTGCACGTCATTGGCCGCGCCCATGACCTTGGTGTTGGGGGTCATGTTGAAGCGATACGCGTGCGCGGAATCGATGCCCAGCAGCAGCGTGTTCTCGGCCAGCTCGGAAACCGCGCCATGAACCGTCAGCGTCTCGGGCTGGTTGCCCTCGTTCACCACGGCCACGACATTCGCGTACGGGTTCTCGTTGAGGTTGCCCAGGTAGGTGAGCTCGATGTCATCGCCCTGGCTCAGGTCGCCCACGAGATAGGTTTCGGAATCCATCTGGAAGGTGACGGTGGAGCTCTTGCTCACCAGCGTGAGGGAGTCCTTGTCGGAATCGACCAGCTTGCCCGCAAACTCAAGTGCGGTGTCCATGTGCTCGACCAGGTCCACCTCGTCGGCGACCTTGCCGGCATTTTCCTCGTGGTATTTCACGGAAACGATGTCGTCGAGATAGATCTCGTCCATGTTGCCCAGGGCGTACTTCGTGTCCGCGGTCGTCTTGAAGACCACGTCGCCGTCTTCGCCTGCGACAGACATCTGCTCCTGAAGCGCCATGACCAGCGTGCCCTGGTATTCGCCAGTCTCAGGCGCGGGCGCTTCCTTCTGGCTCGCGCTGCATGCGCAACCCGCCAAGGCTGCGGCCATTGCCAGCGCCAATGCGAGCACGAAAACCATGCTCAACCGTTTTCTCATCGGTGCTCCTTCCCTTTCCAATCCTGGCATTCCCCTAGGGTTGGGGCGAGCATTCTCGTTTCGCCCCACCAAAGAATAACCCCTTTTTTTTACCATCTTATTACTGCTACGCCCGAAAGGCAGCTTGCATCCCAGCTATTTGCCAGCCATTTGCCCGCACTCTGCGTTAAGCCACCGCTGACATGTGCGCTCGGGGGCTGGTGCCCGCCGTCGGTGTCATCCCGAGCGGAGCGGGCGCAGCCCGCGGAGCCGAGGGACC
>JAUNEQ010000175.1 GCA_030525445.1 Coriobacteriia bacterium | reverse complement strand
CCAACGCTCAGTAGCGGTCAATAATAGTCATGCATAGCCGCAGCTCACAGCCATATTATTCTTCTTCTAGCATAGTTGTATAGCGGGGTGTTCGAAATTCGATTGATCAAAAACCTTGGTTTTGCCCCAATTAGGACCCATTCACGTAAGAGGTCTGCAAAAAGCCATGGGAAGGGGGCTGCGGGACCTCTTTCCTCACAGCCCTCCTTGAACAATTCGCGCCCGGTTATGCGCGGGCGGCCAAGAACGCGGACATGAGCGCGCGGTTCACGTCACTGCGGCTGACGGTTCCCACCAGGCGTCCGCGATCGAGCACGGGGAGCTTCTTGATGCGCCCCTCGCCCAGCACGGTGCACACGCGCTCGATGGGGGTGTCCACGTCCACCGACACCACGCGCTCCGTCGCCACGTCCATGACGTTCGCGTTCATCAGGTGGGCAAGGCGCATGTCGAAGTTCACGTCGTCCGCGAACACCGACAGGCTGTAGGTGAGGTCGACCACCGGCGTGCCGGCATCCGCGAGGCTCTTCATCACGTCGCCGTCAGACACGAAGCCCACCACGCGGCCACGGCCATCCACCACGGGAAGGCCGCTCGTGCGATGATCGAGCATCTGCTGCACGGCCTCGGCCACCGTCCGGGTGTTGCGAATCGTGAACACATCGCTCTTCATGACACCGGCAAGCGAAAGCCCCGCGGGAGCCGCCTGCGGCTGCGTCTCCGGCACCTTCCGCGACAGCAAGCGCACATACACCAAGGCGGTGATCAGGCCAATCGCGCCAACAACGGTTGCAACCAGGGCCGATGCCTCGAAACCTTGGGCTGCGGCGGCAGCTTGCGTCGCGCCACCCGCGAGCGCAGACGCCTCGGACGACGCGAGGATGCCCATGTAGAGCGACGGGCCGGCAGAAGCCGCCACCTGGATGAACACGTTAATGAGCGCAACGCCGTGCGCGTTCAGCTCGCGCGGGAGCTGCTTGAGGCCAGCGGTCTGCGACGGGCTCATGACGAAACCCACGCCCGCATACACGGCGCAGGCGAACAGCACGACCGGCACGACCTCGATGGTCCCCGCCACGGCCGCAACGCCGGCCATGCCCACCGTGATGAGCAGGAAGCCACCGGGCAGCAGCGGCCATTCGCCACGGGCGTCCATGATGCGCCCGCCCAGCAGCGCCGTGCCCGCATTCACGAGGATGGGGATGAGCACGAGCAAGCCGGCGATGAACGCGGTATGCCCCATGGCACCTTCGAAGTAGAGCGGCAACAGCACGCTCATCGAGAACGTGGTCATCATGGACACCACCACAAGCACGCACGCGATGGAGAAGCGGGGCGTGCGCAGCGGCTCGAGGTTGAGCAACGGATGCTCCAGGCGACGCTGACGCAGGGCGAACACCGCGATGAGCGCGATGCCCGCGAGCAACAGCACGACGGCGAGCAGCAGGTTCGAAGTGAGGGTGATGAGCCCGAAGATGAGGCAGGTGAGCCCTGCCGCCGATAGGGCGACGCTGAGCGTGTCGAGCGCGATGCGCTTCGCCTCGCCGAGCGGCTTCACGAACGCGATGCCCGCGAGCATGAGCGCTGTGATGACCACGAGCGTGGGCACGAACATGCTGCGCCACCCGAACAGGGTGACCATGAGGCCGGAAACCACGGGGCCGAACGCCGGTCCGAACGTGATGCAGCAGCTTCCGATAGCCAGGTAGCTGCCGAGCTTCTTGCGGGGCGCCACCTGGAGCACCGTGCTCATCATCGTGGGAATGAAGATGCCCGTGCCGATGGCCTGGAACAAGCGCGCCACCAGCAACAATGCGAAATTCGGGGCAATGATGTCAACGGCGCTTCCCAATGCCAGGATGATACCGCCCGCGAAGAACACCTGGCGCAGCGTGAAACGGCGCAGAAGGAAAGCGACGAGCGCCGTGACGATGGCCGTCACCATCATGTAGCCCGTGACGAGCCACTGCGCAGTGATGGAATCCACCGCGAACTCGCCCATGATGTCCATGAGGCCCACGTTGATGATGTTCTCGTTGAACGCGGCGATAAATGCCGTGCCGAACAGCACTGCGAGCAGAGGTTTCGTGTCCAGCGCACCGCCATCTGCCAATGCGCCCTGCGCGCGTTTCTCTCGCAGCGCCTCGGCGCCGCTTCGCTTCTTCGCTTTCTCCATGCCATGCCCTTTCCGCAATAAAAAAGCCCGCAACCATCGAAGGTTGCGGGCTCGCATGCTCCACAAACGCGAATGGTCGTCCAGGCAACCGGACTTACGCCAAACGGCCACTCGTTGCGAGTGCGCATTCTAGCGCATTGCCGCGAGGAAAGCGCTCGGACTCCACGGAACCCCCATGCTCGCGGGGAGCCCACGCAACGTCGAATCGAGTCAAATGCAAAAGGCCCCTCCCGCACAGCGGGAAGGGCCTGCATCAACATATGCGGAATCGCTTACAGGGTGCGATAGAGCTCCGCGTAGGTGCGGGCGCAGCGGTCGAAGCCGTAATCGGTGGCCAGAGCGTTCTGGATCAGGGTCTCGCGCGATGGCTTATCCCACCAGGTGCCCAGGGCGTAGCGGATGCAGTCGAGCATCTCATGTGCGTTGTAATGCGCGAAGCTGAAGCCGTTGCCCTCGCCGGTATACTGGTTCCACGGCTGAACGGTGTCCTTCAGGCCGCCGGTCTCGCGGACGATGGGCAGCGTTCCATAGCGCATCGCGATAATCTGCGACAAGCCGCAAGGCTCGAAGAGCGACGGCATCAGGAACAGGTCGGAACCCGCGTAGATGCGGTGCGAGAGCGGCCCGTTGTAGCCGATGTAGCTGCACAGGCGGCCCTTGTAGCGGTTCTCGGCGTCGCGCAGGAAGTTCTCGTATTCCGCATCGCCCGAGCCGAGCACGATCACGCGCACGTTCTCGCGCATGATGTCATCGAGCACGCACTGCACGAGGTCGATGCCCTTCTGGGGCGTGAGACGGCCCACCATGCCGATGACCGGCACTTCCTCGCCCTCCGGGGCCGGCGCCAGGCCGAGCTCCTCGAGCAGGGCGGCCTTCACCTGAGCCTTGCCCTCCAAGTCATTTTCCGAGAAATGCACGGACAGGTTCTCGTCAGTGCGCGGATCCCATGCCTCGTTGTCCAAGCCGTTCAGGATGCCCCACAAGTCGCCGCCGCGGCTGCGCAGCACGCCATCGAGGCTCTCGCCCATCTCGGGGCCGCAGATTTCCTGGGAATAGGTGGGGCTCACGGTGTTCACCTTGTCGGCGAACACGATGCCGGCCTTCAGCATGTTGTCGCAGCCATAATGCTCGATGAACTGCGGGGTGGCCAGGCTGTCGTCCACGCGCAGCAGGTCGCGGTCGAATTCATGGCTGAACTGGCCCTGGAACTTCAGGTTGTGGATGCTGAGCACGGTCTTCAGGCCGGACTGCATGCCGCCCTGGTACTGCGTCTTCACGAGCAGCGGCATCATGGCCGTATGCCAGTCGTTGCAGTGCAGGATCTGCGGGGTGAAGTCGAGCTGCGGAATCGCGTCCATGACGGCGCGGGTGAAGAAGGCATACTGCTCGCCCTCGAACTCGCCGCCGCAATAGATGGGGCCGCCGAAGTAGAACTCGTTGTCGATGAAGTAGAAGATGCAGCCATCGAACTCGAGGCGTTCGAGGCCCACGTACTGCGAGCGCCAGCCCAGGCTCGCCTGGAAGTCGCACAGGTGCTGCATCTGGTCGAAGTACTTTTCCTTGATCTGGCGATGGAGCGGCATGATGACGCGCGCGTCGATGCCGATGCGCTTCAGGTACTTCGGCAGGGCGCCCACGACGTCGGCCAAGCCACCGACCTTCACGAACGGCGCGCACTCGGCGGCCGCGATGAGCACGTTGGGGACATCGGCGTATTCGGGAGCCGGTTCGGGCGCGGGCTCCTCGGCCTCCGGGGCTTCAGCGGCAGGAGCCTCTTCGGGCTTCGGCTCCTCCTTCGGGGCCTCTTCGACCTTGGGCTCTTCGATCTT
>JAUNEQ010000174.1 GCA_030525445.1 Coriobacteriia bacterium | reverse complement strand
AACGAGCTGCGCTCCTACAAGCAGCTTCCCACCACGCTGTACCAGATCCAGACGAAATACCGCGACGAGATCCGTCCGCGTTTCGGCCTGCTGCGCTCCCGCGAGTTCATCATGAAGGACGCGTATTCCTTCAACGAGAGCCAGGAGAGCCTGCAGGAGACCTATGACGCGATGGGCGTTGCCTACGGGCGCATCTGCGAGCGCTGCGGCCTGGATTACCGTCCGGTCGAGGCCGACTCCGGCCAGATCGGCGGCAAGGTGACCACCGAGTACATGGCGCTTGCCGAGGCGGGCGAGGCCGAGCTCGTGACCTGCCCGAAGTGCGGATATGCTGCGGACACCGAGGCCGGTGCCTGCATCTGCGCGTCCACGGTGTACGAGGTCGACGGCTTGACCAAGGTCGAGACCCCGGGCGTTGCCACCATCGCCGAACTCGCCGCGTTCTTGGGCATTCCCGAGACATCCACAGTGAAGGCGCTGTGCGGCATCGTCGAGGGCGGCGAAGGCGAGCCCGATACCCCGGTTGCCCTCTTCATCCCCGGCGATCACGAGCTGAACGAGCTGAAGGCGAGCAAGGCATTCGGCAACTTCCGCCTGATGACGGACGAGGAGATGGAAGCCGTTGGCCTGCCGAAGGGCAGTATCGGCCCCGTCGGCCTGCCTGCCGGCGTGAAGTGCGTGTGCGATGCGAACCTGAAGGACGTGGCCCAGTGGGCGGTTGGCGCGAATGAGCATGGCTTCCACTATGTGGGCGCGCGCCCGGGCACCGATTTCCAGGTCGACGAATGGGTGGACCTCTCGCTCGTGAAGGCGGGCGATGCCTGCCCCGAGTGCGGCACCGCCATGGACAGCTGCCGCGGCATCGAAGTGTCGCAGATCTTCCAGCTGGGCAAGAAGTATTCCGAGACCATGGGCGCCACCTACCTGGATGCGAATGGCAAGGAACAGCACTTCATCATGGGCTGCTACGGCGTGGGCGTCACGCGCACGCTTGCGGCCGTGGTCGAGCAGCACAACGATGAGGGCGGCATCATCTGGCCGGTTTCCGTTGCTCCGGCCGGTGTCGTGGTCATCCCGCTGGGGAAGGGTGGCGACGAGGTGTCCGAGGCTGCGGCCCGCATCGCGGCAGGGTTTGCCGAGGCGGGCATCGAAGTCGCCATCGACGACCGCAAGGAGCGCCCCGGCGTGAAGTTCGCCGACGCTGACCTCATCGGCTGGCCGGTTCAGGTGATCGTGGGCAAGCGCGGCTTGGATGCCGGCAACCTCGAGGTGAAGGTGCGCGCCACCGGCGAGCGCTCCGATGTTCCGGTTGACGCCATCTACGATTACGTGAAGGCCCTCAACCTGCTGTAAGGGAAACTGCATTCACGAATGCCGGGCGCCCCGTTGGTCCAACGGGGCGCCCGGCTTATGAGACAATGGCCGTGTTCCCCGAATGCCCTTTGAGGTGAGCCATGAATCTTTCGCATCTGTACTACTTCAAAAAGCTCGCGGAGGTGCAGCACTACACCCGCGCCGCCCAAGAGCTGTTCATCGCCCAGCCCACGCTTTCGGCGGCCATGGCCCAGCTGGAAAAGGAGCTGGGCGCGCCGTTGTTCGTGAAGCATACGCGCGCGGTGAAACTCACTCCCTATGGGCAGGATTTCTACCGCTACGTCGACCTTGCGCTCCAGAACCTCGATACCGGCATCTCCCTCGTGGAGCAACGCGCCGGCTTGCGCCGTACCACCGTGCGCATCGGCGCCATCTACACCGTGCAAGACCTCGATTGGGCGAAGGCGCTGAAGGCCTTCCGCGATTCCGAAGAGCAGGCGACCACGTTCGACATCCGGCAGGACCGCACGCCCACGCTCCTCAACGATTTGAAGGAAGGCCGTTACGACGTGGTGTTCACCGGATCGCCTTCCGAAGACCCCGCGGTGGTTTCGGTGCCGTGGAATTCCTTCGACCTCATCCTCGCGGTGAACCGCGCCCATCCGCTCGCCTCGCGCAGCTCCATTTCGCTTGCCCAGCTGCAGCCGTATCACATCTTGTCGTACGCATCGCGCAGCTCGGTGTATTCGTCGCCCGGTTCGCTCGAAGGCTTGTTCAGCCGCCATGGGCTCGACCCCGACCTCTCGTATAGCGATTCGATCACGATGTGCTCGCTGGTCGCCGTCGACCCGACGACCATGGCCCTGGTGGTCGATTCCTACATCCTGCGCTCGTACGACAACTTGGCGTATCTCCATCTCGACGGCGTTCCCGCTGGGTTCCACCAAACGTTTTTCTGCTATCGCAACGATGCGCAGGCGCCCGATATCGTGCAGCGATTCGTGGAGTTCTTCCGAGCGAATGCCCCGACCACGCTCGAGCAGGTGGTAAGCCCGGCAGCCGCGGTTTCCTATGGCTTGCTACAATGAGCGGGAAGGTGCCCCGGTGTTCCTTGCGGAGGTGGTCATGGAGTTCACAGTCGATGCGGCGGGTTTCGCGCTCGTGTGCGGTGTCCAGAAGATGGGCGATGACTGCCTGGTGTCGCTGCGCGGCGGCGACAAGGCGCACATCGGCAGCACGGCGATGGCGGTGCCCCGACCGAGCCTCACGGGTGTGGGACGCAGCGCGACCGTGTCCACGCTCAACCGGGTGGGGCACAAGGACGATTTCCTCGCGAATCCCATCGCCCACGAGGTGGCTGCGCGCCTCGACTGCGCGGTGACCTGTGTCGCGGGGGTGCACGTGGATGATGCGACCCCCGAGCAAATCGCTGCCATTCAGGCGGCGGTGCCCGAGGTGATCGATCGTATTTGCACGCTATGCAAGGAGGGCGGCGATGAGTAAGAAGCGCCTGGTAATAGGAATGTCCGGGGCAAGCGGAACGCCGCTTGCCGTGCGAACGTTGCAGGCTCTGCGCGAGGTGCCCGAAGTCGAGACGCACCTGGTGGCGACGGAAAGCGCCGCGCTCACCGCGGGATATGAAGGCCCACTTTCGTTCGAGCAGATCGTCGAGCTTGCGGATGTCTATTACGAGGGCAACCCCATCGATGCCGCCATTGCGAGCGGCACCTTCCAGACGGCGGGCATGCTCGTGGTTCCGTGCAGCATGAAGAGCGCTGCCGGAATCGCCAACGGGTTCTCCGACAACCTGCTGCTTCGCGCGGCCGACGTATGCGTGAAGGAGAAGCGCCCGCTCGTGCTGGCCGCCCGCGAGACGCCGCTTTCGCCCATTCACCTGCGCAACCTGCAAACGCTTGCGAGCTTGCCGCAGGTGTGGATCATGCCGCCGATGATGACGTGGTACATGAAGCCCCAGAGCATCGAGGAAATGGAGCACCATCTGGTCGCGAAGATGCTCGCGCCATTCGGCATCGAGGTCCCCGCATTCCATTGGGGAGAATGACCGCATCCCCCTTGTCATCGCATAAGCGAAGCCCCCACGCCCCGAGCGGGTGAAGCCCCACTTTGTCATCCCGAGCGAGCGAAGCGAGTCGAGGGACCTCCTTCGGGTTGCGGCGTGTTCCAACCAAAGTGGGGCTTCACCCATGCGATGGCAACCCAACACAGGGGACAGTTCTATGTGCTGTGGAACGTGCAGAACTGTCCTCTGTGCTGGCGAGGTGCATTGCAGAAATCGGAGCGATTTCTGCCAAAATATCGCCTTCGTGCTTTGCCATTTCCGGAGGAAATGCCCGTCGAAGGCCGACAGAGCCCTCCAAAACCAAGCATGAAGGCGAAATCGTGGCGTTTTCCCGCTTCCCAAAGGCGAAAACGCCTCCTCCGCTAGAAGATGCCGAAGCACGAAGGCGTTTTTCTGGCGTTTTCCCCAAGAAATCCTGCACGCCCCATCGAGGCCAGGAAACCTATCACGGGGACAGTCCCCATGATAGGCCCCGCCATCCCGAGCGGGTGAAGCCCCCACTTTGTCATCCCGAGCGAGCGAAGCGAGTCGAGGGACCTCCTTCGGGTCGCGGCGTGTTCCAACCTGAAGGAGGTCCCTCGACTCCGGCGCTTCGCGCCTCCGCTCGGGATGACA
>JAUNEQ010000173.1 GCA_030525445.1 Coriobacteriia bacterium | reverse complement strand
GGGCGTCCCCGCGAAGAAGGAGGCGTGATGGCGACTATCGACGTTGATGCGCTGCGTGAGCATCTGCGCGACTATTACGGCACCGCGGCGTTTAAGGGATTCGCGCCGGCGCTGCTGGACCTGGCCGACCTCGACCGCATGAGCGGTGAGGAGCTTTGCCGCCTTGCGGAGCGCCTAGGTGTAGATTTGCGCCGGTTCGTGGTTGACTAATGTGGCGCGCCCGGGTGTGCCATGGCGGTTTGCCCGGGTGGGCTACAATGACGGGCGACAAGGCAGAGGCGACACCGGGAGCGAGAGATGGCATCGGGCCTGCATAGCGAGACCGCCCGCAGATGGGGCGCGTATGGCGCGAAGGCACTCGTGCTCTTCGGGCTGCTATTCGCGTTGGCGCGCTTCGCCCCGGCGATGCCGCCGGTGGCGATCGCGGTGAGCTGGGCGGCGCTGAGCATCGTGGCCGCCATCGGGCTCGCGTACCATTTCATCATCCGCAAGGTTCACAAGCAGTACGTGCTGCAAGGGGGCGGGCTGCTCTCGCGGTTGAACAGCGGGCGCATGGTGCGCCTCGTCATCGCCTTTGCGGTGTCGGCTGTGCTCATCGCTGGCCTGGTGCTCGAGTCGCCGAAGTGGAGCCTGCCGCAATGGGTCGTGGTCGCCGCGGCCATTCCGCTTTACGCGCTTGTCCATTGGGTGTTCAACCGCTTTCTCACCAGGGAATACGCCGAACCGTTTCAGACTTCGAAGACCGTGAAGTACGCGAGCGCCACCGTGGGTGCGCTGCTGTGCCTGGCTTATGGCGCGCTGTGCCTTGCGGAGCCGGTTGCCGCGTACGCGAACGCCACGCAGGCGTTCCTGGGCGCGCCGCAGCCTTTTGCGGAATCGCCGTCGGCGCTGCTCGCCGATGCCGGGCGCTTGGTCGCGCTCGTCGATGGGCTTGCGGCGTACGGCATGGCGCAGGTGTCCAGCGCTTCGTTCGCGGGTTACCTGGCGTGCAAAGTCGCCCTTTCCGCTTCCGCGTTCTTTGGCGTGGCGAGTCTCATCGGCGTGTGCGCGCTGAGCGCCCGCGACCTCCGGCTCGTGTTCTTGCCGCTCGAGGCGGCGGTGGATGCCGATGCCGAAGCGGCGCCCATCAAGCGTTGCGTCGCGCTTGCGTGCGTGTTGCCCGTCGCGCTGGCGGGGGCGTTCCTCGCGGCGGATTCCTGGGTTGCCCAGGCATCTGGGACGCAGGAGTACACGGCGGCCGAAACCTTCGTGCGCAAGCAGGCGGGCCTTGCGGCCTACGTGCTGGATGGCACGTATTACGATCAGCAGCGGGTGAAGGAGCTCATCGCGCAGGCGCGCGAATCGTCGGCGGAGCTTGCCGCGGAGCGCGAGAAAGCGCTGACGCCGCTGGTGAACGCGGCGTTCGACGCGCGCATCGAGAATGTGGATGCGTATCTGGATTGGTACTACAGCCTGCCCGCCGACTACGAGCGGCTCATCCAGTACTTCTCGGGCACGGTGGAAAGCGGCATGCAGGAACGGCTTTCGGAGCTCATCAACGAGGGCGTCGACGAGACCGGGCTGAACGAGCAGATGGACCTCTACCTGCGGAAAGCCCAGGAGCTCGATGAGCAGCTGCGCGGCAAGCTGGCCGATTATGCGTGCGAGGATGTGCCCGAATGGCTCATCGTGACGAGCGAGCCCTTGAGTGACGACTTCCTGGATGCGCCGCTTGCGCCGACGCAGAAGTTCCTGGATGCGGGGCAGCGCATGGGGCTGAGCGCGGGAACGGGCATCGTGACTGGCGTCATCGCGAAACGGGTGGTCGACAAGATCTTAGGCAAGCCGTTCTTCACGAAGATCGTCGCGAGTCTGGTGGAGAAGCTCGGGATGCGCGGCCTGCTCGCCGAGGGCGGCACAATCGTCGCGCCCGGCGTGGGCACGGTCATCGGCGTGGGCGCCGGCGTGGTCACCGACTACGTGTTCCTGAAGGCGGACGAGGCCATGAACCGCGAGAGCTACAGGGAAGAGATCGTCCAGGCCATCGAGGAGGCACGCGAGGAGATGCTCGCGCTCGTTCGCGCCGAATGAGCGGGCGTTGGCTGAAGGAAACGGCGTCTCTCTGCGTGAAACCACCCTTGACACGGGATGTACGACCCCAGTGTCATCCTGAGCGGAGGCGCGTAGCGCCGAAGCCGAAGGATTCCCCTCGGCGCTTGCCGCAGGCGGGGCTGCAACCACCCTGCACCGGCGGGAGGTCCCTCGGTTGCGCGGGCTGCGCCCGCTCCGCTCGGGATGACACTGCCGCCGTGCTTGCACGAAAAATCGGCCCGAGTTCCAAAAAATCGAGGATATCAGTGTTTTTGAGGTGCGATTTCGTCTCCCGGCGGAGAGAACACCTGTATATCCCCAGGTCAGACATAGTGATTAGGTAAACCAAACTTTCGTGATGCCCAAAAAACCACTGATATCCTCGATTTTTTGGAACTAGAACGAAAATTCCGTGCAAGCACGGCGCTGGCGCCCTTGGGCCTATCACGGGGATGGTGCCCGTCATAGGCGCGCGCCGAGGCTGTGGCGGTTTCTTTGGGAATGCGGCCGGTGCGGCAACTTACCGCTACAATAGGCGCGATACATGCGGTAATAGGGTGAAACCCAGATGAAAGGACAGCATCCATGGCACTGTGGTCGGGCAGGTTCGAGGAAGGCGTGAGCGAGTTCACGCAGGAATACGGCGCGTCGCTTCCGGTTGACAAGGCGATGTACAAGCAGGATATCGCCGGCTCGAAAGCGCATGCGACGATGCTCGCGGCGCAGGGGGTCATCTCCGCGGCCGACGCCGAGGCTATTTGCGCGGGGCTCGATGACATCGAGCGCACCATCGACGCTGGGGAATTCGTTTTCGATATCAACGACGAGGACATCCACATGTCCATCGAGAAGGTGCTCACGCAGAACATCGGCGAGGCCGGCGCCCGCCTGCATACGGGCCGCAGCCGCAACGACCAGGTTGCCACCGACTCGCGCCTGTTCGCGAAGCACCTGTGCGATGGCCTGCTTGACGACCTCAACGAGCTGCGTGGCGTGCTGCTGCAGCTGGCCGAGGACAACTTCGATACCATCCTGCCGGGCTACACGCACCTGCAGCATGCGCAGCCGGTGTTGTTCAGCCACCACATGCTCGCGTATTTTTGGATGTTCACCCGCGACTTCGCGCGCGTGCGCAACGCCCGCGCCGCCGCCGACGTGCTGCCGCTGGGCTCGGCCGCGCTTGCCGGAACCACGTATCCGCTGAATCGCCAGATGGTCGCCGACCAGCTGGGATTCGCGGAGATTTCCAAGAATTCGCTCGATGCGGTGTCCGACCGCGACTTCCTGCTCGACCTCGACTACGCCTGCGCCGTGGCCATGATGCACCTGTCGCGCCTGTGCGAGGAGGTCGTGCTGTGGTCGTCGAGCGAGTTCGGCTTCATCACGCTTTCCGACGCGTTCTCCACGGGCAGCTCGATCATGCCGCAGAAGAAGAACCCCGATTTCGCGGAACTCACGCGCGGCAAGACCGGCCGCGTGGTGGGCGACCTCGTAGCGCTGCTGGTGACGATGAAGTCGCTGCCGCTGGCCTACAACAAGGACCTGCAAGAGGACAAGGAAGGCGCCATCGACGCCGCGAAGACCCTGCATGACGCGCTCGCCTGCGTTTCCGGCATGCTCGCGACGATGCGCGTGAACCCGGACGCCATGATGGAGCAGGCAAAGAAGGGTTATCTGGCCGCCACGGATGTTGCCGACTACCTGGCCAAAAAGGGCCTGCCGTTCCGCCGTGCGCACGAGGTGGTGGGGCACCTGGTGCACACCTGCGAGCAGCGCGGCTGCCAGCTCGACGACCTCACGCTCGACGATTTCAAGGCCGAATGCGACCTGTTCGAAGCCGACATCACGAGCCAGCTCGATCTCCCGAGCATCGTCGCAGCCCGCACGACCCCTGGCGGCACCGGCCACGAGGCCGTGCGCATTCAGCTGCAGCAAGCAAAGGATGCCCTGGC
>JAUNEQ010000172.1:3133-4047 GCA_030525445.1 Coriobacteriia bacterium | reverse complement strand
GCCCCCGCGCGCGCCCCCGGCCCCGCCCCCCGCCCGCCCCCGCTCCTCGGCCCCGAGCCGCCGGGCTGTGGCGTGAAACCGGCTCCGTGCCCAGCACGCTGCCGGTTCTCTGCCATGAAATGCCGCCCCCTGGCGCAAAACCGGCTGCGTGCGGGGTCGTCCGGCGGAGGGGTCTGTCCTCTCGGCAAACAGATAGCTTGCGCGCATCGAGCGGGCACCTGCTTGATGCAAACTAACGATGATTGTTTTCCTGATGGCGTGGTGGCGGGAACCCAGGTGGAGCGTCTACAATGGGGCAATCGCGAAAGGCAGAGGTGCACTATGTTTGGATTCTTCAAAAAGGCGAAGCGTGACGGCCAGGCTGAGGGCGTCGAGCAACAGGACCTGGCTTCCCAGGAGCCGCAGGACTATACCGTGTCCGAGCTGGGGCGCGCGCGTTACGAGGTGGAGCACCACCAGTTCCGCGACTTCTTCCTGAAGAACCCGACGGGCTTCGTGGATGCGCTCATGGCGGAATTCGGCCTGTGCGAGCTGCATTTCGAGGCGCTCAAGCATTTCAAGGTGAAGACGCGCTATGGCGCAGGGCCCTACAAGGTGGCGACGGGCGAGAACGATTACGGCGGATACATCCTGCGCGGACAGCTGCCGAAGCCGGAGTATCTGGGCCTGTGCTACCGCTTCTACCTGATGTTCAATGCGGACTTTTCCCAGCTCGCGTACTACATCGTGGAGCGCACGGAAGATGGCGCGCGGCTGTGCGAGATGACCGCGGACGGCGGCATGACCGTGCTGAAGCAGGCCGAGGTGGTCGATTGGGCCGAGGCCGAGCGCGAGCAGAGGGCTGCGGAGATCGATTACCTTGCGCGTCTGTTCCACGGGCTTCCCGAGAAGTCGGAGGAGGAATTCGAAGATTC
>JAUNEQ010000172.1:0-3123 GCA_030525445.1 Coriobacteriia bacterium | reverse complement strand
GCCGAGGAAGCCGAGGAAGCCGAGACGGCGGATGCAGAAGCTGTCGAGGCCGAAATCGAGGAAGGGCCAGCGGCCGAAACGGCTACCGACGGGGAGCCGGAGGACGGTCGTTAGCGAGCGGATTCCTGGGCGAGATCGCGTTTCCACGGTCATATGATTCGCTGTGCATGAAAGGCGGCGGGCAAGGCGCCCGCCGCCTTCTTTTGCTTGCAGCAGCGTTTTCCTGGTGGACGAGGCCCTCTGTAAACAAGTTTGCATGCGAAACCGGGCGGATTAACTGCCAAAAACAAGGTCTGTGATAGTAATCAGAGCTGTTTTTATCGTCGTATCGTCTTTAGGGCACTGGCTGATGTGGAGTTTGGTCTTGGACAAGAGTGTGTGGGCGCCATAGAGCGAGAAAGCATGCAAGGTGTCTAACAAACGGGACACGTAAAACAACCGGATCAAGTACAATATGTCACCTTTGCAGCCTCATGGGCATTAATCAGGGGCGATGGCGCCTGCAGCAAACGGCTCAATGAGGGGCGATAACCATCAAGGCACATCGGATACGAGGAGGGTATATGGCTACGGATGGCATGTGGATAATGAACGAGGATTACGAGTTTGAATTGGCGCCGGAATACAGCCAGATGCTGTTCGAGTGTCGGCTTGCAGCGACGAAGGCGTGGCGTGACGCCATGCTCGACTACCTGGAGCCGCGCACCATCTACACGCGCGAGCAGCTGAAAGAGGGGCTCATGGCGCGCAACGACAAGACCGAGCTCGACGCGACCGAACGTGTGAACGAGTTCGTCTTGGAGGCTCTGGGCGGCGATTTGTAGGCCCGCAGCGGGGGAGGAGCCGGCGCTATCCGCGCGAAGCGGCGCCCGGTTGCCGCCCGGTCGCTAACCCCGGCGACCGTTGTTGCGGTTGTCGCCGGATTGCGGGCGCTTTCCGCCTTGCCCGCTTGCGCGTCCACCACGCTGTTTGGCTTGCTTGCCCGGTTTCCCGCCGCGTCCCCGAGAGGGCTTCCCGCCGCCGTCCGCTGCGGGCTTCTTTCCCTTCGAAGGCCGCACCAGGCACTTCGGCCCATACCCGATGAGGTCCTCGCGGCCGGCGCGATGCAGCGCCTCCACCACGAGCGCGCGGTTTTTCGGATCGCGGTACTGGATGAGCGCGCGCTGCAGCGCCTTCTCGTGCGGGCTGGTGGGGCAGTACACCGGCTCCATCGTGCGCGGGTCGACGCCGGTGTAGTAGATGCACGTGGAAATCGTGGAGGGCGTGGGGTAGAAGTCCGACACCTGTTCCGGATTGAACCCCAGGTCACGACAGAATTCCGCAAGCTCGACCGCTTCCTTCATCGTGGATCCGGGATGGCTCGACATGAGGTAGGGCAGCACGTATTGCTCCTTGCCGGCGGCTTTGCTCGCGCGTTCGAATTCGCGCACGAACTCCTGGTAGACGGCGTTTTCGGGCTTGCCCATCACGCGCAGCACGGCATCGCTCACGTGCTCGGGCGCGAGGCGCAGCTGCCCGCTCGTGTGGTTGGCGGCCAGCTCGCGGATGAACGTGCGGTCGGAATCGAGCAGCGCGTAGTCGAATCGGATGCCGCTGCGGATGAACACCTTCTTCACGCCGGGCAGCGCGCGCAGCTTGCGCAGCAGCGCCAGGTAGTCCTTGTGCGTCACGCGCAGCTTTTTGCAGGGCTCGGGCGACAGGCATCGCCGGTTCGTGCACGCGCCCGCCCGCGCCTGCTTCGCGCATGCCGGCACGCGGAAGTTCGCGGTGGGGCCGCCCACGTCGTGGATGTAGCCCTTGAAGTCGGGGTCGGCCGTCATCAGGCGCGCCTCTTCCAGGATGGATTCGTGGCTGCGGCTCTGGATGATGCGCCCCTGGTGGAAGTTCAGCGCGCAGAACGAGCATTCGCCCAGGCAGCCGCGGTTGCTCGCCAGGCTGAACTTCACTTCCTTGATGGCGGGGATGCCGCCTGCCGCCTCGTAGCTGGGATGGTACGTGCGCTCGTAGGGCAGGCGGTACACCGCGTCGAGCTCCTCGGTGGAAAGCGGCAGCGCCGGTGGGTTCTGCACCACGTACACGCCGTGCGGGTATTCCTCCACCAACGGGTGCGAAAGATACGGGTTGAGCTGGCGGTTCTGCTCGCCGAAGCTGCGCGCGTACTCTATCTTGTCGGCCTCCATGGCCTCCCAGGTGGGCAGGATCACGGGGTCGGGCACCTGCGCGATGTCGCGCGTGCGGAACACCGTTCCCGCAATGAACGTGAGGTCGTGCACGGAAAGCCCCGCGTTCAGGGCGTCCGCCATTTCCACGATCTGGTGCTCGCCCATGCCGTAGATGAGCAGGTCGGCGCTCGCGTCCAGCAGCAACGAGCGCTTCAGGCGGTTCTGCCAGTAGTCGTAGTGGGCCAGGCGGCGCAGGCTCGCCTCGATGCCGCCCATGATGATGGGCGAGTCCTTGAACGCGCGCCGGATGAGGTTGCCGTACACCACGCACGCGTGGTCGGGCCGCAGGCCGGCCTGCCCGCCGGGGGAGTACGCGTCGAACTTTCGGTGCTTCTTGGCCACCGTGTAGTGGTTCACCATGGAATCCATGTTCCCCGACGACAGCAGGAATCCCAGCCGCGGCTTGCCGAACACCGCGACGCTTTCTGGGTCGCGCCAGTCGGGCTGCGCGATGATGCCCACGCGGTATCCGTGCGCTTCCAGTAACCGAGAGATGATGGCCATGCCGAATGAGGGGTGGTCGACGTAGGCATCGCCGCACACGTAGGCGAAGTCCACGGCATCCCAGCCTCGCTCTTCCATATCATGCCTGTTCATCGGCAAGAATGCCATGGCGTTCCCTTTTGTCGACCGCGTGTTCTTGTTTCCGATTATACCCGCGTGAGCTCAGAAGCCCGCCTGATCGCCATAGCCTGATGCAGGGAGTCTTAGCACGAACTTGGGGGTGTGCGCCGTTTTTTCGATTGTGGCACCTTTGCCCTTTGTTTTTGCCGCTACATCCCCCCCCATTTCACGTCAAAATGCACCGTTTTTTCGATTGTGGCACCCTAATCCGCCGGTATAGGGTGCCACAATCGAAAAAACGGTGCATTCTGGCGTAGAATAGGCGCCTGTGTCCTAT
>JAUNEQ010000171.1 GCA_030525445.1 Coriobacteriia bacterium | reverse complement strand
CCGCCGCATGCGACCCCCGCATGATCGTTCTCGCCCCGCAGCTTGACGACTGGGGACACACGTCTGCCGAACGAACCATCGAGCTGGTCGAGCATTTTCTGAACGCGTATGACGTCGACCCCGCCCGCGTGTACATCGAGGGTTATTCAGGCGGTGGAGAGACGCTTTCGCTCGTGATGGAATTCCGCCCGGAATTGTTCGCAGCCGCTTTGGCCGTGAGCTCGCAGTGGGATGGCGCGCTGGAGCCGGTTGCGCATGCGCGAACACCGTTATACCTGTTCATCGGGCGTGAAGATAGCTATTACGGAAGCGATTCGTTCGTGGCGGTGGCTGCCGAGCTGCGAAAGCGCTACCGCACGGATGGGCTCAGCGAAGAAGAGGCCGGCGAATTGATCGTGCTGGACGTGAAGGATGCCGCCTATTTTGCGGAACGTGGGTATTCCGACCAGCATGCGGGCGGCGGTGCGGCCGCCACAGACGCGGAGGTGATGGAATGGCTGTTCACGAGATAGCCGGACATGTGCTTGGAGCTGTGCTCGCGTTTGCCGCAATCATGGCGGTGTGCTTCGCCCTAACCTCATGCGCAACCGCCAGCGGTTCCGCGCAGCAAGAAACGAAACAAGGCGAGGAGGCCTTATTGAACGATAACCAAACCTATGAAAACGGGGGCAATGCCAGCTATGATGCCGGCGCCATCCCGCAGGAACTCGAGCGCATCCCCGATGGTTACCGGACATCCGCAAACCATGCCGGAACGATGGAAAAGCTCACCTATCAAACCTACGATTCCTTCAACTATGGCATTGCAGGCCACGAGCTGCAGAAAACCGCCTGGGTGTACGTGCCCTACGGGTATGACGCGGAGCAGCGCTACGATGTGCTCTACCTGAGCCATGGCGGCTGGAGCGACGAGACCACGCAGCTGGGGACCGATGCGAACCCGAGCGCCTTGAAGCACGTGCTCGACCACGCGATTGAAGACGGGCTCATCAGGCCGCTTATCGTGGTGTGCCCCACCTACAACAACCTCAACGGCGACGATAGCTGGGATTACTCGCTCGCGTTGCAGCTCACGGCGAACTTCCATAACGAGCTGGCGAACGACCTTATACCGGCGGTCGAGGCGAAGTATTCCACCTATGCCGACGGCACGACATCCGAAGCACTTGCCGCCTCGCGCGGTCATCGCGCTTTCGGCGGTTTCTCGATGGGCTCGGTGAATACCTGGCATGCCTTCGAGAACTGCCTGGACTACTTCAGCATGTTCGTGCCCATGAGCGGGGGAGCGGGGTGGACCGGCCGACAGATGGAGGACATCGTGCGCGCTCAGGGCTTCGGCCCCAACGACTTCTTCATCTACGGGATGTCGGGCACGGGTGATTTCGCCTACCCATCGTTTTGCCAGCAAGTGCTGCGCCTTTCCCGGGAGGCGCCCGACACGTTCACGCTGGCCGACAGCTTGAATGCGGGAAACGTCGCCTTCCGGGTGCGCGAGGGCTACGAGCACAACCAGATCGCATGCGACGAATACACCTATAACGGCATGCGGCTGTTCTTCAACGGGGCCCATGCGAATGGCGCAGGGAATCGCGCCGAGGTATCGCAGGCTGCCTTCACGCGTGAAACGTCCATCGATGAAGTCGCAAGCGACCCTGCATTCGGCAATTGGGGCAGGTTGCTCTTTCCGGTGCAACGCGGCTACATGACGGGAAGCACGTTGGGTAGCCTTGGATTGTCTTGGTACAACTACATCGACCCGGATATGACCGTGGAGGTGTGCAACTACCTGCGCAACCGCGCTGTTGCGGGCGAGACCTCGTTCATAGACATCTACACCGATGAGGAGAAAGCTGCCGACCCGGCCAAGGCCGACACGGGCCTCGTGTTCTTCCGCGGCGACGCGGGCGGACGCACGGCCATCGTGAACGCAGGCGGCGGCTTTGCGTACGTGGGCGCCATGCACGACAGCTTCCCGCACTGCCTTGAGCTTTCGAAGCGCGGCTACAACGCGTTCGCGCTCATATACCGCCCCAGTGCGCAGACCGCCTGCGAGGACTTGGCGCGGGCCATCGCATACCTGCACGAGCATGCCGATGAACTGGGAATCAGCATGGACGGCTATTCGCTCTGGGGCGGTTCGGCGGGCGCGCGCATGGCCGCGTGGCTCGGCATGTATGGGGCCGAGAACTTCGGTGCGCCTGCCTGTCCGCGTCCCGCTGCCTGCATCGTGAACTACACGGGGCTTTCGGGGACGACAGGCACAGAGCCGCCCACCTACAGTGCTGTGGGCACGAGCGATTGGATCGCCGATTGGCGCACCATGCAAAGCCGCATCGATCGCATCCGCGCGAATGGCACGTCTGCCGAAATTGAGGTGTTCGACGGCTTGCTGCACGGCTTCGGCCTGGGTACGGGCACGGCGGCGGAAGGCTGGCTCGACCGCGCCGTCGCGTTTTGGGAACAACAACTATCGTAAGGGGGAAAGAAATGGCAAACTGGCTGATAACGGGCTGCTCAACGGGAATCGGTCGGGGCATCGCGAAAGCGGCGCTTGCGGCGGGGCACAATGTGGCGGCAACTGCCCGGAGAGTGGACGCGTTGGCGGACATCGTATCCGCATATCCTGAAACAGCCGCGGCTTTGCGCCTCGATTTGAACGATGAGGCCTCTATGGAAACCGCGGTGCGCGACGCGGAAGCCCGTTTCGGGACGATAGACGTGCTCGTCAACAATGCTGGCTACGGTTACCGTGCAGCAATCGAGGAGAGCGATGCGGGCCAGGTGGCAGCGATGTTCCAGGTCAATCTCTTCGGTCCCGCGAAGCTGATGGGCAAAGTGCTCCCGAGCATGCGCGAGCGAAGGTCGGGCGTCATCGTGAACGTGTCGTCCATCGGCGCTGTCCGCGCGGCTGTGGGCAACGGGTATTATTCGGCATCGAAAGCGGCGTTCGAACTCGTGAGCGATGCCGTCGCGAAAGAAGCGGGCCACCTGGGCATTCGCGTGATGATCGTGGAGCCGGGCGCATTTCGCACCTCGTTTTACGATTCGCTGAAGGGCTCGTCGACGGCGATAGCCGACTATGACGATTCGGTGGCGGGCATGCGCCTGGAGAACATGGTGAACAACCACGACCAGGCGGGGGACCCCGATAAGGCTGGAGAGCTCATCGTCGAACTCATCGATTCTGGCAGTTTCCCGAGCCGCCTGGCGCTCGGCAGCGATGCGGTCCGTGTTGTCCGTAGCGAGCTCGAAGCGAGGCTTGCAGAAGTCGGCGCATGGGAGAGCTATAGCATCCGGACGGATTTCTAGGGGGTAAAGGATGGCGAAAGTCCTGCTCGTGAACGGCAGTCCTCACAAGTCGGGCTGCACCCATGAGGCGCTCACGGAGGTGGCGCGAGGGCTAGGGGAAGAGGGCGTCGGCTTCAGCGAGTATTGGGTTGGCAACAAGCCCATCGGTGGCTGCATCGGCTGCTTTAAGTGCGCGGAGAGCTGCCGTTGCGTGTTCGACGACCGCGTGAACGGTTTCACCGAGCTTGCGCTCGGGTTTGACGGGTTCGTGTTCGGCTCGCCTGTATACTACGCCGGGATGAGCGGCAACCTCATGAGCTTCATGGACCGCGTGTTCTTCTCGGCATCTGCGCAAGACCCCCATCCGTTCCGGTTCAAGCCAGCGGCAGCAGTCGTCTCGGCGAGACGCGCGGGAACCACTTCGGCGCTCGATCAGATAAACAAGTATTTCTTGCATCAGCAGATGCCCATCGTTTCCTCCCGCTACTGGAACATGGTCCACGGCAACACGCCCGATGAGGTGCGGCAGGATGCCGAAGGATTGCAGATCATGCGCGTTTTGGGAAGAAACATGGCCTGGCTGCTGAAGCTGAAGGAGCTCGGTGAGCGCGAAGGCTTGCCCCTGCCCAAGCAGGAGGACTCCCGGTTGGCGACGAACTATATCAGGTAAGCGGAAATGCACGGGCTTCGACCGGCATTCCCAAAGGAAGGGCATTCACATGGAAAACTTCGTATTCGAGAACAGCACGCGATTCTATTTCGGGAAGG
>JAUNEQ010000037.1 GCA_030525445.1 Coriobacteriia bacterium | reverse complement strand
GCTCGGCGTGAACGTCGCGCTGTCCGAGGTGTGGGCCAAGGGCGGCGAGGGCGGCATCGCCCTGGCCGAGGAGGTCATCCGCCTGTGCGAGCAGCCGAACGACTTCCAGTTCAGCTATGAGTCCGACCTGGGCTTGGCGCAGAAGATCGAGGCCGTCGCGACGCGCATCTACCATGCCGACGGCGTGACCTTCACCCCGGCCGCCAAGAAGGAGCTCGCGCAGCTCGAGAGCCTGGGCTTCGGCGGCATGCCGGTGTGCATGGCCAAGACCCAGTATTCGTTCAGCGACGATGCCTCCAAGCTCGGTGCGCCGCGTGATTTCAACATCACGGTGCGCCAGGTGAAGGTGTCGGCTGGCGCTGGTTTCGTGGTCGCGCTTACCGGTGACATCATGACCATGCCGGGCTTGGGCAAGACCCCTGCCGCGCACAAGATCGACGTGGACGAGAAGGGCGTCATTTCCGGACTGTTCTAGTAATGGTGACGGGCTCGGGGAGGCTCGCCGGCGGCCGGGTGGCCTTTGGTGAGACTCCTCGGGCCTTGTTTTGATTATTGACCTGGGGGCTTTCGAGCCCCTGCGGGGGTTATCGCCAAAGGCCACCCGGCCGCCGGCGAGCCTCCCCGAGCGGGGGGGGGCGTTTCGGGAACGGGCCGGAAATGTGGCTGGTCGCGTGCGGGTTCTGACCTGGGGGTCTTGCCCGAGCCGCGGGACATTCTGGCGCGGACACTTCTGATTGTTTGGGTTTCGGACCGTTTGCGGGGTAGCGGGGGTTAGCCGCTTTCGGACGGGTTGTGAAGAGAAGGATTGGGTATGGCTATTAATTCGCCTAAGGCGATTACCGAGGGGTATATCGAGGCGTCAGTGGGGAAGGCCACGGCGCCGGCGGGTAAGCTGTTCGTGCTGGGCATCGGCGCGGGCCTGCTTATTGGCATGGGCGCGGTTGTGAGCTCGACGGCGGCGCATGGACTCGACAACGCGGGCATGGTTCGCATGGTTTCGGGCTTGCTGTTCCCCGTTGGCCTGATCATGGTCATCCTCATGGGCACCGAGCTGTTCACTGGCAACGCGCTCATGGTCACCGCCGCCATTCGCGGGCGCATTAGCTGGGGTGCCCTGCTGCGCAACTGGCTCATCGTCTATGTGGGCAACTTCGTGGGTGCGGTTTCGCTTGCGGCGCTCATGGCGTTCTTCGGGCAGCTCAACATCGGCGGGGGCAATCTCGCGGTGTACACCGCGCAAGTCGCGGCGAACAAGGCGAGCCTGCCGTGGCAAAACGCCTTTGTGCTGGGCGTGTTCTGCAACCTGCTCGTGTGCGTGGCCGTGTACCTGGGCAACACCTCGCAGGAGACCAGCGGCAAGATCCTGGGCATTTTCGTTCCCATCATGACCTTCGTGTGCTGCGGTTTCGAGCACTGCGTGGCTAACATGTACTACATCCCGGCGGGCATCTTCGCCAACATGAATGCGGCGTATGCGGGCATGATCGCCGATGCGGGCATCAACACGGCGGTGCTCAACTTCGGCACGTTCGTCACGGCGAACCTCATCCCCGTCACCTTGGGCAACATCGTCGGCGGCGCGCTCGTTGGCCTGATGATGTACTACGCGCATGCGTCGCACAAAAAGTAGCCGCTCGGTCGCAGGATAAAAGGCATTAGCACAAGATGTTGTGGTAATGCCTTCAAAACCCGGGTATTGAACACCAATAAGCCCATCTACCACAACATATTGTGGTAGATGGGCTTAAATCGTGTCTAAATGGCCCATATCGGTTTTGTTGCACGAGAAAATGGGAAAAGTTCCAAAAAATCGAGGATATCAGTGGTTTTTTGGCCAACCTGCACGGCGGCTTCGATAAAGCCCATTCCTGACCTGGGGCTATATCAGTGTCGTCTCCGCCGGGTGACGAAATATGACCCCAAAACCACTGATATCCTCGATTTTTTGGAACTTTTCCCATTTTCTCGTGCAAGGGGTTCACTTGCGTTGTCGATGAAGGTGGCCTGATGGGCTTCCACGTGGGCTTTCGCGGTTGATTAGGCGGGGCGGGAGCAATCTGGACCTAAGACGCTACAATATGCGGCTATGGATACGAACAACATTGTGCACAAGACAACGGATTCCGACGAGACGAAACAGGTTGGGGCTGCCCTGGGTGCATGCCTTAAACCTGGTGATGTCGTCTTGCTGTCGGGTGATTTGGGGGCGGGAAAGACCCAGTTCGTGCAGGGCGTCGCCCGCGCCCTCCACGTTACCGGCGAGGTGACGAGTCCGACCTTCAATATTCTGCTTACTTATGAAGGCGTGGGCGTGGATGGTTCCGCGATCACGTTGAATCATTTCGACCTGTACCGCTTGGACAAGCAGGAACAGCTCGTCGATATCGATTTTGCTGGCGTGCTGGAAAACGGCGGCGTCTGCTTCATTGAGTGGGCTGACAAGTTTCCCGCCGCCATGCCGGAAGATCGGCTCGAGATCGCCATCACCGCCGATGCCGATGGCGTGCGCACCATCGCCGCCAAGGCGGCAGGCAAACGCTCGGTCGCGCTGCTCGAGGCTTGGCGGGAGGCCTTGGCGGCGCCTGCGGAAACCGCGCCCAGCGATGGGGCCGCCCAGGATCCCGTGCCCACAACGGGCGCCGAAGCGACCGTGGCGGTCGAGGCGCCCACCATGCATGCCAAGGCCGGCGAAAAAGCGCATGATGCAGGCAACGCCCGCGATGTTGTGCTCGCATTCGACACGAGCAACGAGGTCATTGCCATCGGTTTCGGGCGCATGGACGTCGCCACGAAGACCGTGATGCCCATCGCGACCCGCGAGCTGCCGGCGCACCGGGCGAGCAACACGAAGCTGCTGCCCACCATCGACGCGCTCATGGCCGAAGCGGGCCTCGCGCGCGAGCGCATCGCCTGCGTGGCGTGCGGTCGCGGCCCGGGTTCGTTTACCGGCGTGCGCATCTGCATGGCGACGGCCAAGGGCGTTGCCATGGCGCTTGAAGTGGGGCTTTACGGCATCTCGACGCCCGACGCGGTGGCATGGAAACTCTGGGCCGACGGCCTGCGTGGCCGGGTCGCCGTGGTGGCCGACGCGATGCGCAAGGAAGTGTATCCCGTGCGATACGACATCATCGACGACGGCATCGTCCGCGCGAACGCCGACGTCGTGATGAAGGCCGCAGAAGGCGTGGCGTTCGTCGGCGCACCCGATCTCATCACGGGCGATGGTCTGGCCAAATATGCCGATCTCTACCGCGAGGCCGCTCCGCTTGCCCCGCAGGACCAGTGGACGCCCACGGGCGTGGGCCTGCTGCTCGCGCTTCAGGCGCAATGGCGCGCGGGCGAAATCGACCCCTTCGACGCGGCGGCGGGCAATCCGGCGTTTGCCCTGCCGGTGTACACGCGCCTTTCCGACGCCGAGGAAAACGAGCGCATCCGCCTGGCGGACACCGCGCCGCGCGACCTGAAGACGGGCGTGCAGCATGCGGCCGTCGAGGCTCCGGCGGTGACGTATCGCCCGCTCGATGCCGCGCATGCCGCAGACGTGGCGCGCATGGAAAGCGAGCTCATGGGCAGCGATGCCTGGAACGAGGCCCTCGTGCTCGACGAGCTGCCGCGCGCCGACCGCGTGTGGTGGGCGGCGTATGACGCGCAGGGCGTGCTCATCGGCTATGCAGGCGCGCTCGTGGTTGACGGCGACATGCAGATCCTGAAGATTGGCACGTCGCGCGACCATCAGCGCGAAGGCATTGCGACGCAGTTGCTTGCCCACGTAGCCGAAGACGCTCGGGCGCTCGGCGCCGAAAAGGCCAGCTTGGAAGTGCGCGTGAGCAACACCGGCGCCATCCGCTTCTACGAGAACCTGTCGTTCGTGAGCCTGGGACGTCGCCCGCGGTATTACTCCGACCGCGAGGACGCATACATCCTGGAAGGCCCCCTGCCGCTTGGCGCGCAAGCGCATGCGGTGGGCGGCATGGAGATCAAGCATCTGGGAGCCACGGCGACGGGCGAAGCGCCTGCTGCCGAAACCCCGGTTGCACAGCGGCCCCTGCTGCTCGCGTTCGAATCGAGCTGTGACGAGACGGCGGCTGCGGTGGTGGACGCGTCGGGCACCTTGCACTCCGACGTGGTTGCCAGCCAGATCGACTTCCATGCGCGGTTCGGCGGCGTCGTGCCCGAAATCGCGAGCCGCAAGCATATCGAGGCGATCTGCGGCGTGGCCCAGGAAGGCCTGGATACGGCGGCCGCCTCGCTGGGCGTTTCCCGCCTGCGCTTCCGCGACCTCGATGCCATCGCGGCCACCTACGCGCCCGGTTTGGTCGGCGCGCTCGTGGTGGGCGTGGCCTTCGCGAAGGGCGCGGCCTGGGGCGCGGACATCCCGTTCATTGGCGTGAACCACCTGGAAGGCCACCTGTTCGCGAACAAGATCGCAACCCCCGACATCCAGCCGCCCATGGTGGTGTCGCTCGTGTCCGGCGGGCACACCATGCTCGTCCACGTGCGCGACTGGGGCGATTACGAGACGCTCGGCAGCACCATCGACGATGCGGTGGGTGAGGCGTTCGACAAGGTTGCGAAGGCGCTCGGGCTGGGGTATCCCGGCGGGCCCATCATCAGCAAGCTCGCGAAGGAAGGCGACCCGAAGGCCGTGCGGTTCCCGCGCGCGATGATGCATTCCGGCGACCTGCGGTTCTCGCTTTCCGGCCTGAAGACGGCGGTCATCACGCATATCCAGAAAGAACGCGCGGCAGGCGTCGAGCTGAACATGCCCGATATCGCGGCGAGCTTCCAGCAGGCGGTCATCGACGTGCAGGTGGCGAAGGCGCGCACCGCGCTGCGCGATACCGGCGCCCGCGAATTCTGCCTGGGCGGCGGCGTGGCGGCCAACCCGGCCTTGCGTGCCGCCTATGAGCAGATGTGCCGCCAGGAAGGCGTGCGCCTGACGATGCCGCCGCTTTCCAGCTGCACCGACAACGCCGGCATGATCTCGCTCGTCGCCCTCGAACGCTACAACAACGGCCAGTTCTTCGGCCTCGACGCCGATGTGAAAGCCCACGCTCCGCTCGACGAAGCGTATTAATTGCCAGGGGCGCGAGATGGGGCATCCCGTCCCATCTCGCGCCCCTCGTGTCGTATTGGCGCGGTGGGGTTTTTGTGCAGGAGTTTTGGGCTTTCTAAACAATGGGCGATGGGGGGAGCGTCTCGTCTACTATTGCACACGTTGCACTATTGTTGCACTTACGTCCAGGAAAGCGAGACCATGGTATCAACCGCGAGCATCGATACGGCGACGGGTGAGGCGGCTCCTCCCGAGATCAGTTCTGACCGCGTTCAGGAGATTTTCACCGATATCGCCGAGCGGTATGACACTTTCAATAAGATGTCTAGCTTCGGTCGATACAAGGCCTGGCTGCGCATGCTCATCGACGAATGCCCCATCAACTCGCGCACCCGCATGCTCGATGTGGCCGGGGGAACCGGCGACGTCGCCTTCACCGCCTGCGAGTACAAGAAGCCCGGCACCATCCTGCTCACCGATTTCACGCCCGCCATGCTCGACGTGGCGCGCCGCCGCCTGAAGAACGGCGAGGCCAATGGCGTGCCCGTGGAAATCGCAACGGTCGACGCGCAGGACATCCCCTATGCGAGCGAGTCGTTCGACCTGGTGACCATGGCCTACGGCATCCGCAACATCCCGCAGCGCGAGCTCGCTCTTTCCGAGATCTACCGCGTGCTGCGCCCTGGCGGCACCTGTTGCATCCTCGAGTTCAGCACCCCGCCGAATCCCCTGATGAAGCGCATGTACGACCTGTATCTGGAGCACGGCATCCCGCAGTGGGGGAAGATCACCACCGGCCAGAAGGAAGGCTTCGTCTACCTCTCGAAGTCCATCAAGGCCTTCCCCGACCAGGAGCATTTCTCGTCGATGCTGTACAACACCGGTTTCTCGCGCGTCTCCTACAAGAATTGCACCTTCGGCGTTGCCGCCATCTACACGGCGCGCAAGTAAGACATCCATCCAGAGCAATCGACTGATTCAGACGCTTCCGGTCACCAAGAAGCGGCAAATGCGCTATTGCGCGACTGTTCCCGCCTGTCCCTACAAACACTCCACGTGATTCTCGTTCTTAATTCCCCTAATTCTGATAGGATTAATGGGAAAACAGTGCGGAAGCATGAAGGAGAGGCTATGGGAGAGCTGCTGAAGATTCGCGGACTGTGCGCGGGAGCAGGAGACAAGCCCATCTTGCACGATGTCGACCTGACCGTGGGGGCGGGCGAGACTCATGTGCTGATGGGCCCGAACGGTGCGGGAAAATCCACGTTGGGCCAGGTCATCATGGGTGACCCTGAGTATACGGTGACGGCGGGGAGCATCGGGCTCGCCGGCGAGGACATCACCGAAAAGGCCGTGGACTACCGCAGCCGCGCTGGACTGTTCATGAGTTTCCAGGCGCCCGTCGAAGTCCCCGGCGTCCCGCTGAACAGTTTCCTGCGCGCCATCGTCGCCCAGCACGAAGAGCTGAAGCTGAAGGGCAAACGCTACAAGAAGCGCGTCGCCGAGATCATGCAGCAGCTGGACATGGACGAGAAATACCTCAACCGCGAGCTCAACGTGGGGTTCTCGGGCGGCGAGAAGAAGAAGGTCGAGATGCTGCAGCTGCTGTTGCTGCAACCCAAGCTCGCCATCCTCGACGAGACCGACTCGGGCCTCGACGTCGACGCGCTCGCAATCGTGAGCCGCGCCATCTCGATGTACCGCGAGTCCTGCGATGGCTCGCTCATCATCATCACGCACCAGAAGCGCCTGCTCGAGCACTTCGACGTCGACCGCACGCACATCATGGTGAACGGCCGCCTCGTCGAAACAGGCGATGCGAGCCTGGTCGACGATATCAACGAGAACGGCTTCGAGCGTTTCATCAAGGCCGCCCCGGCCGCGAGTGCGCCGGCAGAAAGCGAGGGTGATTCCGCCCCTGCCCATTTTGATGTTGCGGCAGCTTTGGAGCACATGGAAGAGGCCCTCGCGGCCGCCGATGCCGCCGCATTGAAGGATACCGGGCACCCCCTGGACGCCCTTTCCGCAGACCAGAAGCCAGGTGCCTAAATGGCCGCCCGTACGCAGGTCGCCGACATCAACCGCGAGCTGTACGACTTCGTCAAGAGCGAAGAAGGGTCGTACCGCGCGCATGCCGGCTTGACCGAAGACATCGTCCGGGAGATTTCCGCGCGCAAGAACGAGCCCTCATGGATGCTCGAGCTGCGCCTGAAGTCGCTCGCCATCTACCACGAGACGCCGGTTTCCGATTGGGGTCCGTCCATCGACGGCCTCGACATGGACAACATCGTCACCTACGTGAAGCCGCTCACCGAGCAGGAATCGAACTGGGACGACGTGCCCGAGGACATCAAGGACACGTTCGAGCGCCTGGGCATTCCGCAGGCCGAGCGCGCGTACCTTGCAGGCGTGGGCGCGCAGTACGACTCCGAGCTCGTCTACCACAACATCCAGAAGTCGGCGGCCGAGCAGGGCGTCGTGTATTCCGGCATCGAGGAGGCGCTGCACGGCCCGCACGCGGAACGCATCCGCGAGCACTTCATGAAGCTCATCACCCCGCGCGACCACAAGTTCGCGGCGCTGCATGGCGCCGTGTGGAGCGGCGGCAGCTTCGTCTATGTGCCCAAGGGCGTGCACATGGACTACCCGCTGCAGAGCTACTTCCGCCTGAACGCGAAGGGCGCCGGCCAGTTCGAGCACACGCTCATCATCGTGGAAGACGACGCCGACCTGCATTTCATCGAGGGTTGTTCCGCGCCGAAATACAACGTGGCCAACCTGCATGCCGGCGCGGTGGAGCTGTTCGTGGGCAAGCGTGCCCACCTGCGCTATTCGACCATCGAGAATTGGTCGAAGAACATGTACAACCTGAACACCAAGCGCGCCCGCTGTGATGAGCAGGGCCAGATCGAATGGATTTCCGGCAGCTTCGGCAGCCACGTGGGGTACCTCTATCCCATGTCCATCCTCGCGGGCCGCAAGGCGCAGTCGAGCTTCACCGGCATCACCTTCGCCGGTGCGGGCCAGAACCTCGACACCGGCTGCAAGGTCGTGCTCGCCGCGCCGCAGACCACGGCGAGCATCGAGACGAAGTCCATTTCGAAGGATGGCGGCATCTCGACCTTCCGCAGCTCGGTGGTCGCGACGCCCGCGGCGACGGGCAGCGCCTGCACCGTTTCGTGCCAGTCGCTCATGCTCGACGACCGCAGCCGCTCCGACACCATCCCCGCCATGGACATCCGCTGTGAGGACGTGAGCATCGGCCACGAGGCGACCATCGGACGCATTAGCGACGACAAGGTGTTCTACCTGATGAGCCGAGGAATTTCCGAAGAGGAGGCGCGCACCATAATCGTGAATGGCTTTGCGGAGCCCGTGAGCAAGGAGCTGCCCCTGGAATACGCCGTCGAGATGAACAACCTCATCAAGCTGGAGATGGAGGGGGCAATCGGCTAACCACTTAGTTGACGCTGCGGCTTCGCGAGGCACCCGCTTCGCCCTCGCTGACGTGCCATGGGCGACCTGGGAATCTAGGTGGTTTCGGACGGGGCGACCTGGGGTGTGGCCTGCGAGGGCTGGGTTGGAGTTGAAAGTTGAGCTGCGATGAAGGAATTGCAGATGGGTGATTGGGTTGAAAAGAATACGGTGCTCGAGGGGGCCAATGCTATGCCGGCTCCTACGTGGCATTACTTGAAGATGAATGATGTGAGCATCGAGGTGCCTGCTTCGTTGCGGGTGGAACCGGCGGTGGCTACGGCGGTGAGCGAACAGGCGGTGGCGCCGGCGGGGACGTTCGAGTACTCGCTTGCGATGCTGCAGAGCTGGTGGGATGCTCGCTGGCCTTCGCGGGTTCCGATTTCCGGCGCGGGTGCCGACGACGCGGAAGCTGCCTATGGCGGCACGGCGCAGAGCGCCTACCAGCGCAATGCCGATGCCCTCGAGGCATCGCAATCGCTCGAAGCGGCCTTTGCGACCGGTGTAGGCGCGGATGCGGCCGGCCTGCTCGCACAGGCGGCAGGCGACCCCATCGTCATCGCGTCCGATGAGGGGCAGAACGTGCGTGCCACGGTGACGGTGCTCGGGGTCGCGGACGCCTTCAGCTCGGCGGCCATCGATGTCGTTGCGGGCATGAACAGCACCGTGAACCTGGACATCGTGGTCGATTCCCCCGAAGCTCCCGAAAATGCCGCGGGCTTCACCGGCACCACCGTGCGGGTTCTCGCGGGCTTCGGCGCGAAGGTGAACATCCGGCGCATGCAAACGCTCGATGCGGGCTTCGACGATATCGATGACCTGGGGATACTCACGACCGATGGCGCGCGTATCACCGTGAGCCAGACGGTGCTCGGTGGCAACCGCACGTTCACCGGGCTCGCGGCCGACCTACGTGGCGACAAGTCGCGTCTCGATATCGACCTCCACTATCTGGGCCATGGCGAGCAGGCGCACGACTTCAACTACGTGGTGCGCCACCACGGACGCGAGACCGAATGCGATATCCAGGCGAATGGCGTGCTTGCGGGCAAAAGCCGCAAGACGTTGCGCGGCACCATCGACCTCATCCGCGGCTGCAAGGGCGCGCAGGGCAACGAGCGCGAGACCGTGCTCCTGGTGGACAAGGGCGTGCAGAACCGCACGGTGCCCGTCATCCTGTGCAACGAAGACGATGTTGCAGGCAACCACGGCGCCACCATCGGCCACGTGAACGCGGAACAGCTGCATTACCTGCGCACGCGCGGGCTTTCCGAAAAGCAGGCCGAGGCCCTGTTCCTGGAATCGTCGTTCGACTTCGCGCTGGGCGCGGCGCCCACGGAGCAGGCTGCTGCGGGCGTCGATCGCCTCGCGCGTGCGGTGTTGGGGCGCAGCGTCGTGCTTGACGAGTCCGAACCCACGGAAGGGAGCCGATGATGGTGTACACGCAGCGCATGGCGAATGACCTGGCCATCAACCCGTTCAAGCAGGATTTCCCGCTGCTGGCAGGCAACCCGCAGCTCACGTTCCTGGACAGCGCCGCCACCGCGCAGCGCCCGGCGGGCGTGCTCGACGCCCAGCGCGCATTCTACGAGACGATGAATTCCAACCCGCTGCGCGGCCTCTACCGGTTATCCGTAGAGGCGACGCAGGCCATCGAGCAGGTGCGCGGGAAGGTCGCCCGGTTCATCGGCGCATCGTCCGCCGAGGAGATCGTGTTCACGCGCAACGCGAGCGAGAGCCTGAACATCCTCGCGCGCCAGCTGGGCGAAATGCTGCTGCAACCCGGCGATGAGGTGTGCATCTCCATCATGGAGCACCATAGCAACCTCATTCCCTGGCAGGAGGCGTGCCGCCGCGCGGGCGCGACGCTCGTGTACCTGCGCCCCAATGACGACTGCAAAATCACGCCCGACGAGATTGCGGCGAAGATCGGCCCGCGCACCAAGATCGTGAGCATCACGCAGGTGAGCAACGTGCTGGGCGTGGAAAACGACGTGCGCGCAATCGCCGATGCCGCGCATGCGGTTGGCGCGTTGTGCCTGGTAGACGGCGCTCAGAGCGCTCCGCATATCAAAGTCGACGTGCGGGAGCTGGGCTGCGACGCGTTCGTGTTTTCCGGCCACAAGCTTTTCGCCCCCATGGGCGTCGGCGTGCTGTGGGCGCGCGCGGAGCTGCTGGAGCAGATGCCGCCGTTCCTCACGGGTGGCGAGATGATCGACTGGGTCACGGAAACCGAGGCTGGCTGGGCGCCCGTTCCGCAGAAGTTCGAGGCGGGCACGCAGGACGCTGCTGGCATCGCCGGCCTCGGGGCCGCCATCGACTACATCGAGAAGGTCGGCCATGAGGTGCTCGAGCAGCGCGAACGTGCGCTCGTGGCGGAATGCACGCGCCGCCTTGCGGAGCTGCCGTTCATCCGGCTCATCGGTCCCGCGAAGCCCGAAGACCACGTGGCCGTGGTGTCGTTCAACGTGTGCTCGGTGCATCCGCATGACGTGGCGAGCATCCTCGATGGACACGATGTGGCCATTCGCGCCGGCCACCATTGCGCGCAGCCGCTGCTCGCGTGGATGGGCATCGCCAGTTGCTGCCGTGCCTCGTTTGCGCTGTACAACGACTCTTCCGACATCGACCGCCTGGTTGCGGGCTTGCAGGAAGTTTGGAACCTGTTCAACGGATAAGGAGACCCCGTGACGAACGCCAATGTCTATACGGCCGCGTTGATGGAGCACAACGCGCACCCCGATTACAAGTACGAGATGGATGACCCCACGCATGTGCACCAGGGCGTGAATCCCAGTTGCGGCGACGACATCACGCTGAGCCTGCGCGTGGAGGACGGCATCATCGACGAGGCTGCGTTCCAGGGCAGCGGATGCGCCGTTTCCCAGGCGAGCGCCGACATCATGGCCGACATCATCACCGACAAGACGCCGGAAGAGGCGCTTGAGCTGGGAAAGCTATTCCTCGCGATGATCCGCGGCGAGGTCACCTCCGAAGAAGAACTCGCGCCCTTGGGCGAGGCCGCGCAGCTGCAGGGCATCTCGCGCATGCCCGCCCGCGTGAAATGCGCCGAGCTTGGCTGGCGCACCGCAATGACCATGCTCGCCGACGACCTATCAAAGTGACCGTCACTTCGGTAGGCCCAGAGGTGGTGTTGCACCGTTTTTTCTGTTAAGCCATCGTTGACATATGCGCTCAGGGCCGGTGTTCGCCGGCGGTGTCATCCCGAGCGGAGCGGGCGCAGCCCGCGGAGTCGAGGGGCCTCTCGCTGCTGTGGCGTGGTCGCAGCTCCACCTGCGGCAAGCGCCGAGGGGGATCCTTCGACTCCGGCGATTCGCGCCTGCGCCCAGGATGACACTTCTGGCGTATGAGACAAAGACCTCAGGGGAAATTGTCTCATGCTCGCTGACGACCTATCAAAGTGACCGTTACTTCGGTAGGTCTATATGCGGCGTTGCATCGTTTTTTCGATTTTGGCTTATTTGCAGGCAAGTAAAGCGCATGAAGGTGGCAGATATGCCGAGAAATGCAGCGTTTTTTCGATTGTGGCACCTATTTATCCGAAACGACGAGCCACAATCGAAAAAACGCTGCATTTCACGCAACTTCCGACCGCATAAAGGAGTATTTTGCCCTCCAAATAAGCCACAATCGAAAAAACGATGCAATAGGGTGAGTGAAGCATGGCCGTTCGATTGGGAGCCTGCCTTCATGTCCGGAACCTCTATCCGCTGACGTGCTCTCTATGTGCTTCGGGAAGAAAGCTCCGCAGAGTGGCTGCTTTCGCGGTAAACTACGCGGATAACGCAAAATACACGTGATATGGGCAAAGGGCTACCATGGCGGAAAACAACGCAAAAGCAAACACGAAGAAGAACACGAAGAACAAGATGACGGCCGCGCAGCGCGAGGCCAAGATGAAGGCGGCTGAAGAGCGCCAAAAGCGCGCAGACGAGAAGAAGGCTGCCAAGGAGCGCACCAAGAAGATCTTCACTTGGGTCATCGTCATCATCCTGGTCATCGGCCTGACGCTTCCCGTCGCCGGCCTGAGCGCCGCTGGCTGCATGTCCCAGAACGTGGCCGAGCAGACGCAGAGCACGGCTGCCGACCAGGCTGCGTCCGACTCCACTGCTGCCGAGTCCTCTTCTTCCAACGGCTAAACCACACGCGAGCAGGGTAGGCGCATGGAAGGCTTCCTCGGTATCGGCGGCAATGAGCTGATCATCATCTTGATTTTCGCGTTCCTGATTTTCGGGCCGGACAAGCTGCCCGATATCGCGCGCACCATCGGGCGTGCCATCGCCAAGTTCCGCGATGCCCAAGCCGAGGTGAACGAGGTCATCAAGCGCGAAGTGGTCGACCCTGTTGCCGAAGCTGCGGCCGAGGACAAGATCCAGCAGGTGGCCGACAAGGCCGCCAGCCTGAACAAGCCCGAGCAGCCGAAAACCGAGACCTTCGCCGAGCGCAAGGCCCGCTATGACAAGATCCGCGCCGAGCGCAAGGCCAAGGAAGAGGCCGCCAAGGCGGCTGCCGAGGCCAACGGTGCAGCTGGCAGCGTTCCCAAGGCGCCGGCCGAACCCACGACCGACGATCTCGACGCCCTGCTGGGCGTTTCGAAACCCGCTCCTGCAGCACAACCGGCAGCAGCCGAGGATGCCAAGGGGGGTGACGCGTAATGCCCATCGGTCCGGCACGCATGCCCTTGATGGATCACCTGGGCGAACTGCGCATGCGCTGCGTGCGCATCGTCGTGGTGCTCCTCGTGGCCGTGGTGTTCTTCTACTTCTCGACGCCGACGGTGGCGCAGCTCATGCTCGCCCCGGTGAAGGAATTCATCCCGCAGACCGTCGACGGCAAGGCCATGCTCAACGTCTTCGGCTCGTTCGAGGCGTTCGGCGTGCGCCTGCAAATCGCCCTATGGACCTCGCTCGTGGCCTGCGCTCCCTTCGTGATGTGGCAGATCCTCGCGTTCTTCCTGCCGGCGCTCAAGCCGAGCGAACGCAAGTGGTTCATCCCCACCTTCGTCATCGCGGTGGCGTTGTTCCTGTTCGGCGCGGTGTTCTGCTACTTCATCATCCTGCCGGCCGCGTTCGAATGGCTCACCGACCAGGCAAACGGGTTCGCCGTCATCACGCCGCAAGCCACGCTCTGGATTGACATCATCATCAAGTTCGAGCTGGGCTTCGGCTTCGCGTTCGAGCTGCCGCTCATCGTGTTCTACCTCATCGTGTTCGAAATCGTGCCCTACGCCAAGCTGCGCGAGAAGTGGCGCGAGATCTACGTGGTCCTGCTCGTCATCTCGGGCATGATCACCCCCGACGCCTCCCCGGTGACCATGCTGCTCATGTATGCCCCGCTCATCGGCATGTACGAGATTTCCATGGCCGTGGCGCGCGCCGTCATGGGAAAGCGCATCCAAGAGCAGAAGGAAGAGCTCGAAGAGCAGGCCCGACAGGACGCCGAATGGGAAGAGGAATGGGCCGACTTCCAGGCGCGTCGCGCGGAACAGAAGGCCAAGCGCTTGGCGAAGAAGGAAGCGGAATAATCCCGGAGTAGGGGAAACATCCCCGTCAACGCGTTTCACGAGGAGACGAGCTGCATGCATGAGATGGGAATTATGGCCGGGGTGCTCGACACCGTGCGTACTGCCGCGGAAGACGCGGGGGCCACGAAGGTCACGTCCGTCTCGCTTTCCATCGGCCGCATGACCGAAGCCATCGAAGACGTTCTCGTGTTCGCCTGGGAGGCGCTTTCGGAAGGCACCATCTGCGAAGGCGCCGAGCTGAAGGTGACCATGATCGAGCCGCGTTCCCGCTGCGTGGAATGTGGCCACGAATTCACGCACGACCGTTTCCACCGCGCGTGCCCCGAGTGCGACAACCCGCTCACCGAGCTCATCGCCGGGCGCGAGATGCAATTGGATTCAATAGAAGTCGACATACCCGATGACGAATGATTGAGAGCGCCTGACCTGGCCAATCATTCGAACATGACGTCATCGCTATCGATAGGAGAATGGACATGGAAATCGATCTGAAGCAGCCGATTCTGAAGAAGAACGACACGCTTGCCGAGCGCAACCGTGCGCTGTTCGCGGAAAAGAAGGTGTTCGTGCTGAACATCCTCGCGTCGCCGGGCTCGGGCAAGACCTCCACCATCCTCGCCACCATCGAGGCGCTGCGCGATGAGTTCAACATCGCGGTCATCGAAGGCGACATCGCGAGCTCTGTGGACTCCGAGCGCATCAAGGCCCAGGGCATCCCGGCCGTGCAGATCAACACGGGCGGCGCCTGCCACCTGGAGTCCGACATGATTCGCCGCGCGATGGACGTGCTCGATCTGGACGACCTCGACCTCGTGCTGCTGGAGAACGTCGGCAACCTCGTGTGCCCCACCGACTTCGACCTGGGCGAGAACGCGAAGGTCATGATCCTCTCCGTGCCCGAAGGCGATGACAAGCCGCTCAAGTACCCCGGCGTGTTCCAGGTGGCGCAGGCGGTCATCCTGAACAAGGTCGACACGATGCCCGTTTTCAACTTCAACCGCGAGGCCTTCGAATCCGAAGTGCAGCAGCTCAACCCCGGCGTGCCCATCTTCCCCATCGCCGCCACCACCGGCGAAGGTGTGGATGCCTGGGCCGAATGGCTGCGCAACGAGATCCGCGCGATCTAGCGTAGGGACGCAAACAGGACGCCCGACCCCCTGTCGCCCTATCTATCGGGGGGACTGTCCCCGTGATAGGTCCCCCGCATACTCATCCCGTGGATTCCATGGGGCGGGGTATGGTGTG
>JAUNEQ010000036.1 GCA_030525445.1 Coriobacteriia bacterium | reverse complement strand
GCCTGTTTTCGGGCATTATTATTCTGTGACCTGGGGTTTTGTTTTGCGCAAGTGTACATTCAGGTGCAAACCCGGTCTCAGCGTACATGCAGTGTCGGAAATCGTACATTCAGGTACGAACTCGGCGGCGTTGCGCATACAGCGTCGAAAATCGTACATTCGGGAGCGAACTCGGCCTCGGCGCGCACACGGCAACGAACCAGGCAAGCGCACTTCCCGGGCACGTTTGCCGCGGTGCCGTTTTTGGGCGCCTCGTTTATCGCGACACGATGTATTGCTTTGTTGGACATGGGTTACAATGTAAGCGCACGTACCACATCGCGATTCACAGAACCATGACGATCCTGATTTACACGATAATCTACGCTGGCACCGCGCTCATGGCTTACAACATCGTGCGCTACTACCAGTTCATACGCCGAATAGGGGAATTCGGCGGCGCCGGTCGTGCACAAGCGCTCGTCAGGACGCCGTTCATCCTGCTCATCGCATTCCTCGTGGGCTATCTCGCGGTGGCCCTCTTCGGCGAGCCGGACCTCGTCATCGCAGGCATCCTCTTCGGCGGCAGCATCTTCGTATCCATCGTGCTGAAGGTGCTCATCCGCATCATCGACCGGCTCAACGAGAGCAACCGGCGCGCGCAAGCCCTGTACGAGCAAGTCCAAAGCAACCTCGAAAACCTCACGAAGGACTACCTCGCCATATACCGCATCAACCTCACCCGCGACATCGTCGAGGAGCGCAGGGGCAAATTCATCGTCGAGGAGCAGGAATCCGGCTCCAGCTACACGGAGCTGCTGAGCAAGATGCGCAGGAACCTCGCCGGGCAAGCGGCCTTGGGCCTGGGCCAGGGGAATTTCAGCCGCGACGCGCTCATCACCTGCTTCAGGGAAGGTCACACCTCGCGCCAGGAAGCGTTCCTCTGCCTGTTCCAGAACGGTGAAGTGGGATACGTGAAAATGACCGCAACCTTGGCCACCGAACCGACCACCGGCGACATCCTCGCATTCATCACGCTCGCGCCCTGCAACGACGAGGTCGTGACCGACGCGCTCATGGACAAGGCGCTCATCGAGCAGTACGACATGATCACCTCGCTCGTGGGACGGCGCTACCGCGTGCTCATCGGCGACGCGGATTCCGGCAAGCCGGGAAGCATCTTCCCGCGCGAAAAAGAAGGCGACTACTTCGAATACCTCACCACCCAGGTGGCGCCCGTCATCATGGGCACGCCTGAAGAGAAGATCGCGACCATGTCCTCGCTCGGGATCGTACGTGTGGAACGCGAGCTCGCAAAGCACGAGCCCTACACGGTGAACATCGCATGCGAAATCGACGGGCAGGCGTTCTACAAGCGCTTCTCGTTCTACGTGGTGGATGCGGCGGCGCATTTCTACCTGCTGCTGAAATCGGACACCACCGAGCTAAGGCGCGAAGAGCAGGAGCAGAACCGCATCCTGGAGGAAGCGCTGAGCGAGGCGCGGCGCGCGAGCAAGTCGAAGAGCATCTTCCTCTCGAACATCTCGCACGACATCCGCACGCCCATGAACGCCATCGTGGGCTACACGGGCTTCGCACAGGCAAGCGACGACGTCGCGCAGATCCACGACTATCTGGGCAAAATCGACGCCTCGAGCAAGTACTTGCTCGCCCTCATCAACGACGTGCTCGAGATGAGCCGCATCGAAAGCGGCAGGATCGACCTCGAGCCCGAACCCACGAACCTCCCCGCGCTCGTCGCCGCCGCGCACGACATGTTCGAGACGCAGGCGCACGACCGGGGCATCGCCTTCACCGCGGATACGACCCGCATGTGCAACGCCTTCGTGCGCTGCGACAAGAACCGCCTGAACCGCGTGCTGCTGAACCTCCTGAGCAACGCCTTCAAGTTCACGCCGGACGACGGCACCATCGAGCTCACGATGCAGCAGGTAGCGCCTCCCGAAGACGGCGTGGCCGGCTACGAGCTGCGCGTGAAGGATTCAGGCATCGGCATGTCGCCCGAGTTCGCAACCCGCGTCTTCGATGCGTTCGAACGCGAGCGCGACGCCACGACGAGCGGCATCCAGGGCACGGGGCTCGGCATGGCCATCACCAAGCGCATCGTCGACATGATGGACGGCAACATCCGCGTGGTGACGGCTCCCGGGAAAGGCTCGGAGTTCATCGTGAGCCTGCGGTTCCCGCTGCAGGACCCCAATGATGTGGAATGCAGCGCTGCGCTCGCCGACGAAGGCGCCGCCGAAACGGCTCTGGACTTCACGGGCAAACGCGTGCTGCTCGCCGAGGACAACGAAATCAACCGCGAGATTGCACGCATCATCCTCGAGGACATGGGGTTCGCGCTCGACGAGGCCATGAACGGCCAGGAAGCCATCGACATGCTCGCGGCTGCCGGGCCAGGCGTCTACGACCTGGTGATCACCGACATCCAGATGCCGCAGATGGACGGCTTCGCCATGGCGCGCGCCATCCGCGCGCTCGACGACCCGCAACTCTCGCACGTCCCCATCATCGCGATGTCAGCCAACGCCTTCCAGGAAGACGTGAAGGCTGGCCTCGACGCCGGCATGGACGGCTACGTCGCCAAGCCCATCGACGTCGACCAGCTCACTGCCACGCTCAACCGCGTCTTGGCATAGGGATCGGGCCCGTTTTCCTTCTCCCATCGGCCGCCCGCCGCCTTATTCAAGGATCTTTCGACAAAATGTTACGTATTTCTATTCCGTAATACGTGTGATTACGATATTCTATTCCGTAACACCAACAGACAGAAGACGGAACGCGTGAATCCGCGTTGCGCCAGGCGATGAAAGGCCCGAAGATGCACATTCCCGAGAATTACCTCAGCCCCGAAACCTGCGGCGTCATGGGCGTTGCCATGGTGCCCATCTGGGCCATCGCCCTGAAGAAGGTCGGCCGCGAGGTTCCCCGCGAGAAGATGCCGCTCCTCGGTGTCGCCGCGGCGTTCTGCTTCCTCTCGATGATGTTCAACATCCCGCTGCCGGGCGGCACCACCGGCCATGCGGTGTGCGGCACCCTGATAGCCATCTTATTCGGCCCCTGGTCGGCCGTGCTCGCCGTCTCGATCGCGCTCATCATCCAGGCAGTGTTCTTCGGCGACGGCGGCATCCTCGCCATCGGCGCGAACTGCTTCAACATGGCATTCATCCTGCCCATGGTGGGCTACGGCATCTACTCGCTCATCACCAGCCGCAAAGACAGCCTCGCCGGCGAACTGCTGGGGGCGGCCATCGGGTCGTACATCGCGCTGAACTGCGCCGCAATCTGCGCGGCCGTGGAATTCGGCATCCAGCCCCTCCTCTTCACCGACGCAGCCGGCCACGCCCTGTATTGCCCCTATCCGCTGTGGGTTTCCATCCCGGCCATGCTCCTGGGGCACTTGACGGTCGCCGGCCTCGCCGAGGTCGCGTTCACGGTGGGCATCCTCGCATTCGTCCGCAAGGTCGCCCCCGATTTCGGAGCCCAAAACGTTACGGGCGCATCCAAGGGAGCAAAAGTGTTCGCACCTGTCTTCGCCCTGGTGGCCGTGCTCATCGCCGCAACCCCGCTCGGCCTGCTCGCCGAGGGCGACGCCTGGGGCGAATGGGCCACCGAAGACCTCGCCCAGATGGTCGGCTACACGCCCGTCGGCCTCGGTCAAGGCTGGGAATGGTCCGCTTTCATGCCTGATTACGCCATCGGCGGGCTCCCGGACTGGGTTGGGTATATACTGAGCGCCGTAATAGGCGTCGCCTTGCTGGTCATCATCTTCCGAGTGGCCGCTGCGGCGATGAAGCCTTCGGTCGATTTCGATAGGTAGCATGGGGCAAGACGAACAGGATATTCCCAGCTGGCTTCTGGAAAGCCAAGACTATGAACCGCGGCGCGACCGCGATGGGTTCATCGCGCAAAGCATGCTCTCCATAACCGGCGTGCTCGCGCAATTCCGGCTTGACGATGGCGCCGAGGGGCGGCTCTCGCCCTCGGCGCCGACGAAGCTCCTGTTCGCCCTTGGCTGCATCCTGCTCACCTCGCTTTCGGCGAATTTCTTCTTCGTCCTGATCATGCTGGCCTGCCTGCTCGTGCGCCTGTGCTTCATGCCGGCAAAAGCCCTGAAGCGCATCGTCGCCGTGGCCTTCGGCGCCGCCGGGATCACCTTCCTCATCATGCTGCCCGCCATGTTCATCGGGCAATCGCATTCGGCGCTGCTCATCGCCACGAAGGTGCTCATCTCGGTGGGCATCGCGATGACGACCGCGCTCACCACCCCGTTCAACCGGATGACCGCGGCGCTGCGCGTCTTCCACGTGCCCAGCCTCGTGATCCTCACGATCGACCTCGCCCTGAAGAGCATCGTCCGCCTGGGCGAGATCGCCCTCGAGGTGCTCACCGCGCTACGTCTGCGAAGCGTCGGGCGCAACGAGGACAAGCGCGCCTCCATCGGCGGCGTGGGCGGCGTGGTGTTCCTGAAGACCAACGAGGCGGCGCAGGCCACCTACGACGCGATGGCATGCCGCGGCTTCGAAGGCGAATACCCCACGCCGAAAGAACGCCAGTGGCGCGCCATCGACCTTGCCTGGCTCGCGGCGTTCGCCCTGTTGCTTGCCGCGTTTCTCTACCTCCAAGGAGCCATGTAGCCATGACCTACCTCCACACGCATGAAGGGGCGGCCAAGCCGCATACGCACGAGGGCATGGGCTCTCCGCACACGCATGACCAGATCCCGCAACCGCATGCCGATGGCGCGGAGCAGGCACACCCCTCGCAGCTGCACCGCACCGGGCACGCGGCGGGCGCGCAACCCCTGATGAGCTTCCGCGATTTCTGCTTCGCATACGACGAGGAAGCGACGCTGCGCCACATCGACCTGGACATCTACGCCGGCGACAGCGTCGTGCTGATGGGGTATAACGGGTCGGGCAAATCCACGCTGCTCAAGGCGATGAGCGGGCTCGTGTTCCCGCAGCGCGGCGAGTACCGATTCGACGGTCAACTCGTCGACGAGCGGAGCATGAAGGACGCCTCGTTCGCCAAGCGGCTCCACGCGCGGGTGGGATTCATCTTCCAGGACAGCGACTCGCAGCTGTTCTGCAGCAACGTGGAGGAGGAAATCGCCTTCGGGCCGCGGCAGATGGGCCTGCCCGAGGCCGAAGTCTCGGCCCGCGTTGACGACATCTGCGCGCTGCTCGACATCGAAAAGCTACGCGGTCGCGCGCCCTACCATCTTTCGGGCGGCGAGAAGAAGAAGGTCGCCATCGCCTGCATCCTGTCGATGAACCCCGATGTCTATTGCTTCGACGAGCCCCTGAACGGCCTCGATGTGAAGACACGCGATTGGCTGTACGGCTTCCTGCAGAAGCTGAAGGCGGCGGGCAAGACCCTCATCATCGCCACGCACGACCAGTCGCTCGCCGACGCGCTCGCCGACTATTTCGTGTACATGGGCGAGCAGCACGAGTACTCCGACATCCCCCACGTGCACATCAACCGATAGGCCCAACAAGGCCGTCAATGCGGGACGCTGGGCGTCCCGCCGGGGTTTCGACGACTAGCGGTTCTCGATGTGCCCGATGTTCTTCAGCTGGATGGAATAGGTGCCGTCGGCTTCGCTCGTGAACGTAAGGTATTCGGGGTTGCGGCTGTATTCGGCCGGGAACGTGATCTCGATGCCGGTGTCGGTGCGGATCTTATGTTTGGATGCCACGCGACGCACGGCCTCGCGCTCGAGGGTCACGCGTTCGGGCAGCTCGTAGGCCTGCGCCACCTCTTGGAAACGCTCGCGCAGCGCCTCGTTACCCTCGAAGACGTCTTCCGCCAGCTCAGCGAGGTCGAAGTCCTCCTCCCAGGGAAGCGGCTCGCCGCCCTCCCCTTCCGCGGGCCCCGCCACGTACGCCTTCGCGCGCGAGAGCGCCACCGCCGTGTTCGCCCCGTATTCTTCGGCCACGGCTTCCACGACCTCGGCCACGGCGGCGAAGGTCTCCTTGCTCGAGGCTTCGATAGAGCACTGCAGCAGGCCATCGGGGATGACGAGTTTCGGCGCGCCGTCGATCGTGCGCTGCTTGTCCGCGAAGGACACCGCGAAGGTCTTCAGGTCGACCACCGCGAACGTCGGGATCTTCTGCGACGGGTTGGGCAGGATCGCGCGGTGCCGCTCGACGCCGCAGCGCTCCCCCGCTTCGCCAAACCCGAGGTCATGCACGTAGGCCTGCTTGCTTTCCAGCAGGATGATGCCCAGGTAGCGGTCCTCACGTCCCTCGAAGCGCGCGGCCACATCCTCGTCGCTCATCTCGTTCACGACCTTCACAGGCGCATCCTGGAAGTCCACCACGAGCAGGTCGGTGGACACCGGCTTCTCCATGTGCCCGAGTTCGCGGGCCAGGTACTCGCCGATGCCCCGCGACAGCGCCACGAAATCAACCTCGCGCGCAACGTACGAACGCAGGTCTTCTGCAAACCGGCTGTCGGGCGCGAATTCGCCGCGCTTGGCATCGAGGTCGTTCAGGGCCTTCCCCGCCAGACGCGCAACATAGTTCTTCGCGACCTTGTCGGACAGGTCGATCTCCTCGGCGGAAAACGTGTTCTCGCACGACACGAAGTCGAACACATGCAGGATCGCGTGGTTGATGTTCACGATGTCGCCTCCTTAAACGCAACGGCATCCAAGCATACCGCATACTCCACGAGCTTGGGCATTGCGTATTGCAACAAATCCCACTGTCGTATTCGAAACTCGTCGAACCGAACCCAAAGGAAACGTCCACGCTCCTTGCAACCCTCTACGTTTCAGAATCGCCCAAAAATCTGTCACAGAATCAATAATGTTGAGATTTCTTCCTCCGAAAGAAGGTCATTTCGCCTCATTCAGCTGCACGCAAAGCCGTTTTCACCCACAGATTCCCTATTCATGCCCATTTTTCACCATCGGCTTCTCAATATTATTCATTTTGTGACACATCAACCCGGTTTTTTAAAAAGCGAAGCTCAGGCCAGCTGCGAATCATCGCCCAAAGCGGCATAGACAAGGGCTTTGCTACAATTTGCGCATACGAACGAAACGGCAAGGAAGGATTCCCATGGCAGCAAACGAGAACGCCGCGCCGCGCGGCTTGGAAGGCCTGGTCGTCGTCGAGCTGGGCGACTACGTGGCGATGCCCGCCTGCCCGCGCCAGCTGGGCGAGCTGGGCGCCACCGTCTACAAGATCGAGACCATCAAGGGCAACCTGCACCGCCTGGACGGCCCCGGGTTCGGCATGCCGGAGCTCGGCATGGACAACCCGGCGTTCGACATGAGCAACGCCAACAAGAAGTTCCTCTCCGTCGACATGAAGAGCGACGGTGGCCGCGAACTCGTGGAAAAGCTGCTCGAGCGCGCCGATATCTTCGTTACGAGCATCCGCACGCCTAGCCTGAAACGCCTGGGCTACGACTGGGAGACCCTGCACGAGAAGTACCCGAAGCTCGTCTACGGCCAGATGCGCGGCTACGGCGAGCGCGGCCCCATGCGTGACGCCAAGGGCTTCGACGCCACGTGCTACTCCGCGCGCGGCAGTCTGCTCATGAGCATCCCGCAGGCCGGCGAGCACTTCCAACCGGGCAACATGCCGGCGGCCTTCGGCGACTGGAACGCGAGCATCGCGCTGGGCATGGGCCTCATGTCCGCGCTGTGGCGCGCCGAGAAGACCGGCATCGGCGACCTCGTCACCGTGAACCTGCACCACATGGCGCTTTGGGCCATGCAGGTGGCCGTGGTCTCGCAGCCCTTCGGCGTGCCCTACCCCAAGAACCGCAAGATGGCGCCCTGCCCCACCAACAACTCCTACATGACCTCGGACGGCGTGTGGTTCCTCATCTGCTACGGCAGCTACGACGCCTGGTATCCCTACGTGATGGAGAACATCGGCCTGGCGAAATACGCGCATGACGAGCGCTACACGAACTGCGCGAAGATCAACGAGAACGGCGACGTCGCAAAGGTCATCGCGATGATGGAGGAGGCGTTCGCGCAGCACGACTGGGCATACTGGGAGAAGCTCTTCATCGAGAAGGAGATCCCCTACGCGAAGTGCAACACGATGGACGACGTGATGGAGGACGAGGAGGCATTCGCAAACGACATCCTGCGCCCCATCCATTACGACAGCATCGGCGACAAGTGCATCACCACGAGCCCCGTGCGCATGCAGAGCGTGGGCGACCCCGTGATCACGCGCGCGAAGCCGGTGGGCTACGACACCGCGGCCGTGATGCGCGACCTGGGCTACACCGACGACGACATCGCGCGTTTCACCGAAGCCGGTTACGTCCGTTGCTTCGACGGCGAGGCGCCCGAGAGCCTGGAACTGCCGAGCTACGGCCCGGACGGCAAGTAGCCCGCACGGCAGCAAGCACGCGAAGCGCCCGGCCGCATGGCCGGGCGCTTCTTCGTTTCCGCAGCGAACCAGGGGCAGCCCTTGAGCTCGCTTGTTGACGGTTAGCGCAGCAGCGGGCTCAAGGCGCCGTTCGCGAAAACGCTCACCTTCTGCGTGGCGCGGCTGATGGCCGTGTAGAGGCGATGGCGCGCGATGGCGTCGTCGCCGTAGAGGCCGGCTTGCGCATCTGCGACGATGACCTGGTCAAACTCCAAGCCCTTTGCCAGGGGGAGATCCAGCAGCACGACGCCGGACGACGGCAGCGACGACCCGGCGCGGTCCATCACCTGCACGTCCGTGCCTTCAAGCACAGCGGCAAGCGCCTTCACCTGCGCGGGATTCGCGGCCACCACGGCGCACAAGCCGGCCTCGTCGCGGGCGGCATTCACTGCCTCGCGCAACGCCGCCGCATACGCCTGCTCGTCGTCGTACGCGCGGATGGCGGGCGCCGTTCCCGGCCGCTGCACGGAATTCGCCTCCATATGGGCATCGGGGTCCATCAACCCCGCGAAGAGCTCCGTGATCTCCGGCGACGAGCGGTAGCTCGTGTTCAGCTGGCATTCGCTCACGCCGCCACGCAGCAGCTGGAACACGTCCCGGATCTGCGCAAAGGTCGCCGTGCCAGGCTTGATGGCCTGGTTCGGGTCGCCCAGCAGCAGGAAGTGCGCGTTCCTGAAATACCGCGCGAGCACCATGAGCTGCGCGGGGGTGTAGTCCTGCACCTCGTCGACCATCACGTAGCGCGCGTGGCGGTTGCCGGCGCCAGTGAGCGCCATCTTCAGGTACAGGTATTCAGCGGAAGACAGCGTCTCCTTGCCGAGCATGCGCATGCCGATGCGGTCGATGCGCAGCCAGCTCCCGTCGTGAATGGCGTCGAGCGCCGCCTGGTAGCGATCCTCCAGGTATTTCAGGGCGAGGTCGCGGAAGTCCTTCTCGGTCTCGGGCTGAATCGGCCCGCCGAAGATGCGGTAGATCTCGTCGGTGCCCAGGTCGAGCACGCTTTCCTGGACCTCTTCATCCGCAGCGAGGCGACGGGCGCGCTGGTAGACCTTTTCCTCCAGGTCCTCCTCCACCAAAGCCGCAAGACGCGGGCCAGCCGGGATGCGCTTCGCGTATTTTTGCACCGCGCTGCGCACCTGAGCTGCCGAGACGACCCGCTCGTTGTCGATGCGGATGTCCGCGAAGTCGCGCTGGTCGAAAGCAAGGCCGGCGATGCGCTCGTCGATGGCCCGCAGGTTCGCGCCCGAGGAATCCTTGCCGAGTCCGCGGTCGGCAAGCCCGAGCTTGGCGACGAAGGTATCCCAGGTTATCGTCACCGGATTCGACTCCCCCATGTCGGGCAGCACGTTGTCGATATAGCGTGCGAATACCTCATTCGGGCTGATGAGGTACACATCGCTTGGTTTCAGGTTCTCGCGCTGGCGGTAGAACAGGTAGGCGATGCGCTGGAGCAGCACGCTCGTCTTGCCGGAGCCCGCGATGCCCGCGACCAGCAGGGCTGGCACATCCTCATGGCGGATGACGATGTTTTGCTCCTTCTGGATGGTGGTCGTGATGTCCTTGAGCTTACCGCCGCGCTCGCGTCCAAGCGATTTCAGCAGCAACGGGTCCTGGATGGCCACCGTCGTGTCGAAGTACGCGTTCAGGCGGTCGCGCTCGATGTCGAACTGGCGGCGGAGCTTCAGGTCGACTTCGATGGTGCGGCCATTGGCCTGGTAGCTCGTGTGGCCGTTTTCCTGGTTGTAGTAGACCTCGGCGACGGGGCTGCGCCAGTCGATGATGAAGTGGCGCTGCGTCTCGTCGGTCATGCCGGCGGCGCCGATGTAGATGTCGCGTGCGGGCGCGCCGGGCTTGAACTGGAGCGTCACCTTCGCGAAATAGGGCCGGTGCTGCAGCAGCTGGGCCTTCTTCAGCTCGACCTCGCGGATGTCGTTCGTCTGGTTGTAGGCGTCGATCACCTGGTGCATGGCCTCGAACTCCACGTAGGTCTCGAGGTTCACGCCGTTGCCGAAGTCCATCGCCAGGTCGTCAAGCATATTCTCCTTGTCGGCGAGCGCCTCGGCGAGGCTGCGCTCGAGCTGGGCAACCAGGTTGCGCTCGATGCCGCGCAGCTTCTCGTGCGTCTCGCTCAAATGCTGCTGCTCTTCCTCGAAAATCGGGTCGACCATCGCGGTTCCTCCCATGCACGTTTCGTTCCCCGAAAAAACTTGGCTAACTAGCTTACCAGGTTGTGCGGAGGAATTGCAACGCCGCCACCGCGCGCCGGGCACTCCGCCCCGCAACCCGGCCAAAAAAAGAACCCGCCACCGTTTCCGGTGGCGGGCACAAGAACCTCTCCGTTGGTTTGGCCTAGCCCGGATAGCGGACGATGATCATGCCGCTCTGGACAGGGCCGACTTTCACGACGTCGCCAGTCTGCGGGGCGTGAATCATCTGGCCGTTGCCGATGTAGATGCCGCAGTGGCTCCAGCTCGTGCACACGTCGCCCGGCTGCGGGTTGGACACCTGCGGCCAGCCCATGTACGTGTAGGTGGTGCCGATGCGGTCATGGCTGCCGGTGAGGCAGTAGCCCACCAGGCCGGAGCAGTCATAGCTGCCAGGACCGGTTGCGCCCCACACATAGGGAAGGCCCAGGCAGGAATACGCGCGGTCGACGGTGTTGGAGCCGCCCTCGTAGGAAGGCTCGGCGGCAGGCGCCGCTTCCCCATCATCGGCAGCCTCGTTGAATGCCGAAGACGGGGTGTCATCCTCGGCTTCAGCTTCTGCAGCAGCCTGTGCGGCGGCAGCGGCCTCGGCGGCCTGACGTGCGGCCTCCTCGGCAGCCTCGCGCTCTTCAGCCTCGCGGGCGGCCTGCTCGGCCGACTCCTGCACCACGCGCTGGGCTTCGGCCTCCTGCTGCAGGCGCTCGGCCTCGCGAGCAGCTTCCAGCGCCTCGGCGGCCTGGGCGCTCAGTCCGTCGTACTCTTGCTGATACGCGGCGGCGGTCGCCTCGGCCTCGGCCTTGGCAGCCTCGGCTTCCTCGGCCTTAGCGGCGGCAATCGTGGCCTCGCGCTCGTAGATCTCGTGCTGTTCCTCGGTCTGCGCCTTCAGGTCGGACGCCTGCTCGATGAGCGCGGCATCGGCATCGTTCAGGCGCGAGAGGATGCTCCAGTTGTTCGCGAGCTGCTCGAAGGACTCGGCGCCCAGGACGAGGTCGACCATGCCGCTCGTGCCGTTGCGATACATCGAACGCGCACGGTCGGACAGGTCACCCTGTACCTCGGTGATCTCGGCCTTCAGCTCCTTGATCTTCTTTGCGGCGGCATCGCGCTTGCCCTCGGCGTTCGCCTGTGCCTGGACGGCTTCGCCATATTCGGCGGCCGTGCGGTCAAGCGTCTCCTGCATGCCGTTCAAGCGCTCCAGCACTTCCTGGGCCTGAGCCTGCAGGGCATCGGGGTCGCCCGCCTCGTCGGAACGCTGCTGCGCGGCCTCGGCCTCGGCTTGCAGTTCCTCGGTAGCCTGCTGTTCGACCTCGGCCTGCTCGCGGAGCTCCGCGGCGCTCGGGTCGGCGGCGGCCAGCCCGGGCAGCATCATGGACGCGGCCAGAGCCGCGCTCACGGCGCAGATGCCAAACCGGCGCGCGTTGTCTTTAAGCGAAATAAGCTGCATTAAAAAAACCTCCATTTGCATGGTTCGCGTCGGTAAACCCTAACATAGGTGCTTCATGCCCCCGGAGGCTATCACCGGCGTTCCATCGTTTGGCCCGCTGCTATCCGCCAGCTGTTGTACTCCGTCTGCTCAATCGGGTGTACACCACAATATGTAGTACCCCCGTTATGACCGTTCACAGCCCGTCTCCAACCCACGCGGCACGCGAGCCCGCTACCCCAAGGCGAAATCGAAGCCATGTGGCCGCCAACCGAGCGCCCGAAACCAAACCTCGTCCCGAAACACCCCGTTTTTGAGGGGCAAAACAAGGTTTTTGATCAATCATTTTTCCGCAAGCTCAAGCAGTTGCCGTTTTGTTGTGATATAAGCCCAGGTCAAAAGTAGGTGTATTCGCGTCCGAGAATAGTTGCACTCCAGGCAACCCAAATCCGATTGATCAAAAACCTTGGTTTTGCCCTCAAATCGCGCTTGTGGAAGAGCAGGTCTCACCTGAAACGCCCGGCGAATACATCCGCAGGCACTTTTCGTTTCGGCCTGGGACGTGCAGGTTCGCGAAGCAGTTCAGCGGAGGCTCGGGAAGGCCGGCCGTCGGGATTCCAAGCCCACCTTAATCATGTGATTACGTTACGAATAGGGAAAATCCGGGATGGCGGAATTCTGCGCAGCGTATACTAACCGCGTGTGTTTCCTCGAAGAAGGGGTAATTGTATGGGCGGATTCTTTGGCGCAGCATCTCATGACGATGTCGTACTCGATGTGTTCTTCGGAGTGGACTATCACTCCCACCTGGGCACCAAGCATGCAGGCTTGGTCTATTACAACAAGGACCAGGGCTTCCAGCGCCAAATCCATTCCATCACCAACACGCCGTTCCGTACGAAGTTCGAGGACGACCTCGCGGATTTCTCGGGCTACTCGGGCATCGGCTGCATCAGCGACACCGACCCGCAGCCGCTCATCGTGCGCAGCCACCTGGGCACCTTCGCCATCACGACGGTGGGCATCATCAACAACGCCGAAGAGCTCATCGAGCAGTACTTCCAGACCGGCGGTTCCCAGCTCATGGCACGCAGCTCGGGCGCGGTGAATTCAACCGAGCTCGTGGCGCTCATGATAAACCAGAAGGACAGCTTCATCGAAGGCATCAAGTTCGCGCAGAAGATCACGAACGGCTCGCTCACGCTGCTCATCATGGACAGCGAGGGGCGCATCATCGCGGCGCGCGACCGCATGGGACGCCTTCCCGTGCACATCGGCAAGAACGCGAACGGCCACTGCATCGCGTTCGAATCGTTCGCCTACCAGAAGCTCGGGTACGAGGACGTGTACGAGCTCGGCCCCGGCGAGATCGTGCGGGTGACCGCAGACCGCTTCCAGACCCTCGCGCCGGCCGGCGACGAGATGAAGATCTGCGCGTTCCTGTGGACGTACTACGGCTACCCCAACTCCACCTACGAGGACGTGAACGTCGAGGTCATGCGCTACCGCAACGGCGAAATCATGGCCCGCGACGAGATGGCCCAGGGCACGATGCCCGAAGTCGACTACGTCGCCGGCGTGCCCGACTCCGGCCTGCCGCACGCCATCGGCTATGCCACGGAAAGCGGCCAGCGCTTCGGTCGCCCGTTCATCAAGTACACGCCCACGTGGCCGCGTTCGTTCATGCCGCAGAACCAGGACATCCGCAACCAGGTCGCGAAGATGAAGCAGATTCCCGTCTACGACCTCATCCACGACAAGCGCCTGCTGCTGGTGGACGACTCCATCGTCCGCGGCACCCAGCTGCGCGAGACCGTGGAGTTCCTGTACAAGAACGGCGCCGCCGAGGTGCATATGCGCAGCGCCTGCCCGCCCATCATGTTCGGCTGCAAGTACCTGAACTTCTCGAGCAGCAAGTCGGAGTACGAGCTCATCGCGCGCCGCACCATCCAGAAGCTCGAAGGCGATGAGGGCCAGCAGCACCTGGACGAATACGCCGACAACACCACCGAGCGCGGCAAGTGCCTGCTGAAGACCATCTGCGAGGAGCTCGGCTTCGACTCGCTGAGCTACCAGAGCCTCGACGGCATGCTCGAAGCCATCGGCCTCCCCCGCGAGAAGATCTGCACCTACTGCTGGACCGGCGAGGAATAGACGCGGTTATCGCGGTTATATAAGAGAAAGCGAAGGGGGGCACATGCTCCCCTTCCTGTTATGGTGCCGCTTTGTGTGCGGATTCAGCGAGGCTAAGGCTTCGGGGCAATTGCCCACGGCGTATAGATCAGCGGATAAGACGGTCACAAAGTCGGGGCATCCCGAACGCGCTCAACGCAATCATATTGACGGTATTATCGTATTCTATTAGTCTGTAATATTGTCTTACGATAAGGAGGCTTGAATGAATGCCATGGTATCGGCACGCGTCCCGGTGGAGATTAAAAAGCAGGGAGATCAAAAGCTCAAGGAAATCGGCTCATCCGTGACCGAGCTCATCAATGCTGCGTATGAGTACCTGATCAGATACGGAAAGCTCCCGAAAGAGACACCGCAAAAACCGGTAGACACCCCTCAGGTCAAAACGTTGACGGGAGACGCGTTGCATACATTCCAGGAGCAGTGGCAAAACCGGCAGGTGCTCAACGCGCCTGGCTACGATGGACAGAACTTCAAGGAATTGCTCGACCAAGCTCGGGAGGACTATCATGCGCGCCTTGCTTGATACGAACATCGTCTACGACATCCTCTGCAAACGGCCACATGACAACGAGGCGCTCACGCAGCTGCGAATAATGCATGCATTCGGCGATGTCGAATTGTGGGTGTCTGCCAAATCGTTCACCGACTTGTTCTACCTCATGCGAAAGGATATCGGCACCGAAGCGGCGCATGACTTGCTGGAAGACTGCTTGACCTGGCTGCATGCATGCTCCATTGACGAAGAAGACCTCAAACATGCACTCGAAGCGCGGTGGCATGATTTCGAAGACAGCCTGGTCAATGTGTGCGCGGAGAAAACCGGATCCGATTACCTCGTCACGCGCGATGAGAAAGGTTTCCGAAACTCGCCCATCCCACATGGATCGGCCAGCGCATTCATGGAATTCGTATTCGAGAAGACGCGTGTCCGCTACGCGATTTCATAGTATACGAGCAGGATAAGCCAGCTTCGGCATAACGTCGGGAAAGGGAACAGGCAACTTTTCTCGCGAAACGCTTATATGGGATGCCTGAACCCCCGCAGCATTTGGGACGCCCGGGCTCCGGAGGATTTTTGGGACACCACCCCGGAGGTACTGT
>JAUNEQ010000170.1 GCA_030525445.1 Coriobacteriia bacterium | reverse complement strand
TACACCGAGGCCATCTGGAACCTGCCGGAAGGCTACCTGGATGCCATCGAGAAGCCGGGCATGCACACCATCAAGATGTTCCGCACGATGAGCCGCGGCGGCCTCGACTTCCTGTGGAGCGCGCACAACAACTGGGCGCAGTCGCTGCCCAACGCCGAGCGCTTCCTGGGCCTGTCTGGCAAGAAGGAAGACCAGGGCATCTTCAACACCTTCATCGCAGTGAACGAGATTTACCCGACGCTCACCACGAAGTACGCCGACGTCGTGTTCCCCGTGGCCGCCTGGGCCGAGAAGGAAGGCCAGTTCGGCAACGGCGAGCGCCGCACGAGCGTTTTCGAGAAGGCCATCGACGCCCCTGGCGACGCCAAGTGGGACGTGTGGGTGCTCATGCAGGTCGCGCAGCGCGTGCTGAAGGATGAGAAGATCGACGGCGAAGATGCCATGGAGCGCCTGTTCGGCTTCATCTGGGATACCGAGAAGGGCGACTTCAAGGCCGAGACCCAGCGCGACATCAACCGCGACATCTGGGAGGAATACCGCATCTTCAGCAACCCGTCGATGAACGAGAAGGCCGAGAAGATCAACCATGAGGAGAACCTCCACATGGAGGCCAAGCAGCTCGCCCCGTACGACGAGTACCTGAAGCAGCATGGCATCACGTGGCCGGTGCGCGAGGTCGATGGCCAGTGGATGGCCACCAAGTGGCGTTTCGCATATGGCAACGGCAAGCAGGAAGACGGTTGGGATGTCGTGGGCATCGACCAGTACGGCAGCAAGGACCTCGCCGGTGGCGTGAGCTTCTACAAGTCGGCTGGCCAGAAAGCCTCTGTCGTGTTCCGTCCGTACGAGGAGCCGCCGTATCAGCCGAACGACGAGTATCCGTTCTGGCTGTCCACCGGCCGCCTGCTCGAGCACTGGCATACCGGTTCCATGACCCGCCAGGTTCCCGAGCTCAACCGTGCCGTTCCGCGCGCGTACTGCTACATGAACAAGTCTGACGCCAAGAAGCTGAAGCTTCAGGACGGCGACACCGCGAAGATCACGTCGCAGTACGGTTCCTTCGAGGCGACCGTGAACACGGGCGGACGTTTCGACCCGCCCGATGGCATGGTGTTCGTGCCGTTCTTCGCCGAGGAGACGCTGGTGAACCGCGCCGTCATGGACGTGTATTGCCCGCTGTCCAAGGAAGTCGACTTCAAGAAGACCACCGTCAAGATCGAAAAGGCATAAGGTGATCGCGATGACGAATCTGAAGAGGAAGCTCGCCGCCATCCTGGTGTGCGTCGCCCTGGCTGCCACCTGCGGGCTGGCCGCCGGCTGCTCGAGCAACGACGACAGCAGCGCGGTGATGGGCACCGAGACCACCCCGAAGATGATGCCGGCGCTGCACGTGAAGTACGTCGAGAACGTGAAGTACCAGTGCTACAAGTGCCATGGCGCATCCGACAAGGGCGACCCCACCGCGAGCGGTGCGGTGAAGATCCCGGACGGCCACTATGTGAACCAGGACCGTTCGACCAAGCAGCTCGACGCGAGCCGCAATAACTGCCGCCAGTGCCACGTCGTCGACTCCAACAAGGAGATGGACGCCGAGAAGCTCGAGGCTGCAGAGGTCGAGACCGGCCAGGACAAGCTGGACGGGGAATAAGGGGGAGCAATGGCGATATCCAGCTTGGTGATCGACGCGATGCCTGATAGCCTCGACGAGGTTTCCGCGGCGCTCGATGCCATCGACGGTGTGGAGGTGCAGGGTTCGGACGTCACGACGGGTCGCATCGTCGTCACGATCGAGGCGCCGAGCATCTTCGAGAGCAAGGATATCGCCGATAGCTTCATCGGCATTCCCAACGTCATCAACGTGAACTTGGTTTACGTGAACGTTGAAGACGAACTCGAAAAAGAGCACGCCGCATCAGAATAGGCTGCGGCAAGAAAGCTCGGGAACGCAAAGGTGAGCCGGGGTTTCCGGCTCACCCAAACCCTTTATGCGGCGGAACCGTCTCATAGCCCCGGCTCGGGTGAGTGAGGGACATCTGAAGGAAACGGACGATATCATGGCGGATACGGCAAAGAAGAAAGGCGGCATCGGCGCATGGACCATCGCGAGGCGCGTGGTCCAGATCGTGATGCTCTGCCTGTTTGCGACGCCCCTGCTGCTCACGGGATGGGGCTTGGCCGGTGCCTATGTGGGAACTGGCGGCGAGTACGCACTCGACTACATCCCGGCTGACGTCGCGGTTTGGGGAAGCTTGTCCTCATCGCAGATTCTGGGAATCGACCTGCTCGACCCGTTTGCCACCGCCCAGGTCATCGCCGCGGCGAAGACGGTCGTGGGAACCATGGTGTGGTGCCTGCCCATCCTCATCGGCTTCGCGCTCGTGCGCGGCCGCGCGTTCTGCGGCTGGGTGTGCCCGGTGAACCTGCTGGGCGAGGCCGTTGACTGGCTGCGCGGCAAGCTGAAGATCGAGGTTTCCGAAATGCCGCTGCCGCGTTGGACGAAGGTCGCGGTCGCCGCGGGCGTGCTGGTGCTTTCCGCCATCACGAGCATCCCGGTGTTCGAATCCATCAGCCCCATCGGCGCCTTCAGCCGCGGTTTGCTGTTCGGGTCGTTGCTGGGCGTGTGGACGCTCGTCGCCATCGTCATCGCGGAGCTCTTCTGGGGCCACCGCGTGTGGTGCCGCGCGCTGTGCCCTCTCGGCGGTTTCTACCAGGTGGTGGGCACCGTGGGCTTGGTGAGCGTGAAGATCGACCACGATTCGTGCATCAAGTGCAACAAGTGCAAGAAAGCATGCATTGCGGACCCGGCTATCCTGGATGCGGCCATTGCCGGCGACGCCGACCGCGTCGCTTCCGGCGACTGCATGATCTGCGGCAAGTGCGTGGACCATTGCCCCACGAGCTCGCTGAAGATCGCCCCCGCACCCCCAGGGTTGAAACTCTAACGGCCGTTGCCGATTGCAGGAGGGGAGGGCGACGTTCCTCCCCTTCGTCGTCTGATGGACCAAAGGGGACAGCCTCTTTTGGCCCATCCGGGGAAGTGTCCTGCCTGTCTGCTGTTTTGTGGGCTTTACCGTCCCTATCAATTCTGTTGGGTCTGTAGCATAATAATCTTTGGATATTAACGTTCAGCAATGTTTGAGCGTGAATAGCGAGGCAGGGAGAGACGCCTCGGCAAGTGAGAGACGGGGAGACATCATGAGCGAGAACACCCAGGACGTTTCCGAGAAGAGGCCAAACGAGTCCAAGGGCTTTTTCAAGCGTATGTCGAAGAAGGCCAAGGTGACCATTGCCGTGATTGTGGCGGTGATCGCCGTGGGTGGCTTTGGTTTCTACCAGTGGCATGAGACGCCCGAATTCTGCGGCGCCATTTGCCATAGCCCCATGGACATGTACCTCGTGAACTACACCGACGGCGAATACGATGCCTACGGCAACAAGATGGAATCCGAAGAGCAGAGCATGGCCATGATGGCGTTCATGCACAAGGAAGTGAACAACCAGACCTGCCTGCAGTGCCACGTTGCCGCCATGGAAGAGCAGATCACCGAGGGCGTGCATTGGGTCACCGGCAACTACGAGATTGCCGGCACCAACAGCCTGGGCTATGACTACATGCACGATGCCACCGGCGACCAGCTGGTGAAGTACCGCAGCGTCACGGCCGACCAGTTCTGCCTGGCCGAGGGCTGCCACACCACCACCGAGGGCACTGCCATCATGACCCGCGATCAGCTCACCGAGGCGACCGCCTACATGGGCGACCGCAACCCGCATAAGTTCGACCAGCACTATGGCGTGAATCAGTGCACCGATTGCCATAAGGGCCACAGCCAGTCCGTGAACATGTGCACCGACTGCCACGACGACGCGCCGGTACCTGATGGCTGGCTCACCGTCGACCAGCGTCGCCAGATCGAGGCGAACGCCTTCGGCACCGAGGCCACGACCGCGACCCGCACCGCTGCCGAGGCCCAGGCTGCCGCCAAGGCCCATGAGGCCGTCAAGAAGGCCGCGTAACTCACACGAGATATCGCCCACGAGAAAGCCCGCTCCGGCGGGCTTTCTTTTACGCTGTCACCCCGAGCTAGCGGGGTCCT
>JAUNEQ010000169.1:2241-4119 GCA_030525445.1 Coriobacteriia bacterium | reverse complement strand
TTATGTTCTTCCTGAACCCGGTCAACGAGTACACCACCGGCCAGTACATCACCCTCGACGGTGGTTGGTCCATCCAGTAATTCCTTTGGAATTCGCCTGGGGCACCTTCGGGTGCCCCTTTTTTTGTTGCCCTTCTTTCTTGGCCGCCCGGGAGGGGCCGGCGGGAGGGGTCCATGCTCAGACAGTCCTCGCTTTGGCGAAATGCCCACTGGGCATTTCGCGTCGCTGCGGAACTGCGCGTGGACCCCTCCCGCCGGCCCCTCCCGGGCTACCGGGTCTTCGTTGTGGACAAAAAAAGGGGAGCGGTTGCGGCGAATTAAGGGGAGTTGCTGGGAGCTGGAGTGGCTGGGATTCTTGTTCGGAGTTTTACGTGGGGTGGTTCGGTAACGGGTTTGGGGAGGGTCGCCCTGGGATGAGCATCGGGCCCGGCGGGCCCTCGCTCATCTGGGTGCCTTCACTTTGCTGTGCTTACGCCCTCGCCATCTGTGCCGCTATCTTGTTGCGCTTACGCCCTCGCCATCTGTGTCTCTACCTGCTTGTTTTTTGCCTTTCTCCATATTCCGTGTCGTTGGGGTGGGATTGTTATCAGTTAAGGACATCGAAAGGGTTGCTTGTGGTGGGGGCTGGTATGATAGGGGGCTGATATAGATTTGATTGGTGCGGAGGGGTTGTATGTACTGCCCATATTGTGGAAGGGATATACCGCAGAATACTTCGATTTGCCCGGCATGCCATGGGTTGGTGTCCGAGGCGATGATGGCTGCGTATTATCAGGGGCAGGATTCGGCCGAATATTCGCGGGAGGCTGTTGAGCGGCAGTTGTCTCAGAAGCCTAAGAAGAGCAGCAAGTGGCCTATTGTTGCGGCGATTGTTGTGGTGCTTGCGCTCTTGATTGCGTTTATTGGGTATCCCCTTGCGCAGGAGGCGATCTCTTCGAGTCGCGATGTGCATCGCGTCACGTTCCTTTTGAAGACTCCCGGTTATAACGACGAAGCTACCGCCTTGCCGGTCCATGTTACGGGGACTAAGTTGGATGGAAGCGAATACGACCAGATGGTGTATCTGGATGGCGGCGGCAATGGCGTGTCGTTGGAGCCTGGCTCTTATAAGCTTTCGTTCCCCGGCGGGTCTATTCTGTCCACCGGCACGGTGCTCGTGGCGCCCAAGAAGAAGACGCTGAGCGTGGAGGTGGCCGACGGCCTGCCGCGCAATGCGTTCGTGCAGGTGGATACCGATAAGGCAATCGAATACAAGACCGTCTTGCCCATCAACCTCTCCGACAAGACGCTCGACAAGGTCTATGACTACGCGGTGCAAGCGCCGGGCGACAATGGCAAGGCCGACCGGCTGCGCGAAAACGCACGTCAGGTGCGCGCCGACGCCATCGCCAAGAAGGAAGCCGATTCCGCGGCCGCCGAGAAGGAGGCCACGGGCAAGCTGAAGGTCTCGCTTGGCGACGAGGCGAAGTTCACGGGCACGCTCGAGATCAACACCGCCGAAGAAGTCGCGAAGCGCCTGGATGACGAGAACATCCTGTGGAACCTCGAGGGCCAGAAGCTCGCGATGCTGTGGCTCGACAAGACGCGCAAGGTGACCGTCGAGACCAGCAACACCGACGATTACGACGGCTACAACCTGTACTTCGACGAAGACGACGGCATGACCTACACCGACACGCAGGAATACGAGGTGCGCTGCCTCGTGTTCAGCACCGACGTCGAAGGCATCTACGGCGAAGCTGACGACGGCACGTTCGCCGCCCATGACGGCAAGAAGGTCCTCGTCACCGGCCGTGTGAACATGCCCGACGACTGGGCAAGCAGCATGATCTCGCCCATCACCCTCGCCGGCCCCGCCATCGAAGACCTGTAGGGCTCG
>JAUNEQ010000169.1:0-2141 GCA_030525445.1 Coriobacteriia bacterium | reverse complement strand
GCACGGGAGGGTTGCGGTGAACACGGTTCCCTGTTCCTCGCTGCTGGTGACGGTGATGGCGCCGCCGTGTTCGTGCGCGACTTCCTGCGCAATCGCCAGGCCAAGGCCGACGCCGCCTTCGCTGCGCACGCGGGCCTTGTCCACGCGGTAGAAGCGGTCGAACACGTGCGGAAGGTCCTCTGCCGGAATAACCGCACCGTCGTTCGAGATAGCCAAACGCGCCTGGTTGCCCACCTTCGACAGCACGACCGACACGCGGGAATCACCGTATTTGCAGGCGTTATCGATGAGCGTGCTCACGAGGCGCTGCAAGCGGCCGCCATCGCCAAGCACGGAAACGCCCGCGGCAACATCCTCGTCCAGCGCGATGCCGCGCTCGAAGCACACCGCCTCGAACTGGAGCGTGTTGCGCTCCACCAGCGCCGAGAAATCGACGGTCTCGCGCACCGTCTGCTTCTCCGTGTTCTGCGGCCGCGCGAGGAACAGCATGTCGTTCACAAGCTCGAGCATCTGACGCGCCTCGGTCTGGTTGCTTTCAACCCACCTGCGCTGGCTTTCCACGGTCTCACGCTCGTTCGCCAGCAGAATCGAGTTGTTCGCCATCATCACGGCAAGCGGGGTCTTCAGCTCGTGGCTTGCATCGGCGACGAACTGCTGCTGCTGTTCCCACGCACGTTCCGTGGGACGGACCACCCACCGCGCAAGCATGACGCTGATAATCAGGAACGCAACCCACACGCACGCCGAAACCGCCACAAGCACCATCGCAAGGTTCGTCACGCTGTTCGTCACATAGCTTCCGCTCACGAACGCCACCTTCGTGCCGAACGTCGTCTCGCGCACGCCAAAATACAGGTCGCCATCCGAAAGGTGCCCGGTCACGCCAGCATCGGCCGCGGCAGACGACCCCTTCGCCTCGAGCACACCAGCCAACGCGTTCGCGAGGCTCTCATCATCGAGTTCGAGCGCGTCCACGAGCGTCTGCTCCACCGACCCGTCTTCGCCCACGATATACACCGACGTCGCAACCATATCGGCGCCGGCGCCGCGCTCCCGATGCTGCCCGTTATGCGCCCATCCAGCACCACCGGCCATATCACCTGCGCCAACGCCATCAGGCTCGGCCTCTTGAGCCCCATTCGCCCCAGACGCCACATTTGGCGCACCATTGCGATCCGCGTTATTCGGAAGCTCAGCAGGCCCACCCTTCACACCATGGTCGACAAACGCCATGGGCGACGTCGCGTATTCCACCGACTGCGTGACGTCGCTGAGCAGCTGCTGGTAATTGATGTAGATGATGACGCCCGCCATGATGGCCAAGGCAGCCGTCACCAACGCCATGATGATGAGGATGAACTGTCGACGCAGCTTATCGAGCATGCTATGCCTCCGCCGCCTCGTCGAGCTTGTAGCCAATCTGGCGCAACGTGACGATCTTCACGCGGGAATTGAGGAAGTTGAGCTTCTTGCGCAAGAACGAGATGTACGCCTCGACGTTGTTGTCTTCCGCCGAAGAATCATACCCCCACACCTTGGTGATGAGCGTTTCCTTGGAAACCGCCTGCTGCGGGTTCGTCAAGAACACCTTCAACAGGGAAAACTCCTTATAGGACAGATGGATGGACTGCCCGCCGCAAGACAGGTCGCAACTCTCGAGGTCAAGCGTGAGGTCACCAAACCCCAACTCCTCGAACTGGACCTCTCCCTGACGACGGGTAAGGCTCCGAATGCGCGCCAAAAACTCCGCAGTCTCAAACGGCTTGGTCAGGTAATCATCGGCCCCCGAATCGAGCCCCGTCACCTTGTCGCGCGTAGCGTCGCGCGCCGTGAGCATGAGCACCGGCGTCGCAACCTTCTTCCGCCGCAACTCGCGCACCACCTGAAACCCATCCATATGGGGAAGCATCACATCGAGCACGATCACATCGTAAATCCCACTCTCAGCCCACGTGAGCCCTTCGGCCCCATCATGCACCAAGTCGACGTGATACTGCTGCCCTTCCAAAATGTGCCCAATGGCCTGCGCCAACCGCACATCATCTTCCACCATTAACACCTGCATACTTATATATTTCCTCTCAAAACCACCCGATACACCTCCATTGTACCCCGCACCCTTAAAAAAGCCTTAAAGGCAG
>JAUNEQ010000168.1 GCA_030525445.1 Coriobacteriia bacterium | reverse complement strand
CGCAACACAGGGGACAGTTCCCTGTGTTGCGTGCGCCCGGGGGCAGGCTAACGAGGATCTCGGTCGGCATCATGAGGAGATTCACCCCCCGGCGCGATATCGAGGAACACACAGAACCGTCCCCTGTGTATTCGAGGAAAGCGAGTTTCACTAGACGCGCTGGCCGGCGCCCCGTCATCTAGTATGGTTGGCTTGCCGCGGCTTTGGATACGTAGAAGAGCTTGTTGTTTGCGGGGGGTGAGCACAGGTTCGGGATTCCTGTCGCGATTGCCCAGAAACACGAACTGTTCGACCCGTAGTTGTAACTACCTGGCCACATGCTGTAGTCGCAGCTCATGGTGGCGGACTTCGCCGCAACCCAGGAGCCAGTAGCGCGGGAATTGACCCTGAAGTTGCTCCACTCCACGGTTCGGATATTCGCAGCGTAGTCGACGAGGAAGTTCTCACTGAAGCAACAGACGTCGTTAATATAGGTGCTCCCATAACCCAGGTCGTAGGCGACGAGCTCGGTCCATACGCCGGTTGTCAAATCGCAAACCCAAAAGAACAGCTCGCAGTTGCCCGCACTCGTTTGGCCGCATTGAATGAGGGCTCGATAGGTTCTTCCGGCTTTCCAGTCGTAGTTGACGATAGTCTGGACCCCGGTGCCTTCTCCCCCGAAACTTCCGCCAACGCGGGGATTACTCGGATACGTGCGCTTCGCGTTGATAACCGACGTATTCCCGCTTGAGTCGGTCACGTAGATCTTCCAAATCGACATGATAGCGACTTTGCTTCCATCGCCAAGAACCTGGAAACCTGCGTACCCGAGACCCGGCGTTGCACCGGCATCGGCGCTTACGCTGGCGTAGCGGTTCTGCAAAGAGCTCATGTCCATGAACCAGTTGCCAATGCTCAGGTATGTTCCTCGCGGTTGGGTGTCGGCCTTGAAATCGACAGCATACTCGTAAAACCCGGTTGTCCCGGAAAACTCAGGCCAGCAAACGAGATAGGGGGAGCGTTCGTATGCGCTGTACCCCTTGATTTGCTTGTCTGTTGGAAGCTTCATGCGCTGAGCCCATGTGCTGCGGTTTTTCGGCTGGTAGGTTTTCACCTTGATGGTCACGCTCGATTTCTTTTTCGCATTTGCGCAGCTTTTCACCGTGATTTTCGCCGTCCCAGCCTTTTTCGCCTTGACTTTGCCCGTGGCGCTCACGGTTAGCACATTCGTATTGCTCGAGGAATAGATTACATTTTTATTCGACGGTTTCGAGGGCGTGAAAACGGCCTTCACCTTTGTGGTTTCTCCCGGCACCAGGCTTTTGGAAGATGCTTTCGCCTTCACCTTCTTCACGGCCTTGTACTTTTTGGCTGACAGGACTTTCACGGTGATGTTTTTGCGGGTCTTTTTAGAACCGTTCTTCGCAGTGACGACGATTTTCGCCTTCCCGGCCTTCACGGCTTTGACGACGCCCTTGGAAGAAACCCTGGCCACCTTCTTGTTTGAACTTTTGTACGAAAGCTTTCCCGCGGAAGTTTTGGCGCCGAGCTTGTAGGTCTTGCCGACCTTTATCGCGACTTTGCCGTTGGCGGCGCGTTTGATCGTGACCTTGGGCGTGCTGGAGGCCTTTGTCGTAAGCGCTGTGGGAGTGACGGCTGATGCGGCCTCGGTCGAATCGCCCCCCTGCTGCGAGCGCCGGACTTGGAGCAAGGCTGACGACCAACGCAAGCGACAGGGCTAAGACGGCAAGCGGCATTCTCATGGCAGAGCTCCTTTCGGCCTCCTGGAGGATGAAATGACATTAGCATATCCAGCCTGATGGTGGGCAGATTGTGTAACACAGGGGACCGTTCTGTGTGTTAGGGGGAAACCGGAGCAGGGCGGGTCGCGGCGAAACGCATAGAACCGCCCCCTGTGTTTCTGCCGCGTAGGTGCGCTGCGCTCGGGTTACGCCAGGTCGCGGATCCAGGATAGGAACATGTCCCGCTTCTCCGCGTTCACCGCGCCGCTTTCCTTGTCCTTCCACAGGGCGGGCAGCATGGACCAATTGATCCGATTGTCGAATTCCAGGGATTCCAACGTGGCGTCCAGGTTTTCATCGGAGCATTCCTCGGCGCGGCGGGCGATCGCATCGATGCTTTGCGGGCTTTCAACCTGCAAGATGACGGCGGCAAGCAACATCACCAGCGAATCGTCCTCGATGTTGTCCATTCCGCCGAAAACGCTCAGGTAGAGGTACATCGTGTTCAAGCAGCGCTTTATGCAGCGCAGCGTGGGGTTCTTCAGCAGGATGTCGATCACCGCCGCGAAGTCGCCCGAAAGGCCCTCCCTGCCTTCCATCAGGTCTTTCACGTATTTGTCCAGGTTGTATGCGCTTGACGGAATGCGGAACGGCACTTGGACGAGCTTGTCGAAGATGAGCTTCTTCCGCGCCTCGTCAACGTCGTCGCCGAGCTTCTTGGTTACCCCGTCGAACACCGTTTTCTCGTCCACCGAGAGCACGAAAACGCATCGCGGGCAATCCAGGTAGGTCTTTATCTGCTCCATGAGGGTAACGGCGGCCTCCGATTTGATGTGATCGAGGCCGTCGACGAACACGACGAACCGGGAGGTTTCCGACTTTCCGTTCTTTTCCGCGAGCTTTTCCAGCGTGTCGATGAACGAGTCCTGGAACTCCCGAACGTCGTCGGCGCTCACCGTCTCTTGTTGCGGCTGCTTCGTTTTCTTCTCGTCGCCTGGCCCCGCGAGCCAAGAAAGAATGGAATCGAACAGGGATTTGTCCTGCGCTCCCGCCGAATCATCGTCCAGCGCTATAAGCTGCGACACGGCAATCGCGAATTCGGAAACCCCCTTCACTGCCGCCAGGTCAATGCCCGAAAGCTTCGAAATCATCTCGTTCAAAAGGGCGTCGAGCAGGTCGGCGTTGGGATTCACGCTGTAGTGCTGCCACACGTCAACAGTTGCGACCCCGATGATGTCCTTGTCGTACTTCCCCGCATGCGGGTTCTCGCATTCGGCGGATTCATCTTCCGAGCGAAGCTTCGCCTCCACCAGCTTGGTGAGCGAGGTCTTGCCCGTGCCCCAATCGCCTTGAATCGCGATCGTCATGGGCGTCGCGCATCCCTTGATGAACCCCGCGATTCCGTTGACATACCCATCGTGGAAAAGCTTGTCTTCATCCGTTGCGACATCCGCTAAGGACTTGGTCTTTTGCAGCGTTTCGCTCTCGTTGGACATGTCGAATCCTCCCCGCCTTGTTTCTTGCGACCCTTTCGGGCTGTGGATACCCATTATGGTAGTCGACCGACGAGGAGTACAAGGCCTATCTGGAATACCTGCCGCAGTATATGGAGGATGGCACGCCCATCCCCTACCTCATCCTGCCCCGGATGTTTTCCGTACGCGACGGGCGCATCGGCGTCACGTGCGAGCGGTATCCCGAGGGCGGGGATTGCTCGCGCAAGCTGATGTGCCGGTCTGCCCGCATGATCATGTACCTGGGCCCGGACGGCCGCATACTGCCGTGCCTTGCCATGTCGGAATCCGACGCAATGCAGAAGATGTTCCCGCAGATTGGCGAGACGAGCCTGGCCGAGGCGCTCACGGATTCGCTCTACCGGCAATTCGGGAACACGCACCTGGGAACGTATCTTGACGCCAATCCCGAGTGCGTGACCTGCGAGTATAGGAACCGCTGCGCAGGTGGTTGCCGTGCTCTGGCCGCCCTTGCATCGATGGACGAGCTGTTCACGGCGCGCTTCGAGCGGATGGGAGCGGACTTCGCGCGCCATTTCCAGGAGGATGGGGCTATCGGCCACATCTGCGGCCTTTACGAGCAGATGGGGGTGGCCGACGATCGTTGGCGTTCGGCCGAGCATGCCCTTTTCGCAGTCAAGAAGCAGGGCTTGCTTGGTTTGGGGCAAGAGGAAATCATGCTCTCGACGCCCAACTGCGGCAAGGCGAAATGGATTGACGGCGTGCCCCAGCCCGCGAAGTTCTACCTGCTCGTGAATGTGCTGGAATAACGGGACCGTGGGACAAAAGGCCCCGCAGCAGATGGGACAAGAGAGCCCGCAGCAAATGAAAAACCACACGGGGTGTGGGTGGGTTTTTTGGCGCCCACCGGGTGGTCGCTTGTTTGGG
>JAUNEQ010000167.1 GCA_030525445.1 Coriobacteriia bacterium | reverse complement strand
TGCGCATCCGCTCGTTCGGCCATGCCGGCGACGGCAACCTGCACATCTACTGCGCGGGCAACGATATCGGTGTGGACGAGTTCCTGGCCAAGTCCACGAAGGTCATGGAAGCCGCCTATGCGAAGTGCGCCGAGCTTCGTGGCCAGGTTTCCGGTGAGCATGGCATCGGCCATGCGAAGAAGAAGTACCTCGAGGAATCCGTGGGCGAGACCGCGATGAGCCTGATGGCCGGCATCAAGCAGGTCTTCGACCCGAAGGGCCTGCTGAACCCGGGCAAGATCTGCACGACCCTGTAATCGCGGACATTTGCATGCAAGGAAAGGGCGGCTTTCGGGCCGCCCTTCTTCATATGCTTGGACCTATCAAGGGGGACAGTCCCTTTGATAGGTTGCAGGGGGCGTCCACCCGATTATCGTGCCGTTTTCAGCTCTTCCATGATCGCGGTGGCCTGGGCTTGGAAGGCGGCGGAGGTCTCCGCACCCGCCTCGCCGCAGATCTCGGAAACGAGGGCGGCGTTCACGCGGGCATCGCACCACTCGCCAAGCTTGTCCTGCACCGCACGCATCTCGCCGCTCACATCGGCGGCGCCTTCGGGCAGGCAGCCCGCGAGCTCGCGCGCCACATAGCGCAGCGCTTTCGCCTGTTTGCGCAGGTCATGCACTGCATCCTGGTCATCGAAGTCGACGATGGCGAGCGTCTTCTCGCATTCGTCGCGGCGGGCGGTGATGCGGCTGGCCAATGCCTCGGCGTCGATGCCGTTCTTGGCCGTCCCGTTTTTCCAGGCGACGTGCTTCAGGTTGTCCTCGACAAAATCGAGGATCGCCTGGGTTTCGGGGGCCTTGAGGCTCTGGATGAACGCCTTCCGCGTTTCGAGCTGCACGGCGCGGACCTGCTCCTGAAGGTCGGGCGTTTCTGCAAGCAGGGGAACGAGCACGTCGAGCTCGCGCATGCGCGACGTGGGGTCCTGCAGCACCTTCAGCTGGTCTTTCAGCTGCTGGTTTTGCTCCCCTTTCATATACGGCTTCAGGAACTTTACGAGGGAGCGCGCCACGCGCACCGAAATGCGGTACTGATGCAGGTGCTCATCATCGCCCGGCCATTTCACCAGGTCCTTCTTGCGGACCTTGATGGTCACCGCCGACTCGAACAATGCCTCTTGGACCAACGCGAGCGTGTCTGCCATGTCTTCCTGCCTTTCACGAGGACCCCTGCGTCCAGTCTATCATGAGCGCGTTTCCGTCCATAGCGCAGCCGGCCATGTCCGGCGGCTGCTTTCCGCAGCGATAGATGAAACCCGATATGGCGGCCCTTGTTCTGCCATACTATGATTGCGAAAGAGGGACGACGAACAGCGAGACGACCGGCCGGCACGTGGGGTGTTGGCTAGGTTGGGCGATGGTGGAAGGAGCCGTGTCATGGCCGGTGTGAATTGCAAGATTGGTTGCGAGAAGCTGGGCGAGTGGGGCGCGCTCATTGCGGCGATGCCCGGCGATGTGGCGAAGATGGGAGTCGCTGGTTACGCGAAGGAGCATCCCGGCGTCATCGCGGTTGCCGTCTTTGGCGTGGCTGCCATCGCGCATGTGACCTATTACGGCGGAATCATTCCGAAAAAGCGCAGGTAGATGCGGCTTCAAGCCGACAGCTCTAACGACGGTTCCCTTGTTGGCGAAGGCCAGCATCGCTACGCCTGCGTCCGGCGGATGACGATCGCCATGTCGCTCACCGGATAACTGCAGCAGGGGTGGAAGAAACTGGAGCGATCATGCATCCTGCGCTCGCTCGCTTCGTCGGTCGCGAGGATGAACTCGCCGGAAAGAAGCGTCGTGTGGCAGAATCCGCAGATGCCGGCCCGGCAATCGGCGAGGGGCTGGAGCCCCGCCTTCTCGAGGGCTGCGAGGACGGTTTCGTCTTCACGTGCGGGGATGGTCTGGGTTGTTCCGCCCATGCGGATGGCGACGTGATGGACGGCGTCACGCAGGCCAGCCGGACGGCTTTCGGCATCGCCGCTGAAAGCGGAGCGCAGCCGGCGGCGTGACAGCTTCAAGGGTGCAAGCACCATGCGCATAGAAGCGACGAGGATTGCCGGCCCGCGCACGAGGAAAACGGCGTCTTCGGTGCTCGCGTGGCGCTCAATCGTCTCGAGGGTGATGGGCGCGCGTTCGCAACCATCTTCATCGCCGGCGACGACCGGCACCAGCTTGAACCTCCCCTCCGATCGCTCCATGAGTTGGGCCCATTCGTCTCGGTACAGCAGCTCGTCCCTGGTGTCTGCGACGTAGAACAGGGTGAGGCGGAAATCGGCATCGCCTTCGGCGATCGCCTTTGCCATCGAATGGAACGGCACGACCCCGACGCTTCCCGCGATCGCGACAAGCCGGTCCCCGTCATCCAGGCGGCTATAAGCGTCATCTTCGAAGGGTGCGCCCACCGTGACATGGTCTCCCGGTTTCCAGGTGTCGAGCATCAGGGAAGATGCGTACCCGCCGGTGCCGCGCTTGACGATGATGCGGTATGTCCCCATGGTCGCTTCATGCGGCGAGGACGATAGCGCGTAGGGGTATGCGACCTCGGTGCCGCCCATCTCCAGATGCACGGGAATGAAGCTTCCCGCCCTGAAGGGCACGAGCGGTGTGCCATCAGGCGATTGCAGCGTGAAGCATTTCGTCGAGAGGCCGAAGTCTTCTGCGGATGCGACCACGGCCTCCTGGCGGGAAGGTTGCGGTTGGCGTTCTTTCCGCTTGGTGTGAGCAATGCTCATGCGCGTGGCCACGGTGCACCCCCTCGAACACGGTTTTCGCCGGTTTTGCCCCTATTATCGATGAGTCGGCGTTTCGGGGCAAACCCATCCCGCTAGCGTTCGGCGTCCTCCAGGAAGCGCATCACCTGCGGCCATTCACGTTGGATCTGGGCGTATCCGAGCTCGAAGTTGCGGGCGAGCGAGGCGAAGTCGCGCTCCGTTCCGGAAATCGTGATGTCGTCGCTGTAGAACACGTAGGCGCGGCCCTGCTTCTCCCATGTGTCGAGGAGGTCGCAGGCGGCATTGTAGTTCTCGGCGCGGTTGAGCAGCGCATCGCGCAGGAAGGGGCGGTGCTTGAATGCGACCCGCGCCCAGTCGTAGGTCTGCTCGCGGCGGTATCCGCGCGGACGCGTGCGCACCACGAACACCTTCTCAAAGCCGTCTTCCTCGATGCGCTTCAGGGGAAGGCCGCCGCCCGTGGCGAAACCGCCATCGTAGTAGTAGCGGCCATCGATGCACGGCGAGGGCATCACGAGGGGCAACGTCGAGCTCGCGCGCACGCGCACCATGAGGTCCTCGACCGTCACCATCTCGTATTCGCGGAAGAAGCGGTCGCGACCGGTATCGCGCTCGAACGCGACGATCGTGGTCTTGGCGGGGTTGGCCTTGAACGTCTCGAAGTCGAACGGGATGGCGCCATCGGGAAGCCCCGCCTCCTGGTAGATGTAATGGGCGTTCCACAGACCCTTGCCCTGGAGGAAGGTCTTCACGCCGCCGATGTTCGGCAGCTCGATGAAGTCGGTGAACGACCGGATGACACGGTCGGCATCGCGTGAGACGTAATTCACGGCGTTCGAGCTTCCCGCGCTCACGCCATAGACGTTGTCGAAGAAGATGCCCTTTTCCAGCAGGTGGGCGGCGACGGCGCAGGTGTAGGCCGCGCGCATGCTGCCGCCTTCGAAGAAGAGGGCTGTTTTGAAGACATTGTTCTTTAGCGTTTCCATAGGAGGGATTATATGCGCTTGCACGGCGGAAACGGTGTCAATATGGCAACGGGAGCGCGCCGGCGGGGGCGGGTGCCGTGAAACGGTGATGGTCGCGTGCCTTTTCGGGTACTATTAATGCGAAGATTCGTGATGGGAGACAGAGCATGGAGAAGACGCGCGTCATCGAGGTGAAGGAAGGGATCCTCGCGCAGAACACGGCCGCCGCCGACTTGTTCCGCGCGAAACTCGCGGCCGAGGGCACCTATTACGTCGATGTGATGTCGAGCCCGGGGGCGGGGAAGACCACGCTGTTGCTCGCGCTCATCGAGCGGCTGCGCACCGATAGCGAAATCGGCATCATCGAGGCGGACCTCGAGAGCTTCGTCGATTCCAAGAAGATCAAGGAGGCGGGCATCAAGGCCG
>JAUNEQ010000035.1 GCA_030525445.1 Coriobacteriia bacterium | reverse complement strand
CGTCGTCCCAATCGACCTTCGTATCCACTTCGGCGTCCGGTATCGTGGCCTTGAACTTGACCTCGACGTCCGTCAGCCTCGAGGGTTTCCCCGGAGCGCCCTTTTCGGTGAAGTACCCTGGCAGGCCCTCCTTGCCGTCTATGCGGGCGTACTCGCTGTCAGTATGCTCAGAGTTATACTTGGTTCCATTGCCTCCGATGAGTGAGTCGCAACTTACGAACATCTGGGCATCGTAATAAGGTTGCCAATCAGAAGATGCAAAGATTGTTCTAAGTTCGTAGCAGTTTTTAAACATCGCCCGCATGTCTTCAACTTTGCCGGTATCGAACGTAGACAAGTCGGCTTCTTCGAGAGCGTAGCACCCGTTGAACATGGAAGACATGTCTGTAACGTTTTCGGTCTTGAAGCTGGACAAGTCTATGGCGGTAAGAGTCGAGCAGTCTTGGAAGCAAGATTCCATGTTGTAGACATTGGAATCATCGAACGACGAGAGGTCCAAGGCGGTAAGACTTCTGCATCTTGTAAACATAGCGAACATGTCATGAACGTTGGCTGTATCGAAGTTGCTCAAATCTAGGGTATCTAGATTATGGCAATCCGCGAAACAGAATCGCAAATTGACAACATTAGAAGTATCGAAAGATGAAAGGTCAAGAGACGCTAGGTTTTCGCAGTGATAGAACATGGAAGACATGTCAGTGACATTATTTGTATCAAACGACGAGAGGTCCAAAGTGGTTAGGTGGGTACACCAGCTTAATAAACCACTCATATTCGTGGCGTTTGCAGTATTGAGCGGAGAGAGGTCCAATGCGGTAATGTTCGTGCAATTCGCGAACATGCCCGACATGTCGGTAATGCCCGAAGTGTCGAACGACGAGAGATCAAGATTTGTGAGACTCTCACATCTAGCAAACATCGTTCTCGCTGAACCGTTGCCTCTTACCGTTCCCATGAATCTAACGGATGTAATTTGCTCCCTGTATGGATTCCAGGGATAGTCTTCTGCGTCCCTGTCCTGCTTATACTCGAACTCCTGCACATCGCCGGCATTCCCAATAAGCAGCTCGTTATTGGTTGTAATTCGCCAATCAACCCCGTCATAAACCCCTGAATCGATGTCAGCATCTTCGACTTGAAAGGACGACCCGAAGCCTTCGCTACTCGATTCCACCTCTGCCGCTAGCGATTGGTTCGGCCATATAGCTGCTGCTGCAATTGCAATCGAGATGGCTAACATCATGGAAACAGTAGCCCGTCCGACGTGGATTCCCCTGAGCATATCCCCTCCTGCCAAGCAAAAGCACTGAAGGTGTGTGCGGCGATAAAAGGTGTGCGCCGCCCACTCGTCGCCAATGCTACCGCCAGCCGTTTTTCTCGGTCATTAGACAATCGGGGCCATTCGTAAGACGTCCTTACAGGTCGCCCCCCAATGCCTCGAGCACGAACTCGTTCACCCTCGAAGTGGCGTCCATCTCCACCTTGTCGTTCTTCTCCATGAGCCCGGCCTTCAACTGCTCCCTGGTGTAGATGGTCCTCGGCTCCAGGTAGTCCAGGATGGCGTCCCGCCACGCTTTGGTCGCAAGGAGCCTGCACTCGAAGAGCATCTGGCTGTACTCGGGAGCCAGCTCGAGTTCGCAATCGTCGTTCATAATTCAGGAGCGTGGAGAGCGTCGAGGGCTATGCATTCTCTGGATGCAGCTGCTCGCCTATGCCTGGTACGAGTTGCCCAGGACGAGCAGAACATCATCGCTATGGTGAGGATGAAGTAATTCGGTCGCCGCCGGATCGTGAAACAGCCGCGGGGCATCGTCAAGTCTGCATCCACAGCCTGCAGTCTGGGCCTCGCCTCCGAAGTGAGTTCGGGAGACTGGTATCGAATACGGTTGACAAAACCACCGCCATTCGGGTCGGGCAAGGCGTGGTGACGTCGTGTCAAACCACTTCGTTTCATGCTGGAAATGCACGACATCGAACCAGGTCATACGCTATTTCATCCACTGAAAACCCCGTGCCGGGGGTTCAAGTCCCTCCCTGACCACCATTCGAAATCCGCGCCCCGACCCAGGGGCGTTTTTCATTTCCGGGGACCTATCGGAGCGCCCGTCGCTTTGGGGCTTCCAACGCGAACCTTGCACGGAATTTTCGTTCTGATTCCAAAAAAACGAGGATATCAGTGGTTTTGGGGTGACATTTCGCCACTCGATGGAGACGGCACCTCTATAAGGCCTGGTCACACGCGTGTATGAGAACGTCTATTCTAGAGGGCCATCTGAAAAACACTGATATCCTCGTTTTTTTGGAATCAGAACGAAAATTCCGTGCACAAAACCATGATTCGCGAGGGATTGCGTGATTTTGCCTAAGGTACAGCCGTAAAGTCCGCACAAACTCAGCGGCTGCCTATGGGCCATGACCCAACTGCCAAGGAGCTATCACAGCGTGGTCGATGGCAGAGGTGTGTAGGCGCTGAGGCAATACGTACCTTGGGGATAAGGTCTAAGGAGCGAGCAAATGGTGAGCAAACCATCCCAACCACCAGGGCGCTAATCACCTTTGGGACATCCCAAAAATGCGAGGCCTCCGCACCATATCGCGGCAACCCGCTTTGTAGGAAATCGGCGAGATTTCGCCAGAATAATTCCTTCGTGCTGAATGCGATCATCGGCTCGGGATGCTCAGCGCCAAAAAATGCCCTTCGTGAACGCTTGGTCGGGCGCTATTCCGGGTGTTGTGGACGAAAAACACCCTTCGTGAAGGCTTTTGTGTCACGATTTCCCCTTCGTGCATGAGGGGCGAGGTTTTGCCGGAACGCACGAAGGCGATTTTTTGGCCTTTTTACTCGAGTTTTCTGCACGCGAGGGTGACTCCGGGGGTTTCGCTTCATGGAGGAGCGAAGCCCTTGCCCCTGCGGCTCAAATCCACCCGCGGGTTCAACGCGCTCTGTGCGCCCGGGCGAAGAACGCCATCTGCAACAGCATGCGCGACCGCCGCTAAACCGCATTTCGTCAAAGGCGACGCATTGTACGGCTTCTTTTCCCTATATTGCCCCAGGTGTCCAAAAGCACAGTTCAACGCGTCGTTTCAAATGTTTCTCTGGCAGTTTTCAATCTATTTGTATATGCCCCAAATTCATAAAAATGCGGGTTACCTATGCGACAGCTGAATCAATCGTGACTGCGGTTCGCATTGTTACTCTGCACAAAGTATTCATATAATGAGCTTGCACTATCAGATACCTATGGCGCAGTGCGTCAAGAAGGGGGTGATGGCTCGAGATGAAAGCAGTCAAGTGGCTGGACGAACACTTCGAGGAAAGCATCATTATCTTCCTCCTCGCGGTGATCTCCATAGTCGAGCTGATGCAGGTTGTCTGCCGTAACGTTCCGGGTATTCCGGCGTTGTCATGGGCAGAAGAGATGGCTCGCTACGCATGGATCGTCACGGTATTCATTTCCTTGCCGTTCACGATTCGCACCAACACCACGCTGAAGGTGACAGCGCTCGTGGAGGCCTTCCCCTGGAAGGTGACGAACGCTATCACAATTGTCGTGGACATTATCACGGCTGTGGCTCTGGGCATCCTGGCCTGGACCAGCATCACCGTCATCGGGCAAGTTCAATCAGGCGGCTCAACATCACCCGCTATGCAGATACCGATGTGGATCATGTACGTGATCATCTTCATCGGTTTGGCGGGCGGTGCGCTACGCAGCTTGCAGATGTGCGTAATCCACATCAAGGACTTCAATGTCCCGCCGGTGAACTCCGTCGAGGCCGCTGCTGCTGACGAGCTCGCTGCAGCCGACATCGCCGATGAAATCGCCTCCAACGACGGCAAGGAAGAAGCCATCGTCGACGAGGCCCTCACCGTCGCATGGACTGATAACGGGAGGGGTGAAGAATAATGCCAGCAATTCTCGTATTCGCCGTATTCCTCATCACTCTTGTTTTCAGCGTGCCTATCGGCATCGCCATGGTGTGTGGCGCAATTAGCCCCATCATGATCACGGGTTCGGGTGGTAACCTCACCCAGCTCATCACCAACGCCTTCTCGGGCGCGAACAACACGCCCATCCTGGCGGTCCCGCTGTTCATCTTCGGCGGCATCATCATGGCCGAAGGCGGCATCTCCAAGAAGCTGTTCGGGTTCTTCGCCTACTTCGTCGGCCGTTTCGCCGGTGGCGTTCCCTGCGCAGTTGTCTTGACCTGCCTGTTCTACGGCGCCATCTCCGGTTCCGGCCCTGCCACCACGGCAGCCGTCGGCGCCATGTGCGTGCCGTTCATGGTTTCCCTCGGTTATGACCGCAAGTGGTCGGCTGGCATGATCGCCGTGGCCGGCGGCCTGGGCGTCATCATCCCGCCGTCCATCCCGTTCGTCCTGTACTCGCTGGCAACTGGCGTTTCCACGGGCGCTCTGTTCCTGGCCGGCATCTTCCCGGGCTGCCTCATCGGCCTGGCACTCATGGTCTACGCGGTCATCTACTGCAAGCGTTCTGGCGAGGACCGTGCCCTCATCAACGAGGCCATGGACGAGCTCAAGGGCAACGGCTTCGGTCACCTGTTCCTGGACAGCCTGCCCGCGCTGCTCTGCCCCATCATCGTTCTGGGCGGCATCTACGCTGGCTTCGTGACCCCCACGGAAGCTGCTTGCATCTCCGTGTTCTACGCGCTGATCATCGCCCTGTTCATCTATCGCACCATTGGCGTGAAGGACATCATCCCCATCATGTCCACGGCAGTGCGCACGTACGGCGGCCTGGCCTTCGTGCTGGCTTTCGCCATCGCATTCGGCCGCGTCCTAAGCCTCACCGGCGCCTCCGCTGCCATCACGTCCTTCATCGTGGGCACCTTCGGCAGCCTCATTCCGGCCCTCACGTTCTGCACCGTGCTGTTCCTTATCCTGGGCATGGTCATGGACACGGGCCCGGCCATCATCATCTTGGCCCCCATCCTGCTGCCCGCAATGCAGACGATGGGCATGAACGAAGTCCACTTCGGCGTCGTGCTGGTGTGCTGCCTGGCTATCGGTCTGGCGACCCCGCCGTTCGGCCTGAACCTGTTCGTCATCGGCAACATCGCGAAGGAAAAGCCAATGGATGTTGCCCGTCGTGCAGTTCCGTTCATCATCGCGTTCCTCGTGGCGCTCATCATGATCGTCTACATTCCCAACATCTCGCTGTTCTTGTTGGGCGGAGCGTAAGATTTAATTGCCCGCGATAGAGTGGCAAAGTAACATGGTAATTACCGGCAAGGAGCCGGTGAGAAAAAGGAGAGGAGTTTCAATGAAACAGAAAGCAACGGAGTACAAGCGTCTCCTGACGGTGCTGGTCGCCGCCATGGCGATGGTCTTCGCGCTCGGCCTTGCCGGCTGCGGTGGCAACAGCAGCTCCAGCAGCGACTCCGGCAGCGCCGATGCTGCAGCGGCCGATGCGATCACCCTGATCGCTGCCGACAGCACGGCTCCGGGTTCCGCCGGCAACCAGTGGCAGCTCGCCTTCAAGGAGGCCCTCGAGGCTGACTCCAATGGTGCCATCACCGTTGACTACCATGGCAACGGCGAGCTCGGCGGCGACGCTGACACCCAGACCCAGCTGCAGGCTAACGACATCCAGATCGACGTGACCCAGCCGGCCACTCTGGTGTCCTTCGTGCCTGGCTTTGCAGTGTTCGATGCCCACATGGTGTTCGCCACCTCCACCCCCGAGGCCAACGACAAGGTCCTCAATGGCGACAACGCCTTCTCTCAGGGCCTCCAGAAGTCCGCTGAAGAGAACAACATGCATGTTCTTGGTTGGCTCCAGAACGGCACCTTCCGTCAGGTGACCTCCAACAAGAACCTCGCCACCCTGGACGACTTCAAGGGCTTCCAGATCCGCACCATGGAGAACAACAACCACATGGCATTCTGGACCGCTCTTGGCGCTGAGCCCACCCCGCTCGCCTTCGCCGAGGTTTACATCTCCCTGCAGAACGGCACCGTCGAGGGCCAGGAGAACGCTACCGACACCTCCGTCGGCAACAGCTTCCAGGAAGTTCAGAAGTATCTCGCCCTCACCAACCACGTGCTGTATGCCAACGTGATGCTCGTGAGCAAGGGCTGCTGGGATTCCCTGAGCGCCGATCAGCAGGCTCTGCTCGAGCAGGCTTGCAAGGAGGCCACCGCCAAGGTCGCCCCGACGCTGGGCCAGCTTGACCAGGATTCCCGCAAGACCATGACCGATGCCGGCATGGAAATCATCGAGTACGGTGACGACTTCTTCAAGGCTGTTCAGGAGAACGCCGACGTTCAGAAGCTGAACGACAGCATCGACGAGCAGTCCGGCGGCCTGCTGACCATCCTCAAGGACGAGATCGCCAAGGCCAACGCCTAATCATCCGAACATGGTCTGCAAGTCTGTAGAGGCTTGATACCGAACGGGGCCGGGGAAACCTGGCCCCGTTTCTGTTAGTCGCCCCCGAGGAAGGAGAACGGGTACATGGAGAATACGGGTCGAGTGGTTGTGATCACCGGCGCTGCTCGCGGAATTGGCCAGGCCATCGCCAAGCGGTTCCTCGCCAATGGCGACAAGATTGTCATCCTAGACGTGCTGTACGACGCCGCCATGGAATGGGCTGGCGAGATTGAAGATGCTTTGGTGCTGAAGTGCGATATCACCGACAAGGCGGACATCGAAGCCGCGAAGGCCCAGGTGCTCGATCGTTTCGGCCAGGTGGACGTGCTCGTGAACAACGCGGGTGTCGTGCCGAAGCCCAACCTGCTCGAGAACATCCCCGAAGCCGATTGGAAGCGTGCCTTCGACATCAACGTGAACGGCACCTTCTTCTGCACGCAGGTGTTCGGCGTCGAGATGTTCGGGCGCGGCGGTGCCATCGTGAACCTGTCTTCGACGAGCGGGCTGGAGCCCGGCAAGCATACGGGCGCTTATTCCGCGACGAAGGCGGCCATCATCATGATCACCAAGCAGACGGCCATCCAGTGGGGCGAGAACAACGTCCGCTGCAATTCCGTGAGCCCGGGCTTGCTGCTCACCGACATCAACCGGGCGTTTTACGAGAAGCCGGGCGTCTACGAGTCCCGTGTGGGGGCTATTCCGCTGGGACATTTGGGCGAGGTGGAGGACATCGCGAACGCCGTGTTCTTCCTTTCGTCGCCGGAGTCCAAGTACGTGAATGGCGCCAACCTCGTTGTTGACGGCGGCTTCGTGGTTAACGGCCTGAAACCCCTGAACATCCAGGTGGATTAAGTAGGCGACCGGTGGGGAGAGTGACATGCCGCCGTGTCACCCCGAGCAAAGGCGTGAGGTCCATCGCCCCATTGCCGCCCCGAGCATAGGCGCGAGATCCGTCGTCCCATTGTCATCCTGAGCGGAGGCGCGTAGCGCCGAAGTCGAAGGATCTCCTTCAGGTTGGAAGGCTACTTCAGCCTGGATGAGGTCCTTCGACTCGCTTCGCTCGCTCAGGATGACAATGGGGGCGTGCACGCTCAGATGCCAATAGGGCAAAGTGCGCTTGAGCAAACGACAAGGATGCAAAAAGAAGGAGCGCCTGGGCGCTCCTTCTTGGCTGGTGGGTGTTGTTCCCGTTTACGCGTTCAGCTCGGCGGTAACCTCGTCGATGGGCATATCCACGCCGTACCAGATCTTCTCGCCCACAGCGGCCTGCTCGTTCATCATGCCGATGCCGGTGATGACCTGGCAGCCCTTGGCCTCGGCATCCTGCAGCAGTTGGGTCATCAGCGGGAAGTAGATGGCGTCGGCGACGACCATGCCGTCCTTGATGAATTCGGCCGGGACCGGGCTCTCGGTGTTGTCGGCGCCCATGCCCACGTTGGTGGCATTGGCCAGAATATCGCTCTCGGCGATGGCGGCCTTCATGGCCTCCTTGTCCTCGAACGGATGCAGCTGCACGTCGCAGCCGGTCTTCGCGACGACGGCGTCAAGCAGCTCGAGGGTGTGCTTGTAGGACGGGCCGTCCTGGCGCGCGAAGATGTGGATCTTGGCAGCGCCGTTCAGGGCACCCTGCACCCAGATGGCGGAGCCAGCGCCACCAGGACCGGTGACGGTGACGGTCTTGCCCTCAGCCTCGACGCCGTTCTTCTTCAGGTTCTCCCAGAAGCCAGCACCGTCGGTGTTATGGCCAATGAGCTTGCCATCTTCGGTCTTCTGCAGGACGTTGACCGCGCCCATGAGCTCGGCTGCGTCGGAAAGGCCGTCAAGGTACGGGATGATGGCCTGCTTGCAGGGCATGGTGACGTTCGAGCCATCCCAGCCATCCATGCGGCGCATGGCGGCGAGCACGTCCGGAAGGTCTTCCGGGGTGATGTTGAAGGCCAGGTAAACGGCGTCGATGCCCAGCTTCTCGAAGGAGACGCTATGCGTGACCGGCGACTTGGAGTGGCGGATCGGGTTGCCGATGAGGCTGATGAGGTGAGTGTGTCCGCTGATGAACTTCGATTGGGCTGCCATGGAGATCCTTTCTCGTTGAGGCGTCGGCAGCGGTCTTGAGCGCGTGCCGCATTGAAACGAACCCATTGACGACGGGTTTTATCGTCAATGACAGGATACGTCATACGGCTTTGCAGACCAATTCAGGTGCTTCACTGCTTTAATTCGCTCAGTGAATAGGCGGGAGCGTTGGCCAATGGGGTATCCCCTTTGGCCAGCTAGAGCCCGCAGGTGAACCCGTAGTTCTTGTTGTAGTAGTCCACCAGGTACTCACGGAAACGAAGCGTGGCTTCGTTCATCACGGAGTTCTCGGGCCATTTCAGGTACAGATAGCGTTTGCGGTGCACGTCGCTGATCGTGATGCCTGCCACATCGCTCTTCCAGCGACCGAACCAGGTGATGGCGGGGGCGAGGGTCAGGCCGAAGTCGGCGGCGACGTATGCCATGATGCGGCTGTAGTGCTGGTCTTCCAACACGACGTTCGGCTCGAAGCCAGCTTCCAGGAACATGTGATTCACGATGTCGTAGAGCGTGCTGGGCAGAAGGCCGATGAAACGCTCCTGCGACAGCTGCTTGAGCTGCACGGACTCGCGTTGGGCGAGCGGGTTCTTCTTTGCGACAGCGAGCACGATGTCTTCTTCGCCCAGCATGAGGTAGTTGGGCTCCTTGTGCACGATGGGGCTGGCGAAGAAGGTGATGTCCGGACGTAGGCGCTTCAGCCGGTCGGAGTAGGTGGTGTTGTACGTGCCCACGCGCAGGTGGATATCGGGGTGCGTGCGCTTGAATTCGATGATGATCTCTTCATTGTTCCCCATGGGGACCGGGGCGTAGACATTTACCGTACGGTTGGTCTCGTGATTGTATTCCTCGACGTCGCGCTTGATGATGTCGAGGGAATTCAGCGCGACAAGCGTGCGCTCGAGCGCGATGCGGCCGGCATTGTTCAAGACGATGTTACGCCCGATTCGGTCGAAAAGAATGGTGCCCAATTCGTCTTCTAGCGCATGCAAGCTGCGAGATAGGCTTGGTTGAGACACATGGAGCTTCTGCGCGGCCTTCGTTAGGTTCTCGCACTCTGCAATGGTCACAAACTGTTCGAGCTGTTGTATTTCCATATGACAAATTATACACATGGCGAATTGGTTCAGGACAAATAACAGACAAGTGGCATTAATTGTCCTGTAATGGCCAATGAGCGAGGGAACCGCCAGGGCGTAAAGCGCAAAAATTGCGCCCGATACCCGGTCTAACGCCAAACCTCGCGGCGAAACACCCCGTATTCGAGGCAAACCAAGGTTTTTGAGCAATCATAATCCGGCTCATCAAAGTAGCGGCGGTTATCCTGTTGCAAACGCCCAGGTCAGAGCTGCGACTATCTGTGCTGAGAATAAAGGTTTCCCCCGGCTGATTATCCCCGATCGATCAAAAACCTTGGTTTTGCCTCGAAAACGGGGTGTTTTCGGCGGAGATCTGAACGAGAGCCCATGAAACCTATCGCGGGGACTATCCCCGCGATAGGTTTCGCGAGAGTCATTGCTACAATGTCGCAAGGCGATATGGGGTGGCGAACCCCGTGAGATCGTTATGCCGGGAGGTGTCGCGTGGAGTTGAATGCTGTCGACAACAATGAAATGAGCAGCGGTAATACCGAACTGTCTCAGTGCCTGCGGGATGCGCGCGAAGCGTATGAGGCACAGGATTCAAACCGGCTCACGGAATGCTGCAAGCGGGCGCTCGAGCTGCAGGAAAACAATGCGGAAGCCTGGGAGCTGCTGGCATGCTTTGGCGGATGGGATGCCAAGATGCACGTGCTGGACGTGGATTTCGCGATAGAGTCGGCCACGCATGCGTTGGGTTTGGCCTCCGAAGGCAAGCGCCACGAAGTTGCCACCGAAATCTACGGAGCGCGGAAGAAGCAGATCGCGCTCTGCTTGGAAGATGACATGATGATGCCCTCGTACATGGGCGCAAAGCAGCTGCACAAGACGATGGGGGATTGGCAGCGCATGCTTGTCGAGATTCCCTATTTGAGCCGCGACCTCTTGGAAGACGAGCTCAACCTGGTGGACAACCTGTGCTTGCGCTCGAAGCTTGGCATCATGCCGGGCGATCGCCTGGTGTACACCGCGTATGCGACGCTGAACGACAAGGTGCCCTATGGCGACACTTTCCGCAAGGCGCTTGCGCCGCGGTTGACGCAGGTGAGCGAGCAGGAAGCCGCGCGCCGCGCGGAATCGCTCGAGCGCATTGAGGCGTGGCGAGAGCGGTACCGGGAATGGGTGGTACAAGATGCCCCAACGGCGGAGGAGCGAAAAGCCCGGTTGCAAGAGGAATTGAATGTCCTGCAAGCGGAAGTGGATGAGCTTGTGGGCCAGTCGGGCCGGGGGTTGCTGCTGCAGCAAATCGAGGAGCTCGAACAGCGCAAGACCCGAATCGGGAAATTCAAGGTGTTCCAGCGCCGCGAGGTGGACGCCCAGATTGCGGCGGCCAAGGCGAAGCTTGAGCAAATTGAAGCAGCGCTTGTTCCCGCGCGCGCCCCGCTCGAAGAGGCCGTCACCCAGATAAAGCAACTCCTCGATGAAGTGAGCGCTTGATGATCTCAATGTTATAAACGATGCTTATAACAGAACCTCATATGCGCGCGAATTGAATAGGGGGTTGCCAAACTTATGCCGGATAATCACCTCCAGGACGGTAATGAGCCGCGAGCAATAGGAGCAACCATGGAGAAGGTGAAGTTGGCGATTTTCGGCGCAAACCAGGGCGCGCGTATCGCGTTGCGCGCTGTCCAGAACCCCGCATGCGATTTCGTGGCGCTTGCCGGTTTTGGCCAGCAGGCGGATGACGCCGCGCAGAAGTACGGGGTGCCCCTGTACGCCGACTACCAGGATCTGCTGGCGAACGTCCAGGTAGATGCCGTGGCCATCGCTCTGCCGAATCAGTTGCACTTGCCTGCGACCAAGGCGTGCGTGGAGGCTGGCGTCAAGTACATCTTGCTGGAGAAGCCCATCGCGAGCACGCCGGAAGAGGGCCAGGCGATCATCGACCTGTGCGAAGAGGCGGGCGCGACCCTGCTCATCGGGCACCATCGCCGTTCGGCCAACCTGTTCCTGGCCTTGAAGGAGTTCCTGGCCAGCGGCCGTTTGGGCGATATCGTGAGCGTGCAGAGCTACTACGCCATCTGCAAGAACCCGGGCTACTGGGATGACGAGTGGCGCCAGGTTCCCAGCGGCGGCCCGTTGCTGGTGAATGCCATCCATGACATCGACGACCTGAACAATGTCCTCGACATGACCCCGGTGCGCGTGTATGCCGCCAAGCGCAGCACGATTCGCGGCAACGAGTCCGAGGATTCCTGCTCCGCGCTCATCGAGTTCGCCGAAGGCCCCACGGCCACGTACTTCCTTTCCGACGGCACGCCGAGTCCCTGGAATTACGACTTGCTCGCGCACGCCGACGAGCGCATGTGCTGGGAAGACGGCCAGGATAGCATGCACATCTTCGGCACGAAGGGTTCCATCGGCTTCCCGAGCATGACGTTCTACACGTATCCCGATGAGGAGCATTGGGGTTGGTTCCATCCACTCGCGCACGAGCAGTTGCAGGTGGAGCTCAACGACCCCATGCAGTCCGAGGTCGACCATTTCTTCGACCTGTGCCTGGGCCGTGAAACGGTGCCGCGCTGTACTGGTGCGCAAGGCCTGAAGACCCTGAAGATGGTGAATGCGATCATCGAGTCGGCCAACACGCACCAGGTAGTCGAAATCGATTAAGGGCTGCGCCCGACGCTCCTGATGATATGGGACAAAATGCCCCGCAGCATATGAGACACCCCTGGTGCTGCCGGCAAAGCAGCAGCCCAGGGGTGTCTCATATGCTGCGGGGGGCATTTTGTCCCATATCATCAGGGGAAGGCATTCCATTCCCATCGTATACTGGGGAAAACCGCAAAGGAGGCGTGGCATGGACGTCGTGCAAGGCCTGGTGCCAACAGATTTGCTCAAGGACGTCATCCAGATCGGCATCATCGTCGAGGACCTGCAACGGCCCATCGAGGGGATGCGGAAGGTGTTCGGCGTCGAACCCACCAAGGTGTTCGAGGCGAAGTACCCGTGGGTGCGCTACCGCGATGAGCCGGTGGAATCATGGGCGACTATCGCGAGCTACATGCAGTTCGGGGTGGAACTCGAGTTCATGGAGCCCATGGGCGGCGATTCCGCGTGGAAGGACCACATCATCCAGGACTGCCGCGCACGCGGGCATGCCATCCACCACATCCGCTTCGCCGACGTGGAGGACAACGATGTCGTGTCGCGCTTGCTCGCCGAGCGGGGCATCGAGATCTACCAGGAGGGCGGATCCATCGTGACTCCCGGCGGGAAGTTCACGTACTACGACACCGTCGACGAGCTTGGGTTCGTCATCGAGGTCGTCACCCGCAAGAAGGACGATTCCCGATGACGCTGGATCAATTGCGCTACTTCAAACGGCTCGCTGAGCTCCTGAATTACACGCAGGCCGCAGCCGACCTTTTCATCTCGCAGCCGGCATTATCCTCGGCGATATCGCGCCTCGAATCCGAAATCGGCGCCAAGCTGCTCGTGCGCAGCCGTTCGGGCAAGGCGTCGCTGACGCAGGCGGGGGAGAGCTTCTACGAGCATGTATGCCTGGCGCTGGCCGATATCGATGCCGGCATCGAGCTTGCCCGCGAGGCGGAATACGGCGCGAAGAACGCCTTGCTCCGGGTGGGCGTGATCCCCTGCATGCAGAGCAAGGCCTGGTCGCGCGCCCTGAACGAGTTCCGGGCGGAGTCCCCGCTCGAGCCGACGTTCATGATTCGCCAAGCGCACTCGCACGAGCTCACGAGCCAGCTCCTGCAGGGCGAGCTGGATGTGGCGTTCGCGAGCAAGGTGGGGGAAGACTCCCGCATCAACTACCGGCTCTGCGGCCTCCAGCCCACGGTGCTCTGCGTGAACAAGCAGCATGCGTGGGCAAAGCGGAAAAGCATCTCGCTGAAGGAACTGGAAGGCCGCACGGTCATGACCTACGAGACCAGCAACGCGGCGTATGGCGCGGTGAAGCAGGCGCTCGAAGGCTATGATATCGACGTGCAGGAAAGCTTTTTCGACGAGATGACGATGGCATCGATGGTCCAGGCGGACCCGCAGACGATGGCTGTTTTCAGCTATTCGCTCGTGGTGAAGGTGTTCCCCGGGCTGGCGTTCATCCCCTTCGAGGAAGTGCCGACCGATGCCTATCACAAAGTGTATTTCGCGTATCTGAAAGCCTCGCAGCGAGCGGTCGCATCGGCGTTCATCGACTATGCGCTGCGCTATTTGGACACGCATGAGATACGGCCCCATGGCGACCTTTCCGGATGAGGGGAGAACCGGGGGCGAAGAGCGAGAAACTCCTATTCAGCGTGCGAATAGGAGCGGTGTCAGAGATGCATGAGAATTGGCGGGTAATTCGCTTATCCTATTAACGTGTAGAAATGCCGCCTGAACGGCTGGATCGCACAAGCGATGCACGCCAATCGCCGTCGCGGGTGGCGGGAGATCAGGAAAGGAAGGCCGGGATGGATTTCACCTTCACCGACGAACAAGAGTTGCTGGTTGAGAGCATCAAGGAATATGCCGATCGCTATTGGAGCGACGAGCAGGTCAAGGAAATGTACCGCAACCACAAGCCCAACCAGGAGGCCATCACCGCCTACCGCGAGGCCGGCTTCGTGTACATGGGCCTTCCCGAGGAAGTCGGCGGCGTGCCCTGCGACAAGACCACGCTCGTCCTGATGTGCGAGAAGTTCCACCATTATTGCGGTTCCGTCATGTCGTTCCAGACCGAGATCAACTCCCTCATGGACATCATCGACTTCGGCACCCCCGAGCAGGCAGCCCTCATCATGGACGTCGTTCAGCAGGAGAACCTCATCGCGGCCTGCACGTCCATCTCCGAGCCGGGCGCCGGTTCCGACAACAATGCCATGACCTGCCACACCAAGAAGCAGCCCGACGGCACCTACCTGCTCAACGGCCAGAAGACCTGGGTCACCCTGGGCGAGCATGCCGTGTATTCCGTCGTCATCGCCAAGGACGAGGACCCCTCCTACGAGAACAAGGAGTACTCGCTGTGGCTCGTCAAGAACGACGTCCCCGGCTATTCCACCGGCACGCTGCATAAGATCGGCCAGGAGATCGTGCCGTTCTGCGACCAGTTCTTCGACAACGTCGTCCTGCACGAGGAAGACCGCATCGGACCGGCCGGCCAGGGCTGGAAGCTCCTGATGAAGAAGTTCGAGTTCGAGCGCGTGCTCGTCGTCGCCCAGGCCCTCGGCCAGGCGCAGGCTGCCATGGACGATGCCGCCGCCTATGCGTCCGAGCGCATCTGCTTCGGCAAGCCCATCGGCAACATCGCCCAGATCCAGCAGCACCTGGTGGAGATGGAAGTCATCCTGCAGAACGTCCGCACGATGCTGTATCGCGTTACGTGGATGCTCGACCATGGTGAATCCGTCCGCATCGAGGGCTCGCTGCTGAAGTACTACGCCTGCCCGAAGTGCGTCGAGGTTGCCGACCGCGCCCTGAAGATCTACGCGGCCCTGGGTTACACCGACGAGGTTCGCGTCGGCCGCATCTGGAAGGACCTGCGCGGCTACGAGATGGCTGGCGGCACCCCCGAGATCATGAGCTACATCGCCGGTCGCCAGCTGGTGAAGAAGTACAAGAAGTAACAACCGTTTCATCACGATGAGCAGGGGAATGGCCCTGCTCATCCACACGACAACGTCTCACGAAGGAGAACGACATGATTGAACCGCTGCGCGAGCGCAAGGTGCTGGACATCAAGGGCTGCAAGATCGGCGAAGGCCCGTCCAAGGCCATCATTTCCGTGATGGGCGCCAACCTGCAGGAATGCCTCGACGTTATCGAAGAGGGCAAGGCCAACGGCGTGCAGATGTTTGAGTGGCGTGGCGACTTCCACGATGATCGCCATGATCCCGCCAAGATGGTGGAGGATGGTCGCGCAATCGCAGCTGCCGTCCCCGAGCATCCGCTGCTGTTCACGTTCCGCAGCACGAGCCAGGGCGGTCAGGATTCCTTCTCTGCCGAGGAATACGTGGCGCTGAACAAGGCGCTCATCGAGGCCGAGATCCTCGACATCGTCGACATCGAGACCTGGATTGGCGACG
>JAUNEQ010000166.1 GCA_030525445.1 Coriobacteriia bacterium | reverse complement strand
CCGATGATGGTGCAGGGAAGCCCGCGGAACAGTTCCGCACACGTCTTGGCCATAATTCACTCCTGAACGGCATTGATGTTGTATCGCTCGATAGCAAACGACATTATATCTTGAAACACCTCGGTGGTCGCAGTCTCGGAAGGCACTTCGCTTGCTCCCACAAAACATACCAATTTGGAATCGCTCTTCGGCAAGAACCCGATAAAGCTGTTGTTGTAGTGGTCGGTGAGGTAGCCCTTCTCCTCTTCGCCTTCCTTCACGTATTCGGCGGTGCCGGTCTTGCCGGCGACCGTATAGCCCGGAATCTGGGCGCCGACGCCGGTGCCCTCTTCGACGACGAGTTCGAGCATCTCGATGAGCTGGGACAACGCGGTTTTGTTGCTCACGATTTGCCGCTGCTCCCACGTCACATCTCCGCCATCGCCGCGCTCGATGAGGAAGTGCGGCGTGATCGCGAGGCCGTCGTTGGCGATGGCGCCGTAGAAGCGCGCCATCTGGATGGGGGTTTCGGAGATGCCCTGGCCGAAGCTGATGTTGTAGCCTTGGATGCGCGACCATTGGTCGAAGTCGAGCAGGTAGCCCGCCGACTCGCCCGGATAGTCGACGCCGGTAAGCGTCGAGTCGAGGCCGTAGCGCGCAATCGCATCGTTGAGCTTGTCGAAGCCCATGCGCTTGGCGATGAGCGAGATGCCCACGTTCGAAGAGCGCACGAGAATGGACGTCGCGGTCATCGTCTCATCCGCGCGTTCATGGGCGTCGGACACGTAGTATTCGTCGGCAGGCAGGATGTTCGGGCAGAAGAACGAATCAGCCGGCTTCACGGACCCATCCTCGAGCGCGGCGAGCATCGCGACGCTCTTGAAGATGGAGCCCGGCTCGAACGCTCGCGTGATGCACTGGCTCTCGGGCGCGTGGTCGGCAATCTCCTCGGTGTTCGTGGGGTCGAGCAAGGGGGTTGACGCGCAGGCGAGGATCTCGCCGGTCGCCGCATCGACGATAACCGACTGACCGGATTTCGCCTTCATGTTCTCGGCCATGGCGCTCACGGCCTTCTCGACTTTCTGCTGCATGTCGATGTCGATGGAGATCGTGATGTCGTCACCGGGAACGGCCTCTTCCGTGACCATCGTGCCGCTGATGATGATGCCCGTCGCGCCCTGCTCGTAGACGATCTTGCCCTCTTTGCCGCCGAGGATGTCGTCGTAATACGCCTCGAGGCCGGTCTGGCCCTTCCCGTCGATGTCGACGAGGCCGACGATCTGGCCGGCCACCGACCCGTTCGGATACACGCGTTTCGTGTCGGCCACGAAGTAGACTCCCGCGAGCTCCTTTTCGCGCAGCGTCTTCGCCTCATCCACATCGGCCTTGCGCTTGATATACGCAAAAGAGGTATCGGGCCTGGTGAGCGGCTCGAGGTAATCATCGGCCTTGCCGCCGAGAATCTCCGCGATCGCCGCGGCCGTTGCCTTGGCGTCTTCCACTTCGCGCGGGTTGCAGCAAACCGTCGTCGCGTCCACGCTCGCCGCGAGCACCATGCCGTTGCGGTCGTATATCGTGCCGCGCTTCGGGGTGATGGGAATCTCCACCGTGCGGGCGCTCCGGGCTTCCTCGGTGTAATCGTCGGCAACGATGACCTGCAAATATACCAGGCGCGCCACAAAGAGCGCGGCGATTGCCAGGAACACGACGAATATCCAGACGATGCGGCTCGACATGCCGCCTACGGATTCCGAATCACCGGCATACGAACTAGTACGGCCCCGTTGGGGCCGTTCAGATTCTCTTCCGCGCTGTCTGCCCATCCTGGACATGGGCTACCTGCGCGCGACGGCGGCAAGGCTTCCCGAAAGCGAAAGGGCACCGCCCTCATCGACCGCCACGACATCCTCCCCCAGCGTCATGGTCTCCACCATTTCGGGTGCGCTCATGCCCAGCTTGTTCGCGGCATAGTCGCGCACATACGCCGGGTTCGACAGGTTCGACGCCTGCACCTCGAGCGCGCTGCCTTCGGCGCGGGCAGAATTCACATCCATGGCAAGCTCTTCATAGCTCACAGAAGCGCTTACGGTCGCGGCGTCAAAGCTCAGGCGAACCGCTCCGGCGATTGCGAGGATAACCACAACGGCGGCGATGACGCGCAGTGCGACGAAGATGCGCGGGTCGACATGCGCTGCCGGGCCAGAACCGGGAATGACGGTGATATCGGGACGACGGGTGTACCGGGGTTGTTCGGCATAGTCGTAGTCATATGCTTCATAGCGATATGCAGGTGCGCCGGCCATGACGTCCTCCCCTCTGCTGCGTTTATGCTTCGTTTCGCAGGATAGACGTCAAACGCGCAACCGCTGCCGGCTCCGCATCCGCCACCCGCCCTGCGGGTTCTTCGTATCAGTCGAGGCGCTCCGCTACCCGCAGCTTGGCGCTGCGTGCGCGCGGATTGCGCTCAATCTCGGCGGCCGTAGGTAACACCGGTTTCCGCGTGATGATCTTGAGTATCGGCTTGTTTCCACATGCGCACACCGGCAAGCCGGGTGGGCACGTGCATCCCGTAGACGCCTGCTTGAAGACATCCTTCACGATGCGGTCCTCCAGCGAGTGGTAGCTGATCACCACCAGCCGTCCGCCCGGAGAAAGCCACCTGACGGCGGACTCCAGCGCGTCGCGGAGCACGTCCAGCTCGGAATTCACCTCGATGCGCAACGCCTGGAAGGTCCGCTTCGCCGGATGCCCGCCGGCGCGGCGTGCGCTTGCGGGAATGGCGGCTTTGACGATTTCCACCAATTGCGCGCTCGTCTGGATGGGCGCCTCTTGGCGCGCCTTCACGATGAACGAGGCGATGCGGCTTGCCCACTTCTCATCAGAGTAGTTACGGATGACCCGGGCGAGATCTGCTTCGTTGTAGTGGTTCACGATCTCTTCTGCGGTTAAGGTGTGTTTTCCCGGATCCATCCGCATATCAAGTGGGCCGTCCTCCTTGAAGGAGAAGCCACGAGATGGCGTGTCTATCTGCACGGACGAGACTCCCAGGTCGAACAGGAATGCATCGACTTCGGGAACGCAAGCTTGCACCAGCAGCTCGTCCATGCTGCCGAAGTTACCGTGGAGGAGCTTCAGTTCGGGCCGCGACTCCTCGGGTATCGTCTGCAACCGGGCGCGTGCCGCCTTCAAGGCAACCGTGTCCTGGTCGATCCCGATGAGCGTGCCCGCGCTCCCCAGGAGCTTGGCCGCTTCGATAGAATGTCCTGCCCCGCCGAGCGTTGCGTCCACGAACGTGTGCTTCGTTTCTAGTTGTAGGTGCTCGAGGCACTCGGCGAGCAGAACGGGGATATGCCGATATTCAATTGTCATGTCGCTCACGTCTGGGCCTAATCGTTCATGAGGTCGGCCAGCGTGACGCTGCCGAGGAACTCATCCCAACGCTTCGCATCCCAAATCTCCAGGTGATCGGTGTCGCCGTTGATCACGACCTCCTTGTCCAGACCTGCGTCCGAACGGAGGTCGGCCGAGATATTGATCCTACCGGCGGAGTCGACCTCGATGTCCCTGGCGCGCGAATTCAGCACGCGACGCAGGTTCACATGGCGCCTGCTGCGGGACTTGTAACCCCCATCCTCCTCGAAGAAGGAATCGACCCAGGCGCTGAACGCGTCCGGCTCGAACACATAGAGGCACTCATCCTCAGGCGAAAGCGTCACCTTGAGATTGTCCGAAAGGGTCTTGCGGAAATTGGCAGGCAAAGATACACGGCCTTTGGCGTCGAGCTTGTGATGGAACTCGCCCACCAGACCGGACATCCAGCCCTCCTTTTCCCATACATGACCTTTCCAGCGATTGACATACTACCCCACCTCATCCCACTCCGCAACACTTTTTACCCCTTTACCCCAATTCAAGACCCCCAAAGGATGGTGTTTATCCCCCAACGGCACCAACCAACCACAACATATTGCGACACCTCCAACCCCATCCCCCGAATGTAGCCATATGGAAAAAATTAGCAGGTGGGACCCATCCCCACCCCACCCACCAAGCAAAAAAGAGACCCTAGATAATCCGGGGGGTCCAGCGCTTCAGGCAATCACACCCCAACCACGGGCAATCCCCACCACAATCAAGAAGTCCTCTCCACCCAACCACCCCGCCCCAATCAAAACCTCAGCCCCTTCGCGAACACTCCCCATTCCACCCAGAGCCCGCATCT
>JAUNEQ010000165.1 GCA_030525445.1 Coriobacteriia bacterium | reverse complement strand
TTGGCTGCTACTTTGCCCTGGCAAGAATCGCGTACCTCAAACCTTGGTTTCGCCCTCAAAACGAGGGTCTGAGGGTCGAGGTCTGACGCTGCTGGAGCATATGCGGCCCCCTCATGCGGAATTGTTGCGGAACTTGCTGGTGCGGGCCGCGGGAGGGATACCATGGGACATCCGATAACAAGAAAGGAATTCGCTTGGACGTCGTCTGGATGGTCATATTTCTCGTCATCATCTTGTCGGTGCTCGTGTTCGTGCACGAGGGCGGGCATTATCTGGTGGCGCGCGCACTTGGCGTCCGCGTGACGGAGTTCATGCTGGGCTTCCCGGGCCCGAACATCGGGTTCACGTGGCATGGGACGAAATTCGGCGTGACGGCGGTGCCCTTGGGCGGCTATGCGCGCGTATGCGGCATGGAGCCCGGCGACGAAAGCCCCCACCTTTCCGGGCTCATGCGCGTGGTATACGAGCATGGGACCATCGACATGGAAGACGCCGCTCGTGAGCTGGGTATCTCCGACGACGATGCCTTTGCCGGGCTCGAGCAGCTGGTGGAGTGGGGCACCATCGAGATGCCGCGCAAGACCGACGACTACAACACGTACCGTGCTCCAGAGCGCGATGGATTCAAGTCGGGCGAGCCGCGGGCGGTGCCCAGCGAACAGGCGCTTTACGAAAGCGAGCGCAGCCAGCAATACCGATCGCTCGGCTTCTTCAAACGATGTGCCATCTTGCTTGCTGGCCCGGCTATGAACCTGCTGTTCGCCATCGTGGTGTTCGTCATCATCTATTCCGTGCTGGGCTTCGATGTGACCGACCAAGCGACGGGCACGGTGTCCCACGTGACGGTCGATCCCGGGCGCGCCATCATGGCGGGCTTCAACTACATCGGTGCGGTGTTCATGGCGATCCTGGGGCTCTTCAACCCCCAGACGGCGGCGGACACCGTCTCGAATTCCACGAGCATCGTCGGCATCGCCGTGATGTCGAAGAGCGCCTTCGACGCCGGGTTCACGAACTTCCTCGCATTCAGCGCGATGATTTCGGTGAGCTTGGGACTCATGAACATGCTGCCCATCCCGCCGCTCGACGGTGGACGTTTCGTCATCGAGATTTACCAGCTCATCCGCCGGAAGAGCATCACCATGCGCGCGCTTAACGCGCTTTCTGCGGCGGGCATGATGCTATTCATCGGATTCTTCCTGATCATGCTCAACCAGGATATCCAAAGGTTCATTTTCGGGAACTGGGGGTAGCGCCCCACGTCTACGTATCGGGCGATGCGCCCCGGGCTTCACGAGCGATTGGTGGGCAAATCGAGGAAGTGCTCGATTTCCTCGCAGGTCTCGCGATATGCGGTGAGCAGCGCCTCGCCGGTCATGCCCCGGCTGATGAGGCTTGAGAGCACCTGAACGGTGAGATCGTCGTGGCGGACGTCGATGGGGCGGACGTTGACGCCGTCATTGGCCCACTCCACGAGTGCATACGAGTGTTTGTCGACGTCGTTTGTGATGGGGATGAAATTCCGGGGTGAGCCATCGGCTGCGTCCTTCATGAACAGCAGAGCCGGGTCGATCTCGAGCGCGTCGGCGATCTTGGAGATGTTCTTCATGCTCGCGTTGACGCGTGTTTGCTCGATGCCGCCGATATAGGTGCGGTGAAGCCCGCACTTTTCCGCAAGCTGTTCTTGGGTAAGGTGCGCGGCTTTCCGATAACGCCGCATATTTGCCGCAAAGATTTCCTGAATATCCATTCTTTGGCTCCCTTCGGCTGGAATAGCTTGATGAAACTCCAAAGAATTCCTGCGTGCTACAGAATATGTATAGAGAAAGCTGTGATGCGGTTTGATCCGCCTCTGTTTATGATAGGAATTGGTAAGCTGAAATGATGTATATGAACTGCGATAACGCATAATTGAGGGGGGGGGGGATTGCTCAAAGCATAACCTCCTTTATATACGCAATATATATCCGATGTAATACATCAGGGCTTCTATACATATATACGGTAATATCTAAAAAACCGTCTGCGAAGAATTGTTGAAAATGCGCACCAAATATGTTTCATGAGGACGCGATCTTCGTATGCGCAAGTGCGCGAATCAAGTCTGTGGTATTCACGAAAACTTATCGGAGTCGAAAAAATGTCGGGGAGAAACCCGTCATGTCCCATAAATGTCATTCATGAGACATGCGAAATGCTACATTTAATAATCATTACATGCGAATACTCATAAATGAAACGACGAATGAGGAGTGCCTGTCGGTGCGCGTGCGTGTTGGAATACGGGATGGACGGTGATGCGTGATGGCCAAGAACGGTGAAGGAGAGATGCTGCTCTATCGGCTCGAGGAACGCGTATACGGGGAGGTTCTAAGCGCCATTCGGGAGTCGGGTGCGCCAGAGCAGGTGCAACATATGTGGTCCGATCGCGCGATGTCCTCGCTCAATACCGTGCAGGCGGCGCTGCATGACCTTGAGGGTCTCGAACACGAAGTGCGGGAATTCGCCAGTCGTTCGGGCGAGGGCGCGTGAAGCACCGAGAGCGTTCAGGCGCCTACAAACCGATGACGGTGTGGCGGAAAACCGGTGCCTTTCGCGCGTGACGGGACAGCTCGGCACGCTGCGGGTACAATGCCCGCAGGAGGTTCTGCCATGAAACCGAACGAACAAACGAAGCAAGTGCTTGTGGGTGGGGTGCCCATCGGCGGCGGCGCGCCCTGCGCGGTGCAGTCGATGCTGAATGCCGCGGCCGATGACGTCGCGGGCAACCTTGCGCAAATCGAGCGGCTGGCCGATGCGGGCTGCGAGATCATCCGCATGGCCATTCCGCACCGGAAGTACCTGGATGCCTTCGAGCAGGTGTGCGCGAAGAGCCCGCTGCCCGTGGTGGCCGATATCCATTTCGACCACGTCATCGCCATCGAGGCGGCCCGTCGTGGTGCCGCGAAGTTGCGCATCAACCCCGGCAACATCGGCGGGTGGGAGCGCACCGACGAGGTGATCGAGGCCGCGCGCGTTGCGGGAATCCCCATCCGCATCGGCGTGAACGCGGGATCGCTCGATGATGCCATCCAGCAGCGCTCCGACCTCAGCCAGGCCGAGAAGCTCGCCGAATCTGCCTGCCAATATGTTGCGCATTTCGAAGAGCGCGAATTCGACGACATCGTGATTTCGGCGAAGGCGCACGACGTGCCCACGACCATCGAGGCCTACCGCATTCTGGCGAAACGCATTCCGCAGGTGCCGCTGCATATCGGGGTGACCGAGGCCGGCACGCTTTTCCAGGGCCTCGTGAAGTCGGCAGCGGGGCTGGGCGTGCTGCTGGAAGAGGGCATCGGCGACACCATGCGCATCAGCCTCACCGACGATCCCGTGCAGGAAGTCCATGCCTGTTGGGCGTTGCTGCAGGCGCTGGGATTGCGCCGCCGTAGCCCCGAAATCGTTTCCTGCCCCACATGCGGCCGCTGCCAGGTCGACCTCATCCCCATCGCCAAGCAGGTAGAGGAGCGGTTGCGCTCCGTCGCGAAGCCCGTTCAGGTGGCGGTGATGGGCTGCGTGGTGAACGGCCCCGGCGAGGCGCGTGACGCCGATATTGGCGTCGCTTTCGGTGATGGAGCGGGAATCCTGTTCCGAAATGGCGAAATTTTGCGTAAAGTGTCTACCGACGTTGTCGTAGACACCCTGATAGAGGAAATCGAGAAGCTGTGATGTCCCCTGTGGTGCATGGCGGGAACCCCGCACGATGCGCCGAAGGGTCGACTGTGGAATGGAGAGGGAAAATGACTCGTGTTATCGAGCTGAGCAAGCTGTACATGCCGACGCTGAAGGAGGATCCGGTCGACGCGGACATTGCGAGCCACCGTCTGCTGGTGCGCGCTGGCATGATCCGCAAGACGGCATCGGGCGTGTACACCTTCCTGCCGCTGGGCCAGATGGTGCTGCGGAAGATCGAGCAGATCATCCGCGAGGAGATGGATGCCACCGGTGCGCAGGAAATCCTGATGCCGGCCATCCAGCCGGAAGAGCTGTGGATGGAGTCGGGCCGCTGGAACGATTACGGCCCCGAGCTGATGCGCCTGCGCGACCGTCATGACCATGGGTTCTGCCTGGGGCCCACCCACGAGGAGCTCATCACGGCGCTCGTGCGCAACGAGCTGCGCTCCTACAAGCAGCTTCCCACCACGCTGTACCAGATCCAGACGA
>JAUNEQ010000034.1:2158-15764 GCA_030525445.1 Coriobacteriia bacterium | reverse complement strand
GCCGTCGTCGCCTTCTCGCGCGCGGCATCGAGCACCAGCATCGCATTCTGGGCAATGCCGTTTTCCTTCGAAACGCCAGCCCATGCCGGAGCCGACTTCACGGAATCGGCCACCGCCTGGACAGAAGCGGCAATATCGGTCCCCTGCTCGAAATACTCGATGAGCGCACGGCCCATCGCGATGGTGCCGATATAGCCGACACCGCCCTTGATGACCCAGCCGACACCCGGAACGATGCCAATGGCTTGACGGGCCACCGAACGGCACGCGAATGCGCCGCCGACGATCGCGAGGATTTCCTTCACGCGCTCGAGCGTGAGCTCCTCGCCATAGGCAGCCGCCATCTCGAGCAGCATCTTCACCTGGTTGAGCGTCATCAGCGGCATGTCGGCGCCGGGGATGATGGCGACCACGCCGATGCCGGCGTTCTGCACAGCCGTCTCGTTCACGGATTCGAGGGCAAGCGGACGGCGCACGCACGGGAAGGCATGCGCGAACGCGAGGCGCTTCTCCTTGAAGACGCCGACAATCCACGCCCCGAATTCGCGGAACATCTCGACGGCATCATTGGAATCGACGTTGATGGGAGACCCCTCGCCACGATCGGGCAGGGCGCGTTCATCGGCGAAACTCGCAGGGGCGATGACATCGTCAGCCGAAATCTGGTTCCCCTGTTCCTTCGCGATGGTGCAAACCTGCTCGCGATTCAGCGCGAACACCGTGACGGGGACACCGAACTTCTGCAGATCGGCGTAGACCTTACCCGTACGCGGGTCGTCACCGGCGACGAGGATGGCCATATCGGCAGAAGCATCCGGAATGCCATGCTGGGGCGGGTACATGTCATACACGACGGTTGCGTTATTCGCATTGGTGCGCGTGGCGGCCATGACGATGTTCGCCAAATCGCCGGGAGCGGTCTCGTCCATATACACGTGCACGCGAACGGGCAGGGATCGTGCCTCCTCGGCATCGCCCATGGCATCAAGCACCGCTTTGATATCGACAGGAGAGTTCATCTACTCGCTCCTCCCTTTTCCGAAGCCAACGCCATTATGCACCCAAACAGAGCCGATGAGACCCAGGCATACGAAGTTTACAACCATGAACGACGAACCATAGGAAACAAAGGGCAACGGGATGCCGGTGATGGGCATGAGCCCGATGTCCATGCCGATGTTCTCCAAGATCTGGAAGCACCACATGCCGACGATGCACACGACCATGATGAGCCCGAACAGGTTCTGGCTGCTGCGCGCGATGCGAAGCGACGAGATGATGAGCACGAGGTACATGGCGAGCAGCGCCAAGGCGCCCAGGAAGCCGAATTCCTCGGCGAGGACGCAGAACACGAAGTCAGTCGGCGCTTCGGGCAGGAAGCCGAGCGTCGACTGGGTCGCGTTCATGAAGCCCTTGCCCAGCAAGCCGCCAGACCCGACGGCGATCTTCGCCTGCGTGAGGTTGTAGCCGTCACCCGAGGTGTCATACGAGCTGTCCATGAACACGAGCAATCGGGCACGCTGATAATCCTTCAGCAGCACGTCCTTCCCCATCGCCGCGTCGAGAATCGGGTCGATGAGGAACACGGCGACGACGAGCACGGCCACCACGCCCACGGTAATGCCGATGAACTTCGGCCGGGCGCCGCCGATGATGAGCGCGATTCCCGCGATGAACAGGTACACGAGGCCCGTGCCCAAGTCGGGTTGCGTCATGATGCACACGAATGGAACTGCCATGAGGCCGAGCGCCTTGAGGTATTCGCGCGGGTCATCGAGCTTCCCGCGGTAGCGCGCCATGATGCAGGCATCCATGAGGATGACCGTGACCTTGGCGAACTCTCCCGGTTGGAATCGGATGGGGCCCAGGTGCACCCACGAGAGCGCGCCGTTCGATTCGATGCCGATGAGCGGCAGGTGCGGTGACAAGATGAGCACGATATTCACCACCATGAACACCGTGGTGTAGTCGGCTAGCTGGCGGAAGTCGAAGCGCCACAGCAGCACCATGATCACCGCGCCCACGAGCACGCCGACAAGCTGCCTCGTGAAGTTGTAATCGGGATCGGCCGACGTGGCCGAAAACGACACGATGAGCCCATACACCGTGACGAGCACGATCGACACGACGAACGGGATGGGCAGCGGGAACTCGCCGCGCTTCCGGATGCGCGCGGCGCGGTTCATCGCGGCATCGGGACGCCGCATCTGCGATATCGTCGTCATCCGTGCCATCAGTCGGTCCTTTCGGTGTCGGATCCGCCCGACTTGTCCTCGACAACCGTGTAGTCGGCGGAAATGCGCGATTTCTTGGGCTTCAATTTGCCGTCGGAATAATCGAGCGCGGCCTGCATGACCGTCGCAGAGGCGATGGCGGCCGACATGGCGCCCGCGCCGCCTTCCTCGATGATGGAGGCGACCACGTATTTCGGGTTGTCGAACGGGGCGAAGCAGGCGAACACGCCCTGGTCCTTCTTGCCCGCGACTTCTGCGGTACCGGTCTTCGCGCCGACGCTCATATCGAGGAAGAGCTGCGCGACATCGCCTTCTGCCGCGACGCGCCTCATGCCCGCTTGCAGCAGCTTCACGTTATCGGCGGGAATATCGATCTCACGGTCGATTCCGCCCTCTTCGGAGATGACGGTATCGCCCAGGGAGTTGCGCACCTCTTTCAGGAGGTGCGGCTTGACGATCTTGCCGCCGGTCGCGACCGCGCCGTACGAGACCGCGAGCTGGATGCAGGTGCCCAGGACATAGCCCTGGCCGATGACCATGTTAGACATATCGCCGGGGACCCACTGGGCTTCTTCAGGCTCGTCCTTGAAGTATTCCGCTTTCCATTCGGGAGTTGGGATACGGCCCACCGCCTCGCCGGAAATGTCGATGCCCGTCATGGCCTCGTAGCCGAAGAGCTTGATGTAGTCCTGCATGGCCGATTCGCCGATCTGGCCGCGGGCATCCCAGAAGGATTTCGCGATTTCGTAGAACGTGATGTCGCACGATTCGAAAATGGAGGTCTCGAAATCGATGGTGCCGTGGCCGTACAGGTTCCAGCAGCTCTGGGGGAATTGCTCGCCGAAACCCGTCCACGTGCCTTCGCAATTCCACGTCTTCTTGTTGTCGACGAATCCGTAGTTCATGCCCGCAAGGCCCGTGAATGCCTTGAACGTGGATGCCATCGGGTACGTGCCGGCGATGGCGCGGTTCATGAGCGGATAGCGGCTCTTCTCGGTGTTGAAGCGCTCCCAGACCTCCTGGGAGATGCCACCCACGAATTTGCCCGGGTCGAACGTGGGATAGCTCGCCATCGCGATGATCTCGCCGTTTGTGCAGTCGAGGCAGATGAGGGAACCGGCGGTGCCGATGGCCTCGCCGATGATGCCCTTCGGGGCGATGAGGTCATGAAGCGCTTGGTCGGCAGCATGCTGAACGCCTTCGCGGATCGTGAGGTACAGATCGCTGCCGCGCGTCGCCTCGGTTTCGCTCACCACCTGCTTCACCGAACCGCCGGAATCGACGATGAGGGTGCGGACGCCGTGGTCGCCGGCGAGGAGCGCATCGTAGGCCTCTTCGACGCCGCTTTGGCCCACGAAATCGCCCGATGCGAGCTCGCGTCCCTGCGCGACGGAATCCAATTGCTCTTCGGTGACCGTGCCGGTGTATCCCAGCAGATGCGCGGCGAGGGCGCCCATCGGGTAATGGCGCTCGGTGCGCGTCTGCGTGATGACGCCGGGAAACGCCTCGGGATGCTCGGAAATATAAGCGGCATCGCGAAGCGAGGCGTCGTTCATCACGACGCGTTGGCTCTGGGCGCCGTTCGAGGTGTCCTGGATGCGCTGGCGAACCACGTTGTACGGCAGGCCGAGCAGCACGGAAAGCCGGCGCACGACATCGCGGTCATCCGCGACGCCGCCCTCCGCGAGGATGGTGAGGATGTTGCGGTTGTTCACGAGCTCGACGCCATCGGCATCGTAGATGATGCCGCGCGGCGCAGGCGTGCTCACCGTCGTGTAGAGGTTCTCCTGGGCATCGCGGCCGTAGCGGCCGCCTTCCAGAATCTGCAGCGTCCAGAGCTTCACCGTGAGCGAGCCGAAGATCGCCGCGACGAGAACGCCCATGGCCGCGAAACGGCTATTCATGGAAGACGATGCTTCACCGGGCTGACCGTCGGAGGAAACCGTCCCCTGGCCGCCGCCTTTCGCGAAGATCGAGCTCCTCCCCTCGCCCTCCAGGCCGACGGTCTCGATAGAGGTGACGTCGGATTTCGGCTTCGCCTCTCCCTTGTTGAAGAACGGCAGGGCGCCGGCGCGGTATTTCACGAACGCATAAACCGCGGCCGCGATGATAGCTATGGTGATGATGAATGCGAGAACCGCTTCGAGCATGGCCGAACCTCTAGTTGAACCGCAGGTTCGACATGGTCATGTTGCTGCCGCCTGAACTGCGCTTGCCGCCAAGACGCGACATGAGGAAGAACACGAGGAACGCAAGCAGCGTGTTGTAGATGGCGCAGGGGAACACGACATGCACGAGGCCGTCGATGAATCCGAGGATGCCAGATGCGGCGAGGAAGATGCAGAATGCGGTCTCGATGACGAGCATGCCGGCGAAGATGAGCAGAAGCGCCATGAAGATGTTGTCGGTGCCCACGGTTTCTGCGGCCATGGGCAGCACATATGCGCACAGCAGCAGGCAAAACGCCGTGGCACCCACCGGAGATTGGCCGAGAAGGTCGGCCACGAGCCCCATGACGAACGCGAAGACATAGTGCCGCTCGTCGGGGAACAGCAGGATCACGCACACGGTTGCCACGATGATGAAGCTGGGAGTCGCGTCGCCGAACGTGAGCGCAGGCGCAAGCAGCAGCTGGAGCACAGCCGCCACAACGCCCATGATGATGAGAAATACCCTATCTGCACCCATCGGGGACTCCGCTAGCCTTCCTCTTCGTATTCTTCTTCATCGACGTATTCCTCGTCGTACTCTTCGTCTTCCGAGGATTCCTCTTCGGTGTCGGCGCTGTCGTCGCTCGACGCCTGTTCCTCGGATTTCTTCGAACTCGCGTCATCGGATGCGGGCTCGGCGTCGGCCGCGTTCTTCTTCGAGCTCACCGAGGTGACGACCATCACCTCTTCAAGTCCCGATACGGAATCGTTCGGCGCGACGACGATCTGCCTCACCGCTTGGCCGTTGCCATCCTCGACGCGCACGACCGTGCCCACGATGAGGCCGCGGAAATACCCGCCGCCCAATCCGGAGGTCACGATGGTGTCGCCCACCTTCACCTCGACATCGGCATCGACGTTCTCCAGATAAAGCAGGCCATCGATGTTGCCCTTGAGCAGGCCCTCGGCGCGGCTCGACTGGATCATCACAGCAACGCCGCTCGACGAATCCTGGAGCAGGCGCACATCGGCCGTGGTCGCCGTGGTGGATTTCACCTGGCCGACGAGACCGGTTGCTCCCATGACGGGAAGGCCGACGGAAATGCCGGAATCGGTTCCCTTGTCCACCGTGAGCACGCGGTTCCACGAATCGCCGGAAATCCCGATGACATGGCAGGTCATGCCCTCGATACCATAGGTATCGCTGAGCTTCTGGATGCCCTGGAGGCGCTCGGCTTCCTGGCGGTATTCCTCGAGTTCCGCGACCATCTGGCGGAGCTGCTCGTTTTGCTCTTTGAGCTCGCTCACGGTGTTGGGATCGGCCTTCAGGTCCTCGATGGTCGTCGTGGCTGCCGTTTCCGCAGCCTGGATGCCAGCGCCAGCCGTGCTGAGCGGCGATGCGATGATGCGCGCAGCCGACTGGACGGCATGCAGCGGCCCGCCTTCGCCTTCGGCGTTGTACACCGCGGTGCAAATGAGGGACACCACGAGCAGGACGATGAGCAAGACGTTCCCGCTCACCGCCGTCTCCCTTTCGTTAAAGCGAAGCGGCATCGACCAAACGCCCCGTTACTTCGTGCGGACGAGCGTCTGCTTGAGGGTCGTCGGCGATTCGAGCACCTTGAGGCAGCCCATGACCACGTTCGTGAGGGCGGTCTCACTCACCCAAACGGGAATCTCGAGCTCCTGCGTGAGATAGCGATCGAGGCCGGACAGGAGTCCGCCGCCGCCGGTGAGCAGGATGCCGTTCTTGATGATGTCGCTCGCGAGGTCCGGGTTCGTCTTCTTGAAGGTCTCCTTGATGTGGATGACCATCTCGTCGATCGTCGGCTGCAGCGCGACGCGCACGTCCTCGGACTGGACGATGACCTCTTTCGGCTGCTCGTTCACGACGTCCTGGCCGGAAATGACCATGTCGCGCTCGCGGCCGTCTTCGAACGGCAGGATCGAGCCGATCTTGATCTTGATGATTTCGGCCGTGCGCTCGCCGATCTTGATGCCGAGCAGGTCACGCAGGTAGTTCGCGATCGCTTCATCCATGCGGTTGCCCGCGATGCGCAGGCTCGAAGACGTGACGATGCCACCTAGGGAAACGACGGCAACCTCGGTAGTGCCGCCTCCGATGTCGACGATCATGTTGCCCGTGGGCTCGGTGACCGGCAGGTCGGCACCCATCGCAGCAGCCATGGGCTCTTCGATGAGATAGGCCTGACGTGCGCCAGCCTGGATGGTGGCCTCGAAAACGGCGCGCTTTTCCACCGACGTCGCACCGCAGGGGATGCAGACGACGATGCGCGGCTTCGGTTGCCAGGGGTATTTACGCGGAACTGCCTTGTTGATGAACGCGGAGATCATAGCCTCGGTGACGTCGTAATCGGCGATCACGCCATCATGCAGCGGATGCTCTGCGCTGAACGCATCCGGCGTGTGGTTGATCATGTTCTTCGCTTCGCGTCCGACAGCCAGCACGCGTGTGGTGTTTTTCTCTATCGCCACAACCGAGGGCTCGTTGATAACGATGCCCTCGCCGGAAATGGCGACCAGCGTGTTTGCGGTTCCAAGGTCGATGGCCATATCATAAGCCGATGACCTGCTGAAACTATCGAATATGGACATTCATGCAGCCCTTCTTAAAGTGCGGTTTTGCAAAGCAGGATTCTAACACAGGGCATGCCGCGCCCCCTTGCCTTGCAAAACAGGTACACGAACCCCGCATAAAACGCGGTATCACCACCATCGAAAGGATGATTTGCCCCAAGCCTCGCCTCACGTCGTGCCAACATTTTGCGGGCATCCCGATGCCGTCGTGCTTCGCGTTTCCCCTTCCCGCGCCTTGGTTTGGGTAACGCGTTGCGGGAGAAGCGGCCCGTCGTCAGGTGCTTCAGTTTGGTTCGCCGTCACGTCATGGTGCCGAACACTGCTTATCGAGCTGAATTCGACGTCCTGTCACGAGTTGGCGTTGAGTAGCGACAAGAGGACCGCCAGCGCTGGCACGATTTGGCGGAGTGCGGCCGCACATCGTTGAATCGTGCCACCTGAATCCCTTTCCTGGCACGATTCGCCGCTCTGTGGCCGCGCATCGTCGAATCCTGCCATCCGAACCCCTGGCCTGGCACGATTCGCCGTTGTGTGGGCGCACATCGTTGAATTCTGCCAATTCCCGGCTGCTTCTGGCACGATTTGGCGCAGTGCGGCCGCACATCGTTGAATCGTGCCACCTGAATCCCTTTCCTGGCACGATTCGCCGCTCTGCCGCCACACATCATTGAATCGTGCCATCTTCTAGCCGTCCCTGGCACGATTTGACGTTCTGTCGCTGCACATCGTCGAATCCTGCCATCCGAACACCTGGCCTGGCACGATTTGGCGCTGTGCGGCCGCACATCGTCGAATTCTGCCAATTCCCGGCTGCTTCTGGCACGATTTGGCGCTGTGCGGCCGCACATCGTCGAATTCTGCCGCCTGAATCCTTGGCCTGGCACGATTCGCCGTTGTGTGGGCGCACATCGTCGAATCGTGCCAATTCCTGGCCAACCTTGGCGCGATTCGTCGCTCTGTCGCTGCACATCGTCGAAACCTGCCACCCGAACACCTGGCCTGGCACGATTTGGCGCTGTGCGGCCGCACATCGTCGAATTCTGCCAATTCCTGGCCAACCTTGGCACGATTCGCCGCTCTGTGGCCGCACATCGTTGAATCCTGCCATCCGAACCCCTGGCCTGGCGCGATTCGCCGCTCTGCGGCTGCACATCGTCGAATCCTGCCAGGCGTATCCTTCGGACGGCTTTCTCATAGTCTCTCTGCCCGAAACGATACGCTGTCGCTGACACCGGCAGCCACAAACGCAACACGGCAACGAAAAAACGAACCGGGAGAACGGTCTCCCGGTTCGTCGTGTTCTTTGGCGTTGACGTCGTCTTTTACAGCTTGATGTACCAGAGGTTGGTCGGCTTCACCTGCTCGCGCAGTTCCTCGAGGATGCCCGTGGGAACGGCCTGGTCGACGTTCATGTACACCAAGGCGTTTTCGCTGCCCTCCTTGCGGGCGATCTTCATCGTGGTGATGGAAATGCCGGCGTTGCCCAGAATGGTGCCGATCACGCCCATGCGGCCGGGGCCGTCGACGTATTCGAAGATGAGCGTCTTGCCGGTGAGCTCCATGTCCACGCGATAACCGAGCAGCTCGACGATCTGCGGGGTGTCATCGGGGCTGATGAGCGTGCACGAAACCGTCTGGCCATCTGCCTCCAAGCGCACGTAGGAGTTGAACTCGAGCGCCGTGTTGTAATGCTTGTTCTCGAGCGCGATGCCGTGACGCGCTGCGAGTTCCTTCGCGTTCGCGGGGGTCACGCGCTTGTTCGTGCGGTACGACAGCATGCCATCGAGGAAGCCCGCAGTCAGCGAATCGAGGTCGCCGGCACCGAAATCGCCTGCCGCCGTGATCTTCAGGCGCTTGGCCACGTGGCCGTTCACCTGCACCATCATCGAGCCCATGAGCTGGCATGCCGGGATGTACGGCGCGACCAGGTCGACCACCTCAGGCGGCGTGGGGGCGATATTGAGCGCGGTGGGGACGAGGGAGCCCTGCAGGCCCGCATCGACGTAATCTGCAATCTGGATACCCGCGCGGCGCTGCGCCTCTTCGGTGCTCGCACCCAGGTGCGGGGTGAGCGTGACCTGCTCAAACTCATGGAGCGGAGAATCGAGGCACGGCTCTTCCTCCCATACATCGACGGCCGCAGCGCGAACCTTCCCCGCCGCGACGAAATCGGAAAGGGCCTTCACGTTGAAGATGCCGCCACGGGCAGCGTTGACGACGATGACGCCGTCCTTCATCTTCGCGAATTCCTCGGGACCGAACATGCCGATGGTGCTTTCGGTCTTCGGCAGATGCACGGTGATGAAATCCGCAACGGCCAGGACATCGTCAATGTTCTCGTAGAGCTTCACGCCCGTGGCCTCCGCGAGGTCGCGGCTGCAGAAGGGGTCATGCGCAATGACGTTCATGCCGAAGGCCGCCGCCCTCTCGGCGACAAGACGGCCGACGCGGCCGAGGCCGAAAATGGCAAGCGTCTTGTGGTGCAGCTCCACGCCATCGAAGCGGCTGCGCTCCCACTTCCCCGCCTTCATGGAATGATCGGCCGCGGCCACATTGCGCGCGCAATCGAGCAGGAGGGCCATCGTCAATTCCGCAGCGGAAATGATGTTTGAAGTGGGCGCATTGCAGACGATGACGCCATGTGCCGTCGCCGCGTCGATGTCGATATTGTCGACGCCCACACCCGCACGGCCGACAACCTTCAAATTCTGGGCGGCCTCAAAAAGCTCTTCGTCGACCTTCGTGCCGCTGCGCACGATAAGCGCATCGTAATCGCGCACCGCACGGAGCAACTCGAACCTCGAGAGGTCGGGCTTGATATCAACCTGGTAACCCTTCGCAACGAGGGAATCGATGCCCTCCTGCGCCATCTTTTCAGCAACGAGAATCTTCATCGGCATGTTCGTCTCCTGTTCCCGTATACAGTGTGTCTCGATGTCCTTAGTTTACAACGAATCCCCCACCCAGACCCGTAAACGCTACCAACGGCCAGAATCACCGACACTCCTCCCTCGGGCACACAGTGGGACTCAGCGTTGAACTACCGTTGACATGTGCGCCCGGGGCCCGTGTTCTCCCCCCGGCGTCATCCCGAGCGGAGCGGGCGCAGCCCGCGGAGCCGAGGGGCCTTCCGCTGGCGTGGAATGGTCGCACCCCAATCCGCGGCAAGCGCCGAGGGGGATCCTTCGACTCCGGCGCTTCGCGCCTGCGCTCAGGATGACATCGGGCGTCGTGCGCATCCCGTGTCAACGGTGGTTGAAAACCCAGTTAAAGCAACGAGCTCGGATCGTCGTCCGAGCTCGTTAACCTAAAGCGAATCAGGTCGCCCATGGTGCGTAGCTGAAAAGCCTCGTGGTGTATGCAGAAGGCCCGTCGCGGGACCAAGTTGGCTTCGGCCAATGCCGAGTCCCGAGAAAGGGCCTTCTGCGTCGCCTCGTGGTTTTTCAGCGGTGCAACTTAAGTTTTACTTCTTAATCCAACTAAACATCGAGCGGATCTTCTCACCGGTGACCTCGATGGGATGCGTGTTGATGGCCTCACGCTGCTCGAGGAGCCACTTGTGGCCGTTGTTGCAGTCGTCGACGAACTCCTGCGCGAAGCTGCCGTCCTGGATGCGGGCGAGGAGCTCCTTCATGGCGGCACGGGACTGCTCGTTGATCACCTTCGGGCCGGCATAGTACTCGCCGTACTCGGCCGTGTTGGAGATGGAGTAGTTCATGAAGTGGATGCCGGACTCGTACATGAGGTCGACGATCATCTTCATCTCGTGGTAGCACTCGAAGTACGCGAGCTCTTCCGGATAACCGGCCTCGGTGAGGGTCTCGAAGCCCGCCTTGACGAGCTCGACGAGACCACCGCAGAGAACGGCCTGCTCGCCGAAGAGGTCCTCTTCGGTCTCATCCTTGAACGTGGACTTGATGACGCCGGAACGGGCACCGCCAACGCCCCATGCGTAGGACAGGGCGATATCCCAGGCGTTGCCGGTGGCATCCTGCTGCACGCATGCGAGGTCGGGCACGCCGGAGCCTTCGGTGTACTGACGGCGCACGATGTGGCCGGGGCCCTTCGGGGCGCACATGATGACGTTCACATCCGCGGGCGGCTGGATGTAGCCGAAGTGGATGTTGAAACCATGGGCGAATGCGAGGGTGTTACCCGGCTTGAGGTGGTCGGCAATCTGCTCCTTGTAGACCTTCGGCTGCAGCTCGTCGGGAACGAGCATCATGATGAGGTCGGCTTCCTCGGCGGCCTCTTCGATGGGCAGAACCTTGAGACCGGCTTCCTCGGCGGCCTCGGCGCTCTTGGAACCCGGACGCAGGCCGACGCGCACGTCGACGCCGGAGTCCTTGAGGTTCAGCGCATGGGCATGGCCCTGCGAGCCATAACCGATGATGGCGACCTTCAGGCCCTGGATGACCTCAGGGTTCACGTCCTTCTCGTACAAGATTTCAACAGCCATGTTCTTCTCCTTAATCTATGACTGGTTGTACCGGTTTCGGTTCCCCTAGTTTAGCAACACTCTAGGGTATTGGAGCGCTTCGTTTTGCGAAGGGCCCCGTTGGCGGTTGAACGACCGTCAGGCCAAAGGGGTTGCCCCCCTTGACCTGCAGGCAGGTTCCTAGTTCTCGCGGCTCGAACGCGGCATCGCGATACGGCCGGTGCGGATGATCTCGCGGATTCCGTAGGCGCGAAGCAGGTTCACCATGCCGCCGAGCTTCTCGGCGTCGCCGGTGGCCTCGATGGTGATCGAGTTCTTGCCCACATCGACGATCTTCGCGCGGAACACGTTCGCGATCTCGATGACCTCGCTGCGGCGCTCGGGCGCGGCGCCCACCTTCACGAGGATGAGCTCGCGGGCGATGATCTCGCCGTCGGTGAGGTCGGAGATCTTATACACGCTGATGAGCTTATGGAGCTGCTTGATGAGCTGCTCGTAGGCGACCTCATCACATGCAACCGTCGCCGTGAGGCGGCTCATCGTGCTGTCTTCCGTCGGCGCGACCGCAAGGGACTCGATATTGAAGCCGCGGCGGGAGATGAGGCCCGTCACACGTGACAGCACGCCCGGCTTGTTCTCTACCAGGATGGAAAGCACATGCACTCGGTTCATCGCTGGCCCTCCTTCCCATCAACGATCATGTCGGTGATGTCACCAACGCTCACCGCGCCGATGACGTCGTCAAGGCCGGCGCCAGGGGCAACCATCGGGAACACGTTCTCTTTGGTCGCGATGCGCAGGTCCATGAGCGCCGGTTCCGGCGAAGCCAGGAAATCGGGCAGGATGCGCTGGAAGTCATCGGGCTTCGACACGCGAACCGCACGCCAGCCATAAGCCTCGGCGAGCTTCACGTAATCGGGGCAATCGGGCAGGACCGTGTTGCTGTAGCGCTCGTTGTAGAACAGGCGCTGCCACTGGTGCACCATGCCCAGGGCATTGTTGTTCATGATGATGATCTTGAACGGCTTGTTGTTGATCTTCGCCGTGGCCATTTCCTGGTTCATCATCTGGAAGCTTCCATCACCGGTAATGCAGACGACGAGCTTCTCGGGGTTGGCAACCTTGGCACCCAAAGCGGCCGGGACGCCATAGCCCATCGTGCCGGCACCGCCGCTTGAGAGGAACGTGCGCGGAAGTTCGGAGATGATGTGCTGCGCCGCCCACATCTGATGCTGGCCGACGTCGGTCACGACGATGGAGTTCTTCGGGTCGAGGGCATCGGACAGATAATCGAGCGCACCTTCCGGCGTGATGCCGCCACCGGGTGCCGCAACGGACGGGTGGAAGAAGGGATGCTGGTAGCGCCATTCGCTCACCTGCGCCACCCATTCCTCATCAACCGGCTTGGCATCCTGCTTCTTCAGCTCGGCCACGATGGAAGACAGAGCGCCCTTGGCGTCGCCCACGATGGGGACGTTGGGGTTGCGATTCTTGCCGATTTCCGCCGGGTCGATGTCGATATGGATGACCTGGGCATTCTTCGCGAAGGTGGAAAGCTTGCCCGTCACGCGGTCGCTGAAGCGGGCGCCCACGGCGATGAGGGTGTCGCAGCCGTTCATGGAGCGGTTCGCGTACTGGGAGCCGTGCATGCCCACCATGCCCAGGTTCAGGTGATGCGTTCCGGGGAACGCGCCCTTGGCCATGAGCGTCGTGACAACGGGGATCTCCATCATCTCGGCGAGCTCGAGGAGCTCGGCGGACGCGTCGGAGGCGATGATGCCGCCACCCACGTACAGCAGCGGCTTCTTCGCGCTCTTGATGAGCTTCACCGCCGCACGCACCTGCTTCGCATTCGGCTTGAGCGTGGGCTTGTAAGAAGGCAGCGAGCTCTTATCGGGATAGTGGAACTCGAGCTCGGACGAGCAGATGTCGCTCGGCAGGTCGACGAGGACCGGGCCGGGACGGCCGGTGGATGCGATGTAGAACGCGTCGCGGATGGTCTGCGCGATCTCGTTGGGATCCTGGATCATATAGCTGTGCTTCACCACGGGCATGGTGATGCCCACGATGTCGGCTTCCTGGAAGGCATCCGTGCCGATGACGGGACGCGGCACCTGGCCGGTGATGACGACCAGCGGCACGCTGTCCATGTAGGCGGTCGCGATGCCGGTGACGGTGTTCGTGGC
>JAUNEQ010000034.1:0-2058 GCA_030525445.1 Coriobacteriia bacterium | reverse complement strand
TCTTTTTCCGTGTGGCTGCCGTAACGCGGAAGGCCGCGTTCGTACACCCAGTCTTGCTTTTCCTTGCTCATACGAGGTAAGCCCCCTTATCTGCGCTGGTCACCAGCTGCGCGTAGCGGGCCAGCACGCCGGATGTGTACTTGGGTGCGGGAGGCTGCCATGACGCGCGGCGGCGCTCCAGCTCCGCATCGTCCACCAGAAGCTGAAGGCTGCCGGCGTCGATGTCGATATCGATGATGTCGCCCTCTTCGACGAGCGCGATCGGTCCGCCCACCTGCGCTTCGGGGCTCACATGGCCGATGGCCGGGCCCTTCGTCGCGCCGGAGAAACGGCCGTCGGTGATGAGCGCGCAGGACTTGTCGAGGCCCATGCCGCAGATGGCGCTTGTGGGAGTAAGCATCTCGCGCATGCCCGGGCCGCCCGAGGGTCCCTCGTAGCGGATGACGACCACGTCGCCGGGGTTGATCTTCCCACCGAAGATGGCCTCGCATGCCGCCTCTTCCCCGTCGAACACGCGGGCGGGGCCGCGATGCTTGCGCATCGATTCGTCGACGGCGGAACGCTTCACGACGCCGCAATCGGGCGCCAGGTTGCCGCGCAGCACCTTCAGTCCGCCAACCGGGCTGTAGGCGTTCTCGACGGAACGAACGATCTCGCCGTCCACCGGCGGGCACTGCTCCAGCCATTCGGCCATCGTGCCGTGGCACGTGAGCGCGGAGGTGTCGAGCACGCCGGCGCGGCCGAGCTCGCCCATGATGGCGGAAATGCCGCCCACGGCGTTGAGGTCCTCGATGTGCTTCGGGCCCGCAGGCGCGATGCGCGTGAGGTTGGGCGTTGCGTCGGAGATCTTGTCCCAATCCTCCATCGTGATGGGGCAACCGGCCGCACGGGCGATCGCCGTGAGGTGCAGCATGGTGTTGGTGGAACCGCCGAACGCCATGTCGAGCGCCATGCCGTTGTGGATGGACGCCTCGTTGATGATGTCGAGCGCCGTGATGTTCTTCTCGAGCAGCTCCATGACCTTCATACCGGCCTGCTTCGCCAGGCGGATGCGCTGCGAATAGACGGCGGGAACGGTGCCGTTGCCCGGAAGCGCGATGCCCAACGCCTCGGAAAGGCACTGGATGGAATTCGCGGTGAACATGCCCGAGCAGCTGCCGCACGTGGGGCACGCGGTCTCCTCGAGGAACTTCATCTCGTCCTCGGTCATCGTGCCGGCTGCCACGGCACCTGCGGCGTCGAAGAGCGTGTTGAGGTCGGTCTGGCACCCGTTCTTGTCATGGCCGGCCAGCATCGGGCCGCCGGAGATCATGACGGTGGGAATGTTCAGGCGGCAGGCTGCCAGCAGCATGCCGGGGACGACCTTGTCGCAGCTGGGGATGATGACCATGGCGTCGAAGGCATGGCCGCGCACCACGCATTCCACGCTGTCAGCGATGACCTCGCGGCTCGTGAGCGAGAACTTCATGCCTTCGTGGTTCATGGCGATGCCGTCGCATACGCCGATGGTGGTCGCCTGCAGCGGCGTGCCGCCGGCCATGCGGATGCCGGCCTTCACCGCATCGGCGATGTTCTGCAGGTGCAGGTGGCCGGGGATGATCTCGTTCTGCGAAGAGATGACCGCCACGAGCGGGCGGGACAGCTCCTCGTCGGTGAGGCCGTCGGCCTTCAGGAGGCTGCGGTGCGGGCCACGCGCCGACCCGACCTTGATTGCGTCGCTTCTCACTGTACTCCTCTCATATGTTCCTACCCGCATCCGCGCATCGAGGGTCTCCCCCTCGTGCGAAAACGGGCTCCTCTAACAAAAAAACCCGGAGCAAGTCGCCCCAGGCTTCGGTCTTCGGGTTTCGCCCCTGCGCGAGCAGGCACGAGACGGTATCGGACGTCACCGGTTCGACTTACTCACCACGCGTTTCCCCGGGGATCGCCCGTGTACGCGCGCGGTTTTCATCCGAACTGCTCGGAGGTGGCTTTCGGGATGTCCAACACGGGCTCACACCAACCGCCCGCTCTCTCGAAGAAGGATTGACCCCTACTTTCCTCGTCAACGCATTTCGT
>JAUNEQ010000164.1 GCA_030525445.1 Coriobacteriia bacterium | reverse complement strand
GTGCGGATGTCGGCGAAGTCGAGGTTGATGAGGCCCGGGATGGTGATGAGGTCGGTGACGCCCTGGATGCCCTGGCGCAGCGTGTCGTCGCAGATGCGGAAGGCATCGAGCATGCTCGTCTTCTTCTCGACGATCTCGAGCAGGCGGTCGTTCGGGATGACGATGAGCGTGTCGACCTTCTGGGCGAGCAGGTCGATGCCCTGCTCAGCCTGGTTGCGGCGCAGACGGCCTTCGAAGCTGAAGGGCTTGGTGACGATGCCGACGGTGAGCGCGCCGATTTCCTCGCGCGCGATCTCGGCCACGACAGGAGCAGCACCGGTGCCGGTTCCGCCGCCTTCGCCAGCGGTGACGAACACCATGTCGGACTCGGCGAGCGCTGCCGCGATCTCGTTGCGGCTCTCTTCGGCTGCCTGAGCGCCGATCTCGGGGTTGGCGCCTGCGCCCAGACCGCGGGTCAGGTCCGCACCGATGTGAATCGTCTTGTCGGCATCCGACAGGAGCAACGCCTGACGGTCGGTGTTGATGGCGATGAACTCGACGCCGCGCACGCCAGCCTCAACCATGCGGTTAACTGCATTCGTGCCGCCGCCGCCGACGCCTACAACGCGGATCTTGGCGATGTTTTCCATATTTGCCATTGTGGCCTCCATATATGCTGCATAATCTACTGGCATCCCACACGGGAAACACTTCCGGCCTATTTTACACAATGTTTAGGCAGATTCAAAAACGAACTGGCGTTTTACAATCCTCTCCACGTTGGACGGGTCGGCGTACGCACATTGATGTACGCGATTTCGCCTTCATGCTCCTGCATCAGCTGCAATGCGACCCGTTCCTTCTCGCGGATGTCGTCGGCATCGCCGAATGCGATCTGCACGCCGTTCTGCAGGGTGAGCGTCGTCGTCTCAGTGCCGCTCGCCTCGACGGCCTTCACCTGAGATGACAGGTTCTCGGAAAGGCCCGCGATGATGTCGGTGGCATTGTTCACATTCGCGTCCGCGCAGTACTCGCCCGCCACGGGCTCGACGCCATAGGGCACGCCCGTGATGCGCAGCGCCTGCTCGGCGTCGGCATACACGGCCTCGCTCACCTTCTTGGCCTCATCGGTGGCACGGCCGGGGATCTTCATGAGCCACATGCCATCGCTCGCGATAGCCCATTCCTCGATCGCCGCGCCATCCTTCGAGGGAACCTCCACCACGGCCTTCACCGTGCGCTCGCGGATGTCCAGGCGCAGGGTTCCCGGCGGAATAACGGTGACGCCGGCATCCTCCACCCAGGCTTCGCCCTTCAGGCGCGCGACGATGCCCGCGGTATCCACGCGCAGCAGGGTGCTGTCGGCGGGCACGGCCGCGATCTCGGCCACCTCCTCGTTCGTGAGGTGGTCGGCGCCGTTCACAGTCACCTGCGTCACGGGGAACGCCCCCGCGAAATAGAGCACCGCATACAGCGCCACGGCGGCGAGGAACACGCCGAGCGCGATGATGATGCGGCGAACATGGCGGTTGTAGCGCGACTGCATGCGCGCTGCACGCCCGTCCTGCACGTCGGCCAGGCGCGATGACCTCACCCCGGGCCCCACCCGGGTGCCCGATGCGCTCGTGCGCGCGGGACGCGGGCTCACCCGTGCCCCCTGCGTGCTCGGCCGCTTACGCGAACCCGAGGAAACGGACTTCCGGCTGTAGTTCGATGCCATGGACTCTCATCACCTCATCTCGCGCTATCTTCATGAGGGAGGCGACGTCTTCCGCGCTCGCCCCTCCGGTATTCACGATAAAGTTCGCATGGACCGGCGAGATCTGCGCCCCGCCCACGCGTTTTCCCTTCAGCCCGCACTGCTCGATGAGATCGCCCGCGCTGGCATCGTCGGGATTGCGGAACACGCTGCCGCATGACGGCATGCCCAGCGGCTGCCTTTCCTTGCGACGGCGCAACGCATCCTCCATCTTCTGCTGGATGCGCATGGCATGTCCCTGCTCGCAGAGGATATCGCACTCCACCACAACCTCGTCGGCCGGCAGGGATGAACGACGATATTCCCACACGATATCGGAGCCTCGGTAGCGGCGCAAGCCGCCTTCGGGGCTGAAGGTGGTCACCGAACCCACGCGCGAGCCGATCCATTCCGTGCGGTTGCCCGCATTCATGCGCAGCGCGCCGCCGACCGTGCCGGGTGTGCCCACTGCGAATTCAAGTCCGGAAACGCCGCGGCGGTATGCCTCTTGCACGACACGCGCGAGCGAGAGCGCCGCACCGGCGGTGAACCGGCAGGCCTCCTCGTCGAACGACCAGTTCTTGAACTCGCCGGACAACACGATGATGGCGCCGTCATAACCGGAATCGGCCACGAGCAGGTTGCTGCCCTGCCCCACCACGGTCCAGGGATACTCCATGCGCGTGCATTCGCGCAGCACGGTCGACAGGGCATCGAGCGATTCCACCGTCACGAGCCAGCGCGCCGGGCCGCCGATGCGATACGTGGTGTGCTTGCTCATGGGCTCGTCGCGCAGCACCTTGCCGCGGAAGTCCTCCCCGAACGAAAACGGAATGCGCGCGTGTCGTCCGCGGGGCGTGTCCAAATGCGCCGCGGTTGCGGGAAAACCCGTTTCCGTCATGCTAGGCGCCCGCTTCCGCCTTGCGCGCCTGCTCGCGCGTGCGCAGTGCAGACAGCAATTCTGGGCCGACGGCGGTCACGTCGCCCGCGCCCATCGTCACGACGAGGTCGCCCGGCTCCACGCGTTCCAGCAGGTGCGGAACGAGCTCCAGGCGGCGCGGCTCGTAATAGGCCGTGGGGTGGTTTTCGTTTGCGAGGACCACGTCCAGGAAAGTCTTGCCGGAAACGCCGGGGATGGGCATCTCGCCCGCCGGATACACGTCCATGAAGGTCAACGTGTCGGCGGCGTCGAACGCAACCGCAAAGTCGTCGCGCAGCACCTCGGTGAACAGTCCTACACGCGAATAGCGGTGCGGCTGGAACACCACCTGCACCCGCTTGAAATCGAGGCCCGCCGCCGCCTTCAAGGTCGCGGCGATCTCGGTGGGATGATGCGCATAGTCGTCGACGATGGTGACGCCATCGGCCTCGCCCACGAGGTCGAAGCGGCGCGACACGCCCGCAAAGCCCGCAAGCGCATCCGCGGCTTCTGCAGCGGAAAGGCCGAGCACCCAGGCGACGGCGATGACGCCGGCGGCATTGAGCACGTTGTGCACGCCGGGGTTCTGACGGACGTGCCCGTCCACGCGCGAACCGTCGGGGAACTCGAGCGTGAAATCGCTCCCCACGCCCACCGGCTCGTATGCCACGACACGCACGTCGCAGCCTTCGCCGAAACCATAGCTCACCGTGCGGCGATCGACGCCGGCGGCGACCTCCATGAGCTCGGGCTCATCGCCACACACCACCAGGCAGCCGTCTTCCGGCACCTGGCCCATGAACTCGGCGAACTTCGCGCGGATCTCGTCGAGCCCGCTGTAATGGTCGAGGTGGTCGGCTTCGATGTTCGTGCACATCACCACATAGGGGTCGAGGTACGTGAACGACTTGTCGCTCTCGTCGGCTTCCACCACATAGTAGTCGCCCGCGCCGGAATGCGCGTTCGTCCCGTAGGCGCGCACCATGCCGCCGATGAGGAAGCTCGGCTCGAGCCCCATGGCATCGAGCATGGATGCGAGCATCGAGGAAGAGGTGGTCTTGCCATGGGTGCCGGCCACCGCGAGCGTGCGCTTGCCCACGCCCAGGCGCGCAAGCATCTGCGCGCGATGCCAGATCTGCAGGCCGCGGCGTTGCGCCTCGCGGTATTCGGGATTGTTGTCCAGGATGGCGGTGGAAACCACCACGACGACATCGTCGCCTTCGGGAATGTTAGCGGCATCGTGCCCGATATGCACGGTCACGCCCGCTTCGCTGAGCTGGTCGGTATAGCGGCTTGCCCGCAAGTCGGAACCGGAGACTTCCATCCCCTGGTCATTGGCCACGAGCGCGATGCCGCTCATGCCCACGCCCCCGATGCCTATGAAGTGAACCCGCTTGATTTCGTCTTGCGCCATGGTATCCAACCTCGCCCGAACGTATATTGCAAATGCCTATTGAACCACAACAGCCGCAACACGCCATCACAGCCACAACAACTGCGGATTTCCCCCATCACCCAGGGACGCCCGGGCTCCGGGGGATTCCCGTCGCGGGTGGGACAAGCCGGCCCGCAG
>JAUNEQ010000163.1 GCA_030525445.1 Coriobacteriia bacterium | reverse complement strand
TCGGAGTCGCCCCCGTCCTGCGGCTCGCCGAGGTCGAAGGAGTCGTAATACGAGCATCCGGCCATCGAGAGCGCAAGTAGAACCGCCGCGAGGCACGAGAGCAGCAGCCCTTTGAGTGTGCACGTTTTCGCCTGGATCATGGGAGTCCCCTTTCCCCCAGGTGTCAATTGGAAATAGCTGGTATCAGTGTACCCCGAATCGCACTGTCGCTTGCGAGAGACCGGCGCAAAACTCCCCGGGAGGTTTGCGCCGTGGTGTGGTCGTGTGGGGACGTTTGGCTGGCGGGCGTCGTCGCTGGCTTTCGGGTGATTCTTTGTGGCCTTTGCCTCTTGGGAGGTGCGAAAAAAGAACGGTTGTGTAGACCCGGGGGGTGCGGACGATTTTTTGGACTGGCTGGCTACGATGCCAGCCCCAGCCGCCTCCTGCGGCCGTCGATCGTATCGTACACCCACTTGCCGTCCTCGCGGAAGGCCTTGAGCCTGCCCGTGCTGTACCACCTCATCCACGCCGCCACGATGCGCATGAACTGCTCGGCATCCACTCCGCGCCAGTCGCGGCCGTGGAACATCTCGTTCTTCATGCGCCCGAAGAAGCCCTCGCACGCCGCGTTGTCGGGCGAGCGGCCCTTCCTGGACATCGAGCGGGTCAGGCCGTGCTCGTCGCAGATGCGCTTCCAGCCCGGCCAGCGGTAATGCGCGCCGCCGTCGGTGTGGCACACCGGGTGCTCGCCGGGCTTGAGCTGGGCGCACGCCATCTCGAGCGACGAGTTCGCCAGCGCCGCGTCGGGGCTCAGCCCCACCGAGAAGCCCACCGGCTTGCCGTCGAAGCAGTCAACGACCGGCGAGAGGTAGACCTTGCGCGGGTCGTCGGGCAACGAGAACTCCGTGATGTCGGAGACCCACAGCTCGTTCGGCGCGCCCGCGCGGAAGTCGTGCGTGCCGTCCGCGCGCAGCGGGACGTTCCGCGGGCGCTCGTCGGGCTCGCCGGCGTAGGAGCTGTACTTGCGCGCCTTCTTGGCGTAGCACACCCGCAGCCCCCGCTCGCGCATCTTCTCCCGCACCCGCTTCTCCGACACCACCACGGGCTCGGGCCGCATGCGCAGCCGGGCGGCGACGGTGCGGTAGCCGCGGGCCCGCCCCTCGGCCTCGAACTCCTCCTCGACGGCGTCCCCGAGCCAGTCGGGGCCGTCCGGCCTGGTCAGGACCTCGAGGTTGTAGTAGTAGGTGCTCTTCGGGACGCCCAGGCGCGCGAGCAGCGCCGCTATGGGGAAGCGCCCCTCGAGGGACGCGGCAACCCCCGCCCGCTCAGCGCTCGTCAGGTCCGCCGGGTCGCATCCCGGGTCTGCTTTTAGGACGTCCAACACCTCCCTGAGGATCGCGTTGTCCATCTGCAGCTCCCGCACGATCGCCTTGAGCGCCTCCGGGTCGTCCGGGAGCGCCTCCGGGACCTCGGGTGCCTTCTGCAGCGCCGGCGCGGGCCTGCGCCCGGCGCCCTTCTTCCTTCCCGCCATGCCGTCCTCCTTGCGCTTCCCCGACTTGGGCAGCAGCGCGGCCGTGCCGCCCGCCGCGAACCTGTCCACCCAGTCGGCCGCCGTGGACGCGCCCACGCCGGCGGCGGCGCCCGCCCTCGCGGCCGACTGGCCCTCCGCCACGCGCCTTATGACCTCGAGCTTCGTCAGGATGGGCTTGGAGCGGTACTGGGGCTTGTCGGGATCGTGCCTGGGGTCGGCCTTTATCCAGCCCACCAGGCACGACCGCGACGGGTAGCCGAGCTCGGCGACGAAATCGTCCAGCGAGACCTCCCCCTCCATGCCGAACCACAGGTCCAGCGCTTCCTTTCTCTTCTGGTAACTATAGGTCATGCGGACTCCAATCCGGACTCTTCCGAGTCCAACTTTTTGTCAACCTACTATTTTCTGCGAGTTTTCGGGCGAGCCTCCGATGCGACATCCTTCATGCATCGATGGGCATGCTGACGCCAGCCCCTGCTACAATGGGGCATGCAAGGATACGGCTGGCATCGGGTGGAATCGGGCTAGCCGTTATTCTTTTCGTAGGGCTTCCCGTCACGCAGCATCGCGTACATGACGTTCAGCCTCCTCCTCGCCAGGGCGGTGACCGCCGATCCGTAGCTGCGCCCTTCGGACCTCTTCCTCTCGTAGTACGCACGCGACTCGTCGCAGAAGAGTATGGACTTGCTCGCAGACAGCACGAGGACCCGCTTGAGCCTGCGGTTGCCGCCGCGCGGCTTGGTGACGGAATGCACAGTCGTCCCCGATTGCCTGACACGCGGCGCGAGGCCCGCGTAGGCGGCCAGCTTGGCCGCCGAGCCGAACCTCGAGACGTCCCCGACTTCGGAGAGGAACGTCGCGCACGTCACGGCGCCCAAGCCGGGCAGCGTCATCAGGATCTGGGCCTCTGGCATCGCAGAGAGCGCTTCGTCCCTCCTTGCGGCGACATCCTTGCGCGATTTCAGGGTCGCGAGCAGGTAGGATGCCTCGAGCTTGATGAGCTCTTCGGTTCCCGCCGCCCCGGGCAGCGACACGGTCTGGCGGGAGACGGCCTCGAACAGCTCGTCTATCTTCGCCAGCGCAGCCGGCCCCATGCCCTTGCGCGCCTTCGCCCAGCGCCTGACGTTGCCGCGGCCGGCTTTCTTGAGGCCGTGGCATCCGCCGTACCTCGCAAGCACGGCGAGGTAGAGCTGGCTCTGTATGCGCTTGCCCGCGAGATGGGCCTCGAGCGCGGGGCAGGTGGATAGCAGCAGGTCGTGGAGCCTGTTGCCGGCCCTGGTCGCCTCCTCGGTCAGCTCGCGGTCGTACGACATGAGGGATGCCAGGCGCAGGCAGGCGTCGCTCTTGGCGCCCACCGGCTTGACGAGGCGGGGCAGGCTCGCCGACACCTCGGCTATCACGAACGCGTCGTGCGCGTCGGTCTTCACCTCTCCGCCGTACATCTCGATGGCCTGCGCCATCGCCCGGGGCGTGATGAACCCGCGAGGAACGCCCATGTCGTCGGCGATTGCGAAGAGCAGGGCGGACATGCTGCCGGGTTGGTCGACCACGACCATGGTCCTTCCGACGCGCATGAGCTCTCCGAGGGCGTCGCGGATCTCGCGCTCGTCCTGCCCGATCTTCGCGTCCAGCAGAACTTCGCCCGTTCGCCTGTCGATCGCCGTGAAGTGATGCGACCACTTGCCCACGTCGACCCCGCAGCTGATATCGAACTCTCTTTCCATTCGGCTCCCTTCGTTCGCGAGGAGCTGGCGTTCGGCCACGGCACCAACCACGGCATTACTTTGAGAGAGCAGGCTGCGCCAAGCGCGCCTCGACATCAACCTATCGGCTATCAGTCGGCGCCAGCGAATCCGGCGGCATGACAAAAAAGATCATCTGGACAACCGCACATGGCCAAACCGGATTCGTCGGCCACCAGCGTCGGACCATCCTCTTTCCCTGTGTCCGATGCAGCCATTGTAGGAACACCGGGAAACCCTGACAGCCTATAACGGCCACGCCGGATCCGCCGGCGCTCAGCAACAGGCGCTTCCTCGAGTTATGCTGCGCCTGATACGCTCAATTTTAGGAGGAAAATAAATCAAAGTCCTATAAGCCCCTTTTGACGCATGTCTGTTATGCACGGCAATCAAACAGATTCGGGGGATTGTATGTAGTGGTGAGCGATTTGCGGAAATAAACTGTGGGTGAGTTACATGGATTGGGGGATATATGGCTAGGGAAACCACACTTCAGGTGCGCTGGGCCGTTGTCGCTGTTGCGATGGCGTTTGCTTTGGTTGCATCGCTCTCCGCGATGGTGATGCTTGCTCCGACGCAGGCGTATGCAAAGCCTACGAAAACGGTCTGGTTGCTCGCAAACGCCCAGGTGATAAACAAGGATGATCACCAGAACAACACGCTGACGTATACGTATACGAAGAATGGCTTACTTAAGAACAAAAAGAACGCCGAGAAAGGCAACGAGAAGTTCGCGTATACCTACGCGTATAAGTACACCAGCAAGAGCGCGCTGAAATCATGCACGGTAAAAGAGGGCAAGAAGCTTTCCAGCAAGATTAGCTACTCGGCGAACAAGAAGGGTTTCGTAACAAAAAGTGTCGAGAACAGCTATGGTGAGAAGAGCGTCATGAAGTTCGCGTACGACAAGAAGGGGCGACTGAAGTCGTATACCAAGGGTTATAGCACCTATGCGTATAAATACAACAAGAA
>JAUNEQ010000162.1 GCA_030525445.1 Coriobacteriia bacterium | reverse complement strand
AGCATATGGGACAAGCGCGGGGCGCGGACGGTTTTTCAACACCGTCCGCCCCGCGCTTGTCCCATATGCTGCGGGGGCGTTTGTCCCACTCGTCCCACTGGTTTACGGGATGACTTCGCCGGCGTAGCGGGCGCTTTCAGCCGCGTCTTTCGCGTAGAAGTCCGCGCCGATCATGTCGGCGTATTCCTGCGTCAGGACGGCGCCGCCCACCATCACCTTCACGCCAGGGGCCTGCTCGTGAAGCAGCGCGATGGTCTCCTCCATGGCCTTCACCGTGGTGGTCATGAGGGCGGAAAGTCCCACGATCTTACAGTCGTGCTCGATCGCGGCATCCACCACAGCCTGCGGGTCCACGTCGCGGCCCAGGTCATACACCTTGTAACCGTAGTTTTCCAGCAGCATGCGCACGATGTTCTTCCCGATGTCGTGGATGTCGCCCTTCACCGTGGCGATTGCGATGGGGCCTTTCCCTTCATCCGACCCGTCGGAATGCGCACGGATGACGTCGAATCCCGCCTTCGCCGCCTCGGCCGAAGCCATAAGCTGCGGAAGGAAGAACGTCCCCGCCTCGAAGCGGGCGCCCACGTCATCGAGCGCGGGAATGAGGTGCCCGTTGATGACCTCCATGACATCGACGGTTGCCAGCAACGCTTCCACCGCCGCAGGCACGGGCCCCTTGTTGCCGGCGATGACCAGCTGGTAGAGCTCGGATTTCCCGTCATCGGATACCGCTTCGGCTGCTTCGCCCCCGCCAGATGCCGGCGCTTTTGCGGTAGTCGCGGCGACCTCCACCCCCGCATAGCCGGCGATATACCCCATGGCCGCTTCGTCCTGGCCGCTCAGCACGCGCCAGGTGTCGACGACCTCGCGATACCTGCTGGCCAGCGGGTTCAAGATGGGAAGGTCAAGGCCTGCCGCAAATGCCGCCGCCAAGAACGTCCCGTTCACGATGGGACGCGCCGGCAGGCCGAAGCTCACGTTCGACACGCCCAGCACGGTCCGGCAGCCCAGCCGCTCCTTCACCATCGTCACGGCGCGAAGGATCTCCACCACCTCGCGCTGGTTCGTGGAAGCGCTCATCACCAGACAATCGATGTACACATCTTCGCGGGGAATACCGTATCGGGCGGCCTCGTCTACAATCTTCTGCGCGATGGCGAAACGCTCCTCCGCGGTTGGCGGAATACCGCCCTCATCAAGCGTGAGGCCCACGACCGCGCAGCCGTAATGCGCCACGATGGGCAGGATCTGTGCCATGTTCGAAGCTTTGCCGTTGACGGAATTGATGAGCGGCTTGCCCGCGTAAGCACGCACGGCAGCCTCCACGGCCACCGGGTCGGTGGAGTCGATCTGCAAGGGCAGGCCGGTCACGCCCTGGATGCGCTTCACGAGCTCGCGCAACACCTCCGGCTCATCGATCTCGGGCAGGCCGGCATTCACGTCCAGAAGGTCGGCACCCGCCTGAGCTTGGGCGATGGCCTCCCCCAGGACGTAGTCGTAATCGCCTTCGCGCAGCGCGGCCTTCAGCTTCTTCTTACCCGTGGGGTTGATGCGCTCGCCGATGACCCCCACATCGCGCCCGCGCAGAATCACCGCTTTCTGGGCGCTCGTGATGGCATTGAGCGGCGCGGCCTCTCGCACGACGAGATCCCTGTTGTTGAGCGCCTGGGCCTCCAACCGGATATAGTCGGGATCGGTGCCGCAACATCCGCCGAAGATGGTCGCACCAGCGGCGATCATCGGCTTCACCGCCTGCAGGTATGCCTCGGGTGTCACGGAATAGACGGTATTACCGTCCACGAGTTCGGGCAGTCCGGCGTTTGCCTGAACCATCACGGGGCACGGCGCGACTTCCAGCATCTGCGCCACAATGGGCGCGAGCGCCTCGGGGCCAAGCGAGCAGTTCACACCGAGAGCCTGCACACCCAACGACCCCAGCACGATCGCTGCCGTGGCCGGGTCGGTGCCCAGGAAGGTGCGGCCAGTCTCATCGAAGGTCATCGTCGCGAATATGGGCAGGTCGGAGTTTTCCTTCGCGGCGAGCACGGCCGCCTTCGCCTCGAGCAAATCGGTCATCGTCTCGATGATGAAGAGGTCGGCGCCATGCCGCATCGCCGCACGCACCTGCTCCGCGAACAAATCGTATGCCGCATCGAAGGAAAGCGTTCCCATCGGCTCGAGCAACGCACCCGTCGGCCCGATATCGGCCGCCACGTAGCGCGCCCCAGAAGCCTTCGCGCAGGCGATGGCCGCCTCGAAAACCTCGTCCACCGTCGCGGCATCCCCGAGCTTGCGGGCGTTCGCGCCGAACGTGTTCGTGGTGACCACGTCGCTGCCGGCAGCCACGTACTCGCGGTGGATCGCGGTGATCTCATCCGGCTGGCTCAGGCACAGCAGCTCGGGCAGCTCGCCCGCCTTCAGGTTGCGACGCTGCAGCATCGTGCCCATCGCGCCGTCAAATACCATATAGGCACGCCCGTCGAGTACGCGCCGCAAGTGGCCATCCTTCGTGCGGAGTCTCGTGCGATCGGGCAGGGTTGCCCCAGAGGTTATCGGTAGCATGGCGTGCCTTTCTGTTTCAGCTCGCAATAGGGCGCGAACCCGCAGTTCGCGCAAGTGCGTTTGTCGTCTTGCGGCGTGTCGAACAGCCCGACGAAGGCGGTGACCGACTTCGCGGGAATGAGTAGGTTCGAATCGGTGACGGTGATGCCGAGCCGCTTGTCGGCCGCGAGCACGCGGATGATATCCGGTTGCAGGCTCAAAGACAAGTCACCATACCCCGGGCTGTAGCGCCACTTGGCGTACAAGCCGCGCCCCCGCGCTTCGGCCACCACCTGCGCATTGCAGGCGTCGGCCACAGCCTCGGCAAGCGCAGACGAGGCGGCATCGAACAGCATGCCGTCGAGGCCGTTCAGCAGGGATAGCCGCCGCAGTTCCCGTTCGTTTCCCAGACCCGCAGTCGCCGTCATGACCGCGCACTCCCGCGCGCCTGCAAGGTGCGCGAGGATGTCGGCGCCAGACAGCACGAGCGTCGTGCCCACGAGCTGCACGCCGTCCGGCGTTATGTCCACCGGAAAGATGCGGTAGGTGAAACCCGGGTTCGAAGCCGCAATGCACCGCGCAATCGCCCCGTCGATGCGGTCGTCAAGCGATGCGTCGACCACCTGCCCCGCATACCCCAGGTAACGCAGCACCTCCGCGCGACTCACCCGGTATTGCGTCATGCCACGCTCCATGCCTTGCCCCGAAACAAACGCCGTTTCCCACCGTCGGCCTACAGGTAGGGACGGACAGCCTCGGCAATCTCACGAGCGACATCGGGCTTGTTCATCGAATACAGGTGCACGCCGTCGACGCCGTGCTGCGCAAGGCCGATGAGCTGCTGGCAGGCGTATTCGATGCCTGCTTTGCGCAGGCTGTCGGGGTCGTGCTCCCAGCGCGCGAGGACCTTCACCAGCGGCGAGGGCAAGCTCGCCCCGCACATGAACACCATGCGCGACACCTGGGCTTTCGACATGAACGGCATGATGCCGAACGTGATGGGAATGCGGATGCGCGCCGCACGGCATTTGTCCAGGAACTTGTAGGCATAGCGGTTGTCGAAGAAAAGCTGTGTAACCAGGAACTGCGCGCCGGCATCTTGCTTCTCCTTCAGGTGCCGCACGTCCTCGTCGAGGTCGAGGCATGCCGCATGACCCTCGGGATACGCCGCGGCGCCCACGCAGAAGCCCGCCTCGCGCAATCGCGGGATAAGGTCTTTCGCAAATTGGAAATCGCGCGCCTCCTTGCCGGGCACCGGGTCGCCACGCAGGGCAAGCACGTTTTCCACGCCGCGTTCATGCATGAGGGCGATGGCGTCTTCCACATCGTCTTTCGTGGACCCCATGCAGGTGAGATGCGCCATCATGTTCAAGTTGAACGTCTCGCGCCCCAACCGCGCAATCTCGCTCGTGAAACCGGTATTGCCACCGCCGCCGGCAGAATACGTCACCGATACGAACGCCGGGTCGAGCTTCGTGAGCTCGGCGAGGACATCGTGCGCCTCCTCCATGGGAAGCTCGCCCTTCGGCGGGAAAATCTCGTAGGACAGCGGGATGTGCTCGCCACCGAACACGTTGGTGATCTGCATATGGGGCCTTCCCCTCTTCGCGGGTTTGCGGTCATCCCATTGTATTTCACATTGCGGAAACCCGGTTATACATCCCGCCGATAGCCCGTTATCGCACGTCATCGGACGCCGGGATGGGGGTGACAGC
>JAUNEQ010000161.1 GCA_030525445.1 Coriobacteriia bacterium | reverse complement strand
CACCGGTTGGCCCCAATCGTGACCCTGGTTGACAAGGGCTCCGGGCATTTGTCACAAGCAAAGAGCGCGAAATGGTTGAGCGCGTCTGTGCTATATGGGAAAATAACAAGAAGCGGGTGATGGTGCAGTTAAGGAGCACGCCTTAGCAGAGGAAGCCCAGGTGCAAATCCTGGTTGCCCGCAAGACGCTGAATCGCGAAAGAAAGCCTATATAACTCGCTTCAATGCAGAAGCTTTCGCGATTTTCATCAAAACCTGCCACAAAAGTGCGTTTGCGGACATTGTTGACCTCAAATGACTCGCATTTTGCAATCATATGATTGCATTTCTTGCTGATTATCGCAAAGTATCCGTACGATCTGAACAGATTCTTCGCCGATAAGAGGAACACAGGGCTAATCGAAGCCCATCAATGTCCGCAAACGAACTTTTGTGACAGATATTGGACGATTTGCTGGAAGAACGCGGCTTGCCCGCCTTCAATACAGCGAGGCACCGCTGGCATAAATCGAGGTTATCAGTGTTTTCTCGACCGCCTCGTTTTACGCACGTCGCAGACGGCATCTCTCACCTGGCCAAATGGGTGTCTTCTCTCTGCCGGGTGCCGGAATCGCACCGTCAAAACACTGATATCCTCGATTATTTGCGTTTTTGCTCTGATGCCATGCAAAATCGGTTGCCGCAAAGACGTTGCCTGCATATTCTTGGACAATCTTGGCATCCCGTTGCATAATCGTTCGAGCCCGCTTGGCATCCAAGGTTTCTATAATGAATGTTATTGGAGGCTTGATAAGCCGTTTGCGTTTGCGGGTACGCTGGGACTGAGGGAGATTGGTTGCGCGCGCGAGCCAAAAATGCGCAGGTATGAGCAATGTGCAGGCGATTCTCTGTTAAACGCCAAGACAATCCGGGTATGCACAGGACAGACGCAGTAATAATCCAAGCGTGAACTCATAACTGCATGATTTTGGCGTTTTGCGGAGGCGAAACCGTCGTATCCCACCCCGTTTGACGATGCCTGGCTCGTTCCGAAAGTGCATAACTTTGCATGTTTGGCAACGAACGCGCTTGCGGGTGCAAAATATTTTCTCGCGAGTCCAGGTGTTCAGACGTGATAAAAACGCCTCGTTCGATCCGAAGATGAAGAGGGGTGCACCAATCGAATTATGCGAGCCCCCCTCGATCAATTTCCGTGTGGCGTCTAGTTCATGCCATCCATGAACGACTCGAACCAGTTCTTTCCGCCCGCGATCTCCTCGAGCATCTTGTCGGTCAGCTCCACGCCTTCTTTCTTGGCGAGCTCGACGAGCTCTTCGGTGGACGTGCACGCCTTTGCCTTCTCAATCTGCTCGGGGGTGAAATCGTTGATGTTCATGAGCGGCTCCGTTCCATGGCCAACCTCTGCTACCTGACGATTGTACACGTTTGGGCTGATGACCGTCTCAATGAGAATTGCCTGAAGCCCACGGTGCCGCAGCGTGGCCATATAAAACGGTGGCCGAGCATGGACTCGGCCACCGCCCTGTATTCTCGAATCCGGCGCTTACAGCCCGTTGATATAGCGGCAAGCGGCGAGTGCGGCCACGGCGCCATCGGCGCTTGCGGTCGTGATCTGGCGGATCGTCTTGTGGCGGCAATCGCCGGCGACGAAGATGCCCGAGGTCTTCGTGTTGCATTTCTCGCCGGTCTCAAAATAACCGAACTCATCGAGGTCCGCGACATTGGCGAAAGCCTCGTTCTCGGGGATGAGGCCGATGGCCACGAACAGGCCGTTGCATGCGATGAACTGGCGCACCCCGCTCGTGCGGTCGGTGATCTCGACCCCGCGCAGGCCGTTCCTATCGGTCGAGAGCGCGGTGATTTCCTTGTTCACATGCGTCTCGACGTTCGGGCGCGCGAACAACACGTCCTGCAGCTTCTGCTCGCCGGTGAAGAAGGGCAGGTCCTGCAGCATGATGACCTTCGCGCACTTGTCGGACAGCAGGATGGCTTCCTGCAGCGCGGAGTTGCCGCCTCCGGCCACGCACACGGTCTGGCCGGTGTAGAAATCGCCGTCGCACACCGCGCAGAACGAGATGCCATCGCCCACGAGCTCTTCCTCGCCGGGCAGGCCAAGCATGCGGTGCTTCACGCCGGTCGCGATGATGACTGCCTTCGCCTCGAAGGAATTGTCTTCCGTGGTCACGACCTTGTAGCCGTTTTCCTCGCGGATGCCGGTGACCTCGTCGATTTCGATATCGGCGCCCTGCGCGAGAATCTGGTCCATCATCTGGTCGGCGAGCTCGTTGCCGGAGATCTTCAAGGTGCCCGGGTAGTTCTCGATCTGCGGGGAGTTCGTCATCTGGCCGCCGAAGCCGTTCTTCTCGATGACAAGGGCGCTCTTGCCGTTGCGCAGCGCATACAGTGCGGCGGTCATGCCGGCCGGTCCGCCGCCCACCACGATGATGTCGTACATGCTTTCCTCCTCATATGGCACGGGCGGGCTCTGCGGCCCGCCCGTAAGGTCACGATTATGCCGCTTGAGCGGGTCTTAGCGGTTCTTGATCCAGCCGCGGATATCGGAAACGCCGCGGTAGCGCTCGAAGCCCTCGTCGTTGGGCACCACGAGCGTCGGGGCCTGCTTGATGCCGTACTTCTCGACGAGCTCCTTCTCCTCGTTGGCGTTCAGGGTCTCGTAGCTCACGCCCGCCTTGTCGAGCAGCGCCATGGCTGCCTTGCAGTTGGGGCAGGTGGGCGTCTTGAACAGGATGGCCTGCGCGACTTCCTCGAGGGCGATGCCGTCGGCGGCAAGCGCCTCCTGCTGGTCCTCAGGCAGCATGACCGGCTCCACCGGAGCGCAGCAGCGCAGCTCCTGGGCGGCTTCCCATGCGACGTCGTCGATGGGCGCCGGGTTCGGGCCCACGTGCGTGAGCGTGGAATGCCCGATGTTGTAGACCTTGCGGTCCTTGTATTCCTGCGCCTTGCCGTCATTCCAGTTCTGCACCGGGCGGTAGTAGCCGGTGATGCGGCTGTAGACCTCGGTGTTCTTGCCGCACGTCGGGCAGGTGAAGTGCTCGCCCGTGAGGTAGCCATGGTCCTTGCACACCGAATAGGTGGGCGACATGGTGTAGTAAGGGAGCTTGTAGTTCTCGGCGATCTTGCGCACCAGGTTGGCCGCGGCCTTCCAGTCGGGCAGCTTCTCGCCCAGGAAGGCGTGGAAGACGGTGCCGGACGTGTAGAGGGTCTGCAGGTCGTCCTGGATGTCGAGCGCGCTGAAGACGTCCTCGGTGTAGCCGACGGGCAGGTGCGAGGAGTTGGTGTAGTACGGCGTGCCGTTCATGTTCGCGGTGATGATGTCCGGGTAACGCTCGGTGTCATGCTTCGCGAAGCGGTACGTCGTGGATTCGGCCGGGGTGGCCTCCAGGTTGTACAGGTCGCCGTACTTCTCCTGGTAGTCCGAGAGGCGCTCGCGCATGTGGTTGAGCACGTCGCGGGCGAAACGCTGGACGCGCTCGTCGGTGAGGTCGGCGCGCAGCCACTTCGCATTCAGGCCCACCTCGTTCATGCCGATGAGGCCGATGGTGGAGAAGTGGTTCTCGAAGGAGCCCAGGTAGCGCTTCGTGTAGGGATACAGGCCCTGCTCGAGGAGCGTGGTGATGACCGTGCGCTTCGTCTTCAGGCTGCGTGCGGCGATGTCCATGAGGCGGTCGAGGCGCGCGTAGAAGTCAGCCTCGTCGGTGGCCAGGTAGGCGATACGCGGGAGGTTGATGGTGACGACGCCGATGGAGCCGGTGGATTCGCCGCTGCCGAAGAAGCCGCCCGACTTCTTGCGCAGCTCGCGCAGGTCGAGGCGCAGGCGGCAGCACATGGAGCGCACGTCGGAGGGCTCCATGTCGGAGTTGATGTAGTTGCTGAAGTAGGGCGTGCCATACTTGGCGGTCATCTCGAACAGCAGCTTGTTGTTCTCGGTCTCGTCCCAGTTGAAGTCACGCGTGATGGAATACGTGGGGATGGGGTACTGGAAGCCGCGGCCGTTCGCGTCGCCCTCGATCATGATGTCGATGAAGGCCTTGTTCACCATGTCCATCTCGTGCTGGCAGTCGCCGTACGTGAAGTCGAGCTCCTTGCCGCCCACGATGGCCGGCAGGTTCTTCAGGTCGTTCGGGACGGTCCAGTCGAGCGTGATGTTGCTGAACGGAGCCTGCGTGCCCCAGCGGCTGGGGGTGTTCACGCCGTAGATGAACGACTGCACGCACTGCTTCACGTCGCGCTGCGACA
>JAUNEQ010000033.1 GCA_030525445.1 Coriobacteriia bacterium | reverse complement strand
TCGATGCTCGTGGCCACGGCGCCCAAGCGCTCGATGTCGTCCATGCTCGCGACGCCGCCGGAAGCAGTGACGGGCGAGCCAAACACCTCCGCCATCTTCGCGTAGGCCTGCGCGTCGATGCCGGTCTGCATGCCATCGCGGGCGATGTCGGTGTACACCATGTGGCGATACCCCAGAAGCGCCATCTTCGTGGCCAGGTCAAACGCGGAAATACCCGCGCCCTTCTCCCAGCCGTCCACAGCCACTTCGCCGTCGCGCGCGTCGATGCCCGCGCACATCACGTCGCCGAAACGCTTGATGGCCTCCTCGGCGAGCGCGGGGTCCTTCACGAGCACGGTGCCCATCACCACACGCGACACACCGGCATCCACGAGGCGCTGCACGGTGTCGAGCGAGCGGATGCCGCCGCCCACCTCGATCTTCAGCAGCGTCTTGCGCGCGATGGCCTCGATGATCGCGATGTTCTCGGGCACGCCGGAACGCGCGCCGTCCAGGTCGACCACATGCACCCAATCGGCGCCCGCCTCTTCAAACGCGACGGCCTGCGCAACCGGGTCGTCGTTGTAGACGGTGACCTGGTTGTAGTCTCCCTTCGCCAGGCGCACGGCCTTTCCGCCCAAGATGTCAATGGCAGGAAGCAGGTACATGGTGGTTTCCTTTCTTGCTGGTGGTTTCCCTTGCGGGAGGTCCCTCGGCTTCGCGGCTTCGCCGCTTCGCTCGGGATGACAATGGGGGCGTCTGGCGGTGCGCTACTTGATCGCCTCCACGATCCGCACGAAGTTCGCAAGGAGCTTCGCGCCGGCGTCGGATGACTTTTCGGGATGGAACTGCACGCCGAACACGCGGTCGCTCACGGCGATGGCCGCGGGAATGCGCACGGAATGCTCGGTCGTCGCGATGGTGTACGAAGTGTCGGGCACCATGAAGCTGTGCGTGAAGTAGAAATGCTCGCCTTCCGGAATGCCCTCGAACAGCGGGGTCTTCAGCCCCTCGACGGAATTCCAACCCACATGCGGAATCTTGTAGAGCTTACCGGCGGCATCGCGGTTGGGAATACGCCCGACGACACCTTCCACCAGGCCCATGCCCTTCACCGTGCCGCCTTCGGGCGCGCCTTCCACGCCATCGGAAAACAGCAGGTGCTGCCCCAGGCAGATGCCCAAAAACGGCTTGCCGTCGGCGATGGCGGAACGCATCGCGTCGGTCTCGCCCAGGTTGTTCATGCTCGCCATGGCATCGCCGAAGGCGCCCACACCCGGTAATACCACGGCGTCGGCCGTGGCGATCTCGCGCGGGTCGCTCGTGATGCGCGCATCGGCGCCCACGGCCCGCAGCCCGCGTTCCACGGACTTCAGATTCCCCATGCGATAGTCAACGACGGCAATCAATTGGTCTCCTTACGGTAACGCAGCAGGCCAAAGGGGACAGCCTCCCTTGGCCCAACCAATGGGAACGGTCCCCTTTGGACGGTTTTCCCTCTTACAGGCTGCCCTTGGTGGACGGGAGCTGGCCGGCGATGCGCGGGTCGAGCGCGACCGCCTGCTTCAGCGCGCGGGCGCAGGCCTTGCTCGCCGCCTCGATGATGTGGTGCGAGTTCTTCCCCGCCAGCTGGCACACATGCAGCGTGAGCCCCGCGTTCGCGGCGAGCGAGATGAAGAACTCGTCGGCAAGCGTCGTGTTGAAGTTGCCCAGCAGCTCGATGGGCGGCTCGATGGCGAGGTGCGCCTGCCCGCGGCCCGAAATGTCGATGGCCGCCAGGATGAGCGTCTCGTCCATGGGCAACGCGATGGAGCCGTAGCGCACGATGCCGCGCTTGTCGCCCAGCGCTTGCGCGATGGCCTGGCCCAACACGATGCCCGTGTCCTCCACGGTGTGGTGCGCATCGATTTCGATATCGCCCTTCGCGCGCACCGTGAGGTCGAACAGGCCGTGGCGCCCGAAGGCATCCAGCATGTGGTCGAAGAACGGCACGCCGGTGTCGATGTCGGTAATACCTGTGCCGTCGAGGTCGATGGTCACGGTGATGTCGGTTTCCTTGGTCGTGCGCGTCACGGTCGCGACGCGGTTTCCATTCGCCATTTCCGCATTCCTTTCCCGCCCGTCAAAGCGACTGTCGCCACGACAGGCGATGTTGAGCAACGGCGCCTCGCCCCGCTGCTCATCGAGCCTTCACGCTTGCTGCGCGCGATTCCGTTCCTTCAGCACCTTGCGCAGGCCCTTCAGCAGCGCGTTGTTCTCTTTGGGCGTGCCCACGGAAAGTCGCAGGCAGTCCTCGAGCATCGGCGCGTGAGAGAAATCGCGCACGAGCACGCCGCGCTCGTACAGCTTCTCCCACACCTCGGAGGCGCCGGCCACGCGCACCAGGATGAAGTTCGCATCCGACGGGAACGCCTGCACGCCCTCGATCTCCTTCAGGCCTTCCATCAGGCGGTCGCGCTCTTCGATGATGCCCTGGATGTTCGGGCTGAACATCTGGCGGTTCTGGTATACCGTGCACCCGATGAGCTGCGACACCGCATCCACGGAATAGGGCTGGCGCACCTTCAGGTACTCGTTGATGACCGCGGCGTCGCCCAGCAGGTAGCCCAGGCGCACGCCCGCGCACGAGAAGGCCTTCGAGAACGTGCGCAGGATCACGAGGTTCTTGTGCCGCTCGAGCAGCGGACGGCACGTGGTGCGCGCGAACTCGCCATACGCTTCGTCCACCATCACGAGCGCGTCGGTGGATTCCAGCAGATGGCGGATGAAATCGTCGCTCACGAGCTGGCCCGTGGGATTGTTCGGGCTCGTGACGATGATGAAGTCGATGTCGCCTTCCGCCACGCGCGTGAGCACGCCCATCTCGTCGATGCGGAAGTTGGCCAGGCGCGGGACGTTCACCACTTCCGTGCCCGTGAGCTCGGCATTCGCCGCGTACACGGAAAACGTGGGCGGACAGTTGAGGAACTTGCGCCCCGGGCCGCCGAACGCGAGCGCGGTGTTGAACAGCAGCTCGTCGCCGCCGTTGCCCACGACCACGTTCTCGCGCTCGAGGCCGTTGGCCTCGGCGATGAGGTCGCGCAGCTCGTTGGCGAGCGGGTCGGGATAGCGGTTGTAATCCAGGCGCTTCAGCCGCTTGCGAATCTCGTAGCGGATGTCGTCGGGCAGGTTGTAGGGGCTTTCGTTTGCGGAAAGCAGGCAGTCGGCCGGCAGGTACTTCGCGTCGTACGGCGCGACGTCGGCGAAGCGCGGGTTGAATCGCACGTTATCCATCCGAACGGTCCTCCTTCTCCCCCCTGTTTCCGGCAATGGTCTCCCAGCGGATCTGCACGCTGCGGCGGTGCGCCCACAGGCCCTCGCGCTGGGCGATGGCCATGATGGACTCGCCGTCGGCAAGCAGCGCCTCGGGCGTGTACTGGATGATGCTGCTGCGCTTCACGAACTCGTCGGTGGACAGCGGGCTGCTGAAGCGCGCGGTGCCGCCCGTGGGCAGCGTGTGGTTGGGGCCGGCGATGTAGTCGCCCACCGCCTCGGGCGTCCAGTCGCCCAGGAAGATGGCGCCGGCGTGGCGGATGGCGCCCACCAGGTCCATCGGATGGTCAACATGCAGCTCCAAGTGCTCGGGCGCGATCACGTTCACCGCGTCGATGGCGGCCGCGCGGTCGGGCACGACCACGATGAGGCCCTGGTTGTCGAGCGACGTGCGCGTGATGTCGGCGCGCGTGGACTGCGCGATGTGCTCCTCGATGCAGGCTTCCACGGCATCCGCGTAAGCGGCGTCGAAACACACGAGGTAGCACGAGGCCAGCGGATCGTGTTCCGCCTGCGCCATGAGGTCGATGGCCACGTGGCTCGGGTCGGCGGTGGCGTCGGCGACGACGCACACCTCGGACGGGCCGGCCACCATGTCGATGCCCACGTCGCCGGAAACCGCGCGCTTGGCGGCAGCCACGAACGCGTTGCCCGGGCCGGTAATCTTGTCCACCGGCGCGATGCTTTCCGTGCCGTAGGCGAGCGCGGCCACGGCCTGCGCCCCGCCCACGGAGTAGATCTCGGTGACGCCCGCGATGCGGCAGGCCTCCACGATGGCGGCGTCGAGCGTGCCGTCCTTCGTGGGCGGCGTCACGCACACGATGCGCTTCACGCCCGCGACCTGGGCCGGCAGGGCGTTCATGAGCACGGTGGAAGGATACAGCGCGCGGCCGCCGGGCACGTAGATGCCCACGGAATCGAGCGGCGTGACCTTCGCGCCCACGAGCGCGCCATCGGCGCGGGTGGAGAACCAGCTCTGCTTCTTCTGGCGCTCATGGAAGTCGCGGATCTGCGCGGCGGCATGATGCAGCGCGGCGCGCAGGTTCTCATCGAGCTGCGCGGCGGCCGCCTCGATGGCATCGTCGCCCACGCGGAAGCTCTCCAGGCGCACGCCATCGAAGCGCTCGGTGTACTCGCGCAGCGCCTCGTCACCGCGGTTGCGCACGTCTTCCACGATCTTCGTGGCAGCCACGAGGGCCTCGGCGTTGAAGGCGCCCGTGCGGTTGAGGTAGCTGTTGTCGAACTGCTCGCCGGCGGCAAGCTGCACTCGTCTCATGCTCATTGCTCGTTCATGTTCCTTTCCAGGGTGCGCGCCAGGTTCGTGATGCGCGGGTCGGTGCGGAAGGCGCAGGTGTTCGCGAAGAACCGCGCGGTGGCGGCCATCACGTCGTCGACGATGGCCAGGTGGTTCTCGCGCAGCGTGGTGCCGGTGGCCGTGATATCGACGATGCGCTCGGACAGCCCGATGAGCGGGCCGAGCTCGATGTTGCCATGCAGCTGGACGATCTCCACCTGCACGCCCTTCTTGTCGTAGTAGGCGCGCGTGATGCGCGGGTATTTCGTGGCGATGCGGATGCTGCCGGTGCGGCGGTAGCGCTCCTCCACGGCGGGGCCTGCGCCTTCGGGCTCGGCCACGACGAAGCGGCACGCGCCGTACTTCAGGTCGACGAGCTCCACCACGTCGAGGTTGGCTTCCACCAGGGAATCCTTGCCGCAGATGCCGCAGTCGGCCGCGCCGAGCGCCACGAACACGGGCGCATCCTGAGCGCGCACGATGATGTAGTCGACGCCCGGGTTGCTGATGATGAGCTGGCGGCCCGGATCGTCGAGGCCCGTGGTGTCGAGGCCAGCCGCCGCCAGGCATGCGACGGTGTCGCCGTTGAGCGAGCCCTTGGGCACCGCGATGCGCAGCGGACGCTGCCCCCCTGCCGGCTGGGCGCCTTCCACCGCCTTCATCACGAGGTCCAGGTAGAAACCGAAACCCGCAGCCGGACGCGATTCGCCGTACGCGGAGAGCACCTCGTCGTAGCGGCCGCCGCCGCCGAGCGGCGTGCCCAGGCGCGGGGAATACACCTCGAAGATGATGCCCGTGTAATAGTCGAACGAGCTGATGACCGAGAAGTCCACGAGCACGCAATCGGCCAGGCCGGCCGCATCGAGCGCCTCGTAGGTCTGGGCCAGGGCGGCGATGCCGTCCGCGCAGCCAAGCGGCTCGGTGAGCTCGCGCACCTTCTGGATCGCCTCGCGGCCGCCGCGTAGCGACGGCAGCTGGCGGATGGCGTTCAGGTACACCGGCTTGCCGTTGCCCTGCTCGGTGAGCTCCTGGAGCTCGACGAAGTTGGTCTCGTGGTAGGCGTGGCGCACCGCGCGCTTCCACGCGGCGTCATCGGATGCGGCTTCCAGCAGGTCGTTGAGCACGGCCACCGTGCCGAGCGAGATCTTGAAGTCGTCAAGGCCGCAGGTGCGCAGGGCGTTCACGAGCAGGCCGATGACCTCGGCGTCCACTTCCTCGCCGGCCTCGCCGATGCACTCGATGCCCACCTGGGTCATCTCGCGGTTGCTCGTCTCGGGCTCGGTCTGGCGGAACACGCGCTGCTGGTAGCGGAAGCGGAACGGGCCGGGCTGGTTGGCCAGGCGGGTGGCGCACATGCGCGCCACTTGCAGCGTGACGTCAGGGCGCATGGCCAGCAGGCTGCCCGCGGAATCGAACAGGCGGAAGGGCGAATCGGGGATGCGCCCGCCGCGCTCCATCACGTCCATCAGCTCGAGCGTGGGCGTCTCCACAGGCACGTATCCGCGTGCCGAAAACAGCGCCTGGCAGCGATTCGCCAGGTCTTCGCGCAGGGCGGCTTCCTCGGGCAGGATGTCGCGGAAGCCAGTTGGTGTTGCAAAATTCATCAAGGACGTTTCCTTCGGTATTCTTCTTTATGCACGAGATGCCATTATAGAATGCAGCGGCGCAACGTTGCGCGACCCCCACGCAACTTGCGCACATGCCATCCCCAACGGCAGTGTCTGGTACTTTAGCACAATAAAGTGATAAAGCATAGGGATCTTCATCCTCCACATGGTCTTCACCGATGGGTCGGCAAAGCGCCGCTTTGTTTGCTCCGCACCCCAGCCGAGACCCGAGAATCGGGCCACTCGGTCAGACCTCACCTCGAAACACCCTCGTTCCAAGCCAAAACCAAGGTTTTTGATCAATGAATTTTTCCAGGGGTATAGTCGCGGCTAAAATGACCGCGCAAAGCCGCAGGTCACAGCTTATTTATCCTTCATCAAAGATAATTGTATTTCTCGGTACTCGAAATCGATTGATCAAAAACCTTGGTTTTGGCTTGGAATCGGGGTGTTTTGCCTTGAGGTCTGGGCTCCGAGGGCCGAACACGCCGCCCGGACGCCTGTCCTCGCCCGCGAGGCGCGCACTTTGCGCCACGAATCGACGTCCACCCGCCCACCGGGCCCCGTTTCCAGCGATGCGGTCCATCCTGCCGCCGGTTGAGCAACTAGCCCGCTTCCACCGCGAATACATGCGTGGTTGTCACGTTCTCCATAACCTTTTTGGATAATGGCCTGCATGGACGAACGCCCCGATTACAGCGCGAACAGCACCTGGAGCGCCTACGAACAGGATTCCCATATCGGCAACACCTCGCCGATGCGCCCCGTGCCGCCCGCTGCCAACCAACAGCCACCGGCGCCGCAATACGGCCAGCCCGCTGCATGGCCTCAGGGGCAACCGGTTCCACAAGGGCAGCCGCAAGGATATGGGCAGCCCCAGGCATACGGCCAGCCCCAAGCGTATGGCCAGCCCCAGGGGTACGGCTACCCGCAGGGTAACAACTACGGATACCCCCTGAACCAGCAGCCGCCCGAAGCCTACGTGCGCGACCCGCGCATGGACTATGACGAGTTCTTCTACGGCCGCGACACCTACGTGGAGCAGCCCGAACGCCACCATGGCTGCGGCTGCGGGTGCGGCACCTTCATCGCGCTGCTGCTCGCGGTTGCGCTCGTGTTCACGATGTGGCCCACGCTGCTTCCCAGCCAAGACATCATCCGCGGCACGCAGATCGACCAGGTGCGCGATTGGATTTCCGACACCTTCGATTTCGAATGGCCACTTCCCTCGCAGGAAGAGATCGAGGCCATCTACAACCAGGAAACCCGCGCCGACGCGGGCTATCTCGCCGAAGAGCCCTCGACCGAGCTGCTGAGCGTCGCGGACGCCCTGCACTATTACCGCGAGACGCTCGATTCCCATGCGAAATCGGTGTATGACGCGCTGGAAGAGGGCATCCTCGCGCATGACGACCGCATCTCGCTGCCCATGGGCACCACCGAAAGCGAGCTGCAAACCTGCTGGCAGTTCGTGCTGTACGACCATCCGGGGGTCTTCAACCTGCCCGACGACGCCCATGTCTCGTATTGGTCGTGGGCGGGGTCGGTCTCGTTCCTAGAGCCCGACTACAAGTTCGACGAGGAAACCACCCAGAAGCTCGCCGACGAATACGAGCAGCTCGCGCTGGACCTGCCGCTGCTCGCCGACACGCAGGAAGAGACCATGGAGAACATCTGCGTGTGGATGGCCGACAACACCGACTACATCAACACCGACAACGACCAGTACATCGACAGCGTGTTCACGAACCGCGAATCGGTGTGCGCGGGTTACGCGAAGGCCGTGCAGTACCTGGCGCTGCGCCACGGCATCCCCTGCGTGTACATCACCGGCACCGCCGAGGACTTCCTGGGAACCGGCGGAAACCATGCCTGGCTCGCCGCCTATGTGGACGGCGAGGTGCGGTATTACGACCCCACCTGGTTCGACCAGCGCGGCTTCCACGCCACCCAATTCCTGGGCATGAACCTCGTGGACATCAACGCCGACCACGCCGCCGACTACCCCCAGCTGCTCCCACGATAAGTGGGGCAGAACCCGAGGCGTTTGGGACGCCCGGGCCCCGGAGGGTTTCTGGGACACCACCCCGGAGGTACTGTCCCGCTATTTCCGCACGAAGGCGAATGAAAGCACCAGAAGCGCAACCGAGCACACGGCGCTGAAGGCAATCGCCACGTCCACGCCGAAGGCGCTCACGCTGCCCGCGGCGCCGCCGATGGACATGAGCAGCACCATGACGCTCGTGCCGAGCGCAGCTGCCACCTGGCGCAACGTGTTGCTGATGGACGTGCCGTCGGGAATGAGCCGGCCGTGCAGCGAACGCACGCTCCACGTGCTGATGGGCTGGATGAGCGAGCTGATGCCGAAGGTGCGCACGCCCTGCAGCGCCATGATGAGCCAGAGGTCGGTCATCTCGCCCAGCTGCATCATGGGGATCGTGCCGGCAACCAGCAGCACGCTTCCGAAGCAGATGACCGGGCGCACGCCGATGCGGTCCATCAAGATGCCCGAAAGCGGATTCATGATGAGCGCCGCGATGGTTCCCGGCAGCAGCGCCATGCCGGCTTCCAGCGTGCTGAAGCCCTGCACCGCCTGCATGCCCATGGGAATCACGAGCGTGACGCCGATGAACGCGGAAAACAACAGGCACACCATGATGGTGCCCACGGTGAAATCGCGATCGCGGAACGCATCGAGGTCCCACAGCGGGTTGTCGATGCGCCGTTGCCGCGCCAGGAACACCACCATGCACAGCGTCCCCACGGCAAGCGGGATGAGGCAGGCCGCGCTGAGCGGGCCGGCATCGGTGGCGTTCGTGAAGCTCAGGAGCACGCCGCCAAAACCGAGCGTGGACAGCACCACCGACGGCCAATCGAGCTTGCGCGCCTCGCCGTTCGCCAGGCCGCGCGGCAGGAACACCGCCATCAGCACCGCTGTGACGGCGGAGAGCACGGCCACCGCCCAGAACATGCTGCGCCACCCCCAGATGTCCGCGCAGATGCCCGCGATGGTGGGGCCGATGTTGGGCGCGAACCCAAACGCGAGCCCGATGATGCCCATGATGGTGCCCCATCGGTTGCGCGGGTAATTCTGGAACACGACCACCTGGATGAGCGGGAAGCTCACGCCGGCGGCGATGCCCTGGAGGAAACGGCCGACGAAGAGCAGCGTGAAGCTGTCGCCCGCCGCCACGAGGAACGTGCCGGCGGCGAACAGCGCCGTCGAGACCACGAACAGGGACTTCACGTCGAAGCGGCGCACGAGGAACGCCACGAGCGGAATGACGATACCCAGGCACAGCTGGAACATCGTGACGAGCCACTGCGCCACGCCCACCGTCACGCCGGTCTCGGCCATGATGGCGGGCAGCACCGTGCTCACCGCATTCTGCAGCAAGCCGCCCAGGATGGTGCCCAGCACCATGATCGCCAAGATGCCGTACCCGATGCGGGCCTTCGTGTTTTCCCCTGTCGTTTGCATGCCGCCCATTATGACAGGGGAATGCGTGAATACGCAGAAAAACCGCCGCTTCCCCAGGATTGGTCGGGCGGGGCGCCCGGGGATGGCGGGTCCCACCCCCTCGTCATCCCGAGCGAGCGTCCCCGTCATCCCGAGCGAGCGAAGCGAGTCGAGGGATCTCATGCAAGCGCTAGTTGGCCCCAATCGCGACCCGGAGGAGGTCCCTCGACTACGCGCCTTCGGCGCTCCGCTCGGGATGACAATGGGGGGGCGCTTCATGGTTCCGCCCGGGGTGACAAGGGGGGGGCGCTTCATGGCTCCGTCCGGGGTGACAACGGGGCGCTCGCCTTACTCGGTCGCCCCCAGCTTCTCGGCCAGGATCTGGTTGATCACCTGCGGGTTGCCCTGGCCGTTCGTAGCCTTCATGCATTGGCCGACGAAATAGCCGATGAGCCCGGTCTTGCCGGCGCGGTATTTCGCCACCTGGTCGGGATTCGCGGCAAGCACTGCGTCCACCACGACCTCGATCGCAGCGGCGTCGCTCACCTGCTTCATGCCGCGTTCCTCCACGATGGCGCGCGGGTCCTTGCCTTCGGCAAGCACCGCCGCGAGCACCTCCTTGCCCTGACGCGAGGAAACGGCCCCTTCGGCCATGAGCGTCACGAGTTCCACCGCGCGGTCGGGGGTAAGCGGGCCGGCCGCCAGGTCAAACGAACCATCGCCCGCAGCCGCAGCCGCCACATCGTTCAGCAGCAGGTTCGCAAGCGGCTTGGCCACAGCGCGCGCATCACCGCCGGCGATCGCCATGCCATCCTCGAAAAACGCCAGCGTCGCAGCGTCTTCCGCCAGCTGGCGAGCATCGTACGCAGCCAGCCCAAACGCCGCCTGCAGCCGTTCCACCTTCTGGTCGGGCAGTTCGGGAAGCTTCGCGCGCAAGCGCTCGATGAACTCATCGGTAAGGTCGTACGGCGCCAGGTCGGGGTCGGGGAACATGCGGTAGTCGTCCGCCGTTTCCTTCACGCGCATCACGACGGTACGCTTGGCGTGCGGATCCCAATGGCGCGTCTCCTGGCGAATGGCCCCGCCCGCTTCCAGTACTTCCGCCTGGCGGCAAATCTCATAGGCCAAGCCATCGTGCAGGTGCTTGAAGCTGTTGATGTTCTTGAGCTCGGTCTTCACGCCGAAGCCATCGCTGCCGCGGCGGCGCAGGCTCACGTTGCCGTCGGCGCGCAGGCTCCCCTCTTCCATCGAACAACTCGAAATGCCCAGTGCGAGGAAAATCTGCCGCAGCTTCTGCATGAAGCGACGTGCCTCCTCGGGCGTGCGCAGGTCGGGGCGCGTGACGAGCTCGATAAGCGGCGTTCCCGCGCGGTTGAAGTCCACGAGTGAATGCGTCGCGCCCGCGATGCGGCCTTCCCCGCCGCCCACGTGGATCATCTTCCCGGCGTCTTCCTCCAGGTGTATGCGCGCGACGCCGATGCGCGTGGCGTATGCGCCCCGCTCACGCGCCTGTGGCAGGTCGACGCGCTCGCCCGCACCCGGGCCCTCCATCGCCAGGTCGAGGTGGCCATTCATGCAAAACGCCACCGGCCCTTGTGTGATCTGGAAACCCTTCGCCATGTCGGGATACAGGTAGCCCTTGCGGTAGAACATCGAGCGCTTCATGATGTCGCAGTTCGTGGCCAGGCCCGCGAGCACGATGCTCTCGATGGCGGCCTGGTTGGGCACCGGCAGCGCGCCCGGCAGCCCCAAGCACACGGGGCAGGTGTGCGTGTTCGGCGGCGCGCCGAATTCGAGCTTGCACCCGCAAAACATCTTCGTTGCCAGCGTGGTGAGCGCGCAGTGCACCTCGAGCCCGATGACCGCCTCCCATTCGCGCAGCACGTCTTCCAGCGGCCTCATCGCGCATCACCCCGTAGACCGAAGGAGACTGCCCCCTTTGATTCAACCAATGGGGACAGCCCCCTTTGGCCTATTGCCGACTCGATAGCCGCCGCCACACGCAGCATGTTCTCGTCACGGAAGGCGGGCACGATGAGCTGCACGCCCACGGGCAGGCCGGAATCGGCACCGAAGCCCACGGGCACGCTCATGCCGCCGTTGCCCGCAAGGTTGATGGACACCGTGAACATGTCGGCCAGGTACATGCTCGTTGGGTCGGACTTCTCGCCAAAACGCCAGGCGGCCGTGGGAACCACAGGCGCGAGGATGCAATCGCACTGCTGGAACGCGCGAGCATAATCGCGCGTGACGAGCGTGCGCACCTGCTGAGCCGGGTAGTAATACCGGTCGTAGACGCCGCTGGAAAGCAGGTAGCTGCCCAGCATGATGCGGCGCCGTGCCTCGGGGCCGAACCCGACGGCGCGGCTCGCTTCATACTGGCTGCCCAGGTCTTCATGGCCGGGGTCGCAATACCCGTAGCGCACCCCATCGAAGCGGGTCAGGTTGCTGAAGGCCTCGCAGGGTCCCAACACGTAATACGCGCTCATGGCCTTCTGGGCGTTCGGAAGCGCGACTTCCACCACATGCGCGCCCAGCGCCTGCAGCTGCGCGGCCGTTTCCTCCACTTTCGCCTTCACCTCGGGCGCCAGCCCGCGCGCCTGAAGGAAGGCGGGGACGATGCCGATGCGCATGCCCGCGACGCCCGCATTCAGGTTCGCCGTAAAGTCCACCGTGCATTCCTGGCTCGTGCAGTCGCGCTCGTCGCGCCCGGTGAGCACGTTCAGCGCCATCGCCGCATCGCGCACGGTGCGCGTGATGGGCCCCACCTGATCGAGCGAACTTCCGAATGCCACGATGCCATAGCGACTGACCAGGCCATACGTCGGTTTCACGCCCACGACGCCGCAGAAACACGCCGGCTGGCGGATCGACCCGCCCGTATCGGACCCCAGCGCCACCGGCACCATGCCCGCCGCAACCGCCGCCGCGCTTCCGCCCGAACTCCCGCCGGGAACGCGGTCGAGGTCCCACGGGTTGCGCGTCACGCCGAACGCGCTCGACTCGGTGGAGCTTCCAAACGCGAACTCGTCCATGTTCGTCTTCCCGATGGGAATCGCGCCGGCATCGAGCGTCTTCCGCACACAGGTGGCCGTGTAGGGCGACACGTAGCTTTCCAGCATGCGGCTCGCGCACGTGGTGTGCGTGCCCGCCAGGTTCATGTTGTCCTTGAACCCGATGGGGATTCCCGCGAGCGAGCCGAGCTCGTCGAAGGATCCCGCCGCAATCGCCGCATCGACGCGGTCCGCCGCCTCATGGGCAAGCGATCCCGTGACCTCCAGGAACGCATGCACGGCGCCGTCGGTTTCCCGCACGCGTGCGAGCGCGGCATCCGCAACCTCGCGGGCGGAAAACTCCCCGGCGCGCAACCCCGCCTGAATGGCGGCGATGCCCATGGCGGCGAACGGCATCACGCGTCGTCACCGCCCAAGATGCGGGGAATGAGGAAGCTGCCATCCTGCTGCTTCGGCGCGTTGGCAAGCGCCTCCGCCTGCGTGAAACTCGGGCGCTCCGCATCCGCGCGCATGACGTTCGACAGGTCGCCAATGGGATGGAACGTGGGCTCCACGCCGTCCAGGTCGTATTCCGTGATGGGACGCAGACCCTCGATGATGGCGTTCAAATCGGCGGTCATCTGGGGAATCTCGTCTTCCGCAAGCGCAATGCGCACGTATTCGGCGATGCGTCGCACATCCCGCTCAGTCACATGCCGCTCCACGCATCCTCCCTTCGGATCCCGCATTACACCAGATATGCCAAGCATACCAGCGAGCAAAGCGATACCAGGTCGCCCGTGAGACAATTCCCCCTGAGGTCTTTGTCTCAGGTGAGACAAAGACCTCAGGGGAAATTGTCTCAATCGTCCCAGGTTGGCCGGAACGACAGCGAGGGTGAATCTGGCGAGTGCAGGGGGCGCGACGGACCGGAGGCCGGCGCGGGCCCCGTGCCGCCAGATCCGACCGCAGAGGAAACAGAACTCTAGACGTTGAACATGAAGTGCATGACGTCGCCGTCTTGGACGACGTAGTCCTTGCCTTCCTGGCGCAGCTTGCCGGCAGCGCGGCAACCGGCTTCGCCGCCGAGCTCGCTGTAGTCCTCGAAGCTCGCGGTGACCGCCTTGATGAAGCCACGCTCGAAATCGGAATGGATGACGCCTGCCGCCTGCGGCGCCTTCGCGCCGATGGGCACGGTCCAGGCGCGGCTTTCGGTCTCGCCGCTCGTGAAGAAGCTCTGCAGCCCCAGCAGGTGATACGCCTCGCGCACCAGGCGCGCCAGGCCGCTTTCCTCCAGGCCCAGCTCCTCCAGGAACATCGCGGCATCCTCGGGGTCGAGCTCGGCGAGCTCGGCTTCGGTCTTCGCGCAGATGGGCACGGGCTGCGTGCCGTCGATGTCCGCGAAATCGGCCGTCAGCTGATCTTCGTCCACGTTCGCGATGTAGAGCATCGGCTTCATCGTGAGCAGGTGCAGGTCGCGGATGAGTTCCTTCTCCTCGTCGTCGAGCCCCAGGCGCGCGGCGCGATGGCCCTCGTTCAGGCCCGCTTCCACCTTCTTCGCGGTTTCCCACTTCTTCATGAGGCTCTTGTCGCGGCGGGCGTCCTTCTCCAAGCGGCCCATCGCCTTCTCAAGCGTGCCCAGGTCGGCCAGGATGAGCTCGGTCTTGATGGTCTCGACGTCGCTTTCCGGGTTCACGCGGCCATCCACATGCACGACATCGGGGTCGCTGAAGTAGCGCACGACCTCGCAAATGGCATCGGTCTCGCGAATGTGCGCGAGGAACTGGTTGCCCAAGCCCTCGCCCTGGCTCGCGCCGGCGACCAAGCCGGCGATGTCCACGAATTCCACCGTCGCGGGCACGATCTTCGCAGGATTGTCGATTTCGGCCAGGCGATTCAGGCGCGCGTCAGGCACGGGCACGATGCCCACGTTGGGCTCGATGGTGGCAAACGGGTAGTTCGCCGCCAACCCGCCCTTGTTGGTGAGCGCGGTGAACAGGGTGGACTTGCCCACGTTGGGCAGGCCGACGATACCGATGGAAAGGGACATACCAGCTCCTTGGATTGTGATTGAACCATGACATTCTAGCACCCCTCCCCTGTTTCGGGTGGGACAGGAGGGCCCGCAGCAAATGAGACAGCCCTGTAAGGACAATACACTTGTCAGCTTCCAAGGGCGTCCAGGGGTGTTTCATTTGCTGCGGGCCCTTCTGTCCCACAAAGGAAAGGCCCCCGTGCGGGAGCCCTTCCGAAACGGCGGTTGTGGAGCAGCGCTAGAAGCTGAACACCCCGAATTGCGCGCCGACGTAGGCGATGAAGATGATCGCGACGAGAACCGGGCACACGAACTTGATCATGAACACCCACAGCTTTTCGGCCTTGAACGGGCTCGACTGCTTGATTTCGTCGATGAGCACCTGCGGCTTGATGATCCAGCCCACGAAGATGAGCGTGAGGAACGCGACAATGGGCATGAGCACCGAGTTCGACACGAAGTCGGCCAGGTCGAGCAGGCTCGAGCCAGCGCCGAGCGGCTCGAGGAACGACAGGCCGTTGTAGCCGGCGTTGATGAAGATACCGGCGAGGACCACCCACACCATGACCGCGATGAGCGACTTGCGACGCGACCAGTTGGCGGAGTCGGACACGATGGACACGAGCGCCTCGATGAGGGAGATGGCGCTGGTGAGAGCCGCGAACAGCACGAGCAGGAAGAACACGAAGCCGATGATGCTGGCCACGCCGCCCATCTGGTCGAACACGCCAGGCAGGATGATGAACATCAGCGAGGGGCCGGCGTTCTCGGCGACAGCTTCGGGGGAGCCCAGGGCCAGGAAGGCAGCCGGGACGATCATGAGGCCGGCGAGCATGGAGACGACGAGGTCGGCGCCGCCGATCCACGCGACGGACTGCGGGAGGTTTTCCTTTTTCTCCAGGTAGGAGCCATAGGTGATCATGATGCACATGGCCAGCGACAGGCTGTAGAACATCTGGCCCATGGCCGCGATGATGAGCTCGGGCGAGAGCTTGCTGAAATCCGGGGCCAGGTAGTACACGATGCCCTCGACAGCGCCCGGACGGGTGCCCACGAAAATCGCGATGCCGATGGCGAACACCAGGAGCAACGGCATCATGATGAGGTTGGCCTTCTCGATGCCGCCCTTAACGCCCAGCGACACGATGATGAAGCAGAAGGCCATGAACACGAGCATCCACAGATAGCTCACGTCAGGGCTCGTGATGAAGTTCACGAAGTAATTGCCGCCGTCGGCCAGGCTCGACGACGCGGTGGAGATGTACGAGAAGCAGTACTTGGCAACCCAACCGCCGATGATGCAGTAATACGGCGTGATGATGAACGGCA
>JAUNEQ010000160.1 GCA_030525445.1 Coriobacteriia bacterium | reverse complement strand
CTGGTCATATGCAGCAACCTAATCGCAAGAATCGGGAGACGCCGCTCCCTTATTGATCAAAAACCTTGTTTTTGGGTCGATTTGGGCCTTCTCGCGCCCGACTTCTGGCGCTGACGGGCCGAAAGCGCGTTGATGGAGGGCGTTTGGCCAGTATCCAGTCGAGCCGGGGCCGTCAATGTGCGTTCATTGACGGCCCTTTATGGGTTCGGGCAAGAGTGCGGCCAATCGCGGTACACTAGCACAGTACGCTAGTTTCTAACGGAGGCCTTCATGACCGAATCGTTGTACCGGAAATACCGCCCGCAGACCTTCGCCGATGTGGTGGGGCAGGATGCCATCGAGCGCACGCTGCGCAACGCGCTCGCGCAGAACAAGGTGTCGCACGCCTACCTGTTCACCGGCCCGCGCGGCACGGGCAAAACCACGACGGCGCGCCTGATGGCGAAGGCGCTCATGTGCGAGAAGGGCACCACGCCCGACCCGGATGGCACGTGCGAGGCCTGCCAGCTCATCGCCGAGGGAACGCATCCGGACGTCTACGAGCTGGACGCCGCAAGCCGCACGGGCGTCGAGAACGTGCGCGAGGAGATCATCGGCCGCGTGAACTTCGCTCCTACGATCGGGCGCGCGAAGGTCTACATCATCGACGAAGTCCACATGCTCTCGACCGCCGCGTTCAACGCGTTGCTGAAGACGCTCGAGGAACCGCCCGACCATGTGGTGTTCATCCTGTGCACCACCGACCCGCAGAAGGTTCCCGCGACCATCCATTCGCGCTGCCAGCGGTTCGACTTCCACCGCATTTCGTCCGACGAAATCGTCGCGCGCTTGGGTGCCATCTGCGTTTCTGAAGGCGTGGAGTTCGAACCCGAGGCCCTCGCGCTCATCGCCGACCGCAGCGACGGCGGCATGCGCAATGCGCTCACCACGCTCGAACAGCTCATGGTGTTCTGCGACGGGCACGTGACGATGTCGGGTGCCGAAGACCTGCTGGGTTCGCTCGCTTCCAGCGACATGGCGGAAATCGTGCGCGCGATTGGCCGCCGCGATGCCGCCGCGTGTTTCACCTGGACGGCTCAGTACGTGGAAACCGGCGCCGACCTGGCGCAGTTCGTGGAAGACCTGGCGAGCCGCATCCGCACGCTGTACGTGATGGCGGTTGCCGGTGACGATGCGCCCGTCGAACTCAGCGACACCGATCGCGCGGAACTGGTCGAGGAGCTGAAGCTCTTCGGTGCCGATCGCCTTTCCCGGCTGCTCATGATCATCGGCGACCTGATGAGCGAGCTGCGCGGTTCGCGCAACCCGCGCCTGGCGTTCGAAATCGCGCTCACGCGCATGGTGCATCCTGGTTCTGACCTCACGCTGGAATCGCTCGCGGAACGCATTGAGGCCCTGGAGCGTCGCCCCGTGGCGGCGCCTGCGCCTGTGAACAGCGGAAACGAAGTGACGACGCCGGCACCGGCTCCGGTGCCGGCGCCCGCCCCGCAGCCTGCTGCTCCGGTACCGCAACAACCCGCGCGACCCGCGCCTGCACCGCAACAGCCGGTTGTAGTGGCTCCCGCCCCGCAACCGCGTCCCGCGGAACCGATGCGCCGCGAGCCCGCTCCGGCCCCCGCGCCGGTTGCTCCCGCGCCCGCACCGCCGGCCGCCCCTGCCCCCGCGGCGCCGGCCGCCGCTGGCGACCTTGCGCGTGTCCTGGGGAACCCGGCCGCGTTGCAGCGGGCTTGGAAAGCCGCCATCGACCAGCTGAAATCGGTGAAGACCGCCTACGGCGTGCTCTTCATGAACACGAACGTGGTCCCGGCCGCATCGGGCGATGCCATCGTCGTCACGTTCCCCGCGGTGAACACGTTCGCTTACAGCGCCGCGAGCAAGCCCGAGGTGTACGACGAGCTGCAGAAGGCGGTTGCGCAGGCGTTTGGCCAGGCCATTACCGTGCAGTTCGTAAAGGAGGGCGGCCCCGGCGCCCCGGCGGCGCCCCAACCGGCACCTGCTCCGGCTCCGCAGCCCGCGCCGCGTCCGGTAGCGCCCCCGCCGGCGCCCGCCCCGGCCCCTTCGGACTTCGACGAAGTTCCCGTGGACCTCTACGACGAGGTGCCGGTGGACATGTACGAGGATGATCGCCCCCCTTTCGAGCCGCCGACCCCGGTTCCCCCGCGTGGTGCGAGCAAACCCCCTGTTCGGAATGCGGGATCTGCCACGGATCAGGAGCCTAACCCGTTCATTCCGCCCACCGCGCCAGCGGCTATCCGCGCGCAGCAGGTGCAGCAGTCGCAGCAGGCGGAAGAGCAGACGATGCACGCGCGCCAGTTCCAGGAGCGCCCCATGCAGCCGGCGCCTGCGCCCGCGCCGCAGCCGGCCCCGCAACCGGCGGAGCCCGAAGCGGCCATTCCTGAAGATTCAGGGGACATCGCCGACATTCTGGCATCCGGCTTCGGCGATTCGGTAACCTTCGAAGAAGTGCAAGAAGACTAACAAGGAGCCCAACCGTGGACATGAAGAAAATGATGAAGCAGGCTCAGCGCATGCAGATGCAGCTGAACAAGGCCCAGGAGGAAGTCCAGGCCATGACCTGCGAAGGCAGCGCTGGTGGCGGCATGGTGAAGGCCGTCGTGAAGGGCGACATGAGCCTCGTGAGCATCGAGATTTCCCCTATCGTGGTGGTTCCCGATGACGTCGAGATGCTGCAGGACCTCGTCGTGGCTGCCGTGAACGACGCCATGCGCGAGATGAACATGACCGCCCAGGCGCACATCGACGCCGCGACCGGCGGCATGAACCTGCCCCTGCGCTAAAAGCGCAATCTATCACGGGCAGTCCCCGCGATAGGTTTGCGAGGTGAGTCATGTACGCAGCGCCATCCATACAAATACTGCTCGATGAGCTGGGACGACTGCCGGGCATCGGCCCCAAGAGCGCCCAGCGCATCGCCTATTGGCTGCTCAACGCCGAACGCGACGAGGCGCTTCGCCTTGCCGATGCCATCGTGCAGGTGAAGAACTCGGTGCACTTCTGCGAGCGCTGCTTCAACTACGCGCAGGACGACCTCTGCGAGATATGCGCGAGCCCGTCGCGCGATGCGACCACCATCTGCGTCGTGTCGGCGCCGCACGATATTCCGCCCATCGAGCGCACTGCCGTGTACGAGGGCGTGTACCACGTGCTGGGCGGCGCGCTGAGCCCCATGGAGGGCATCGGCCCCGATGACCTGCGCATCGCCGAGCTCATGGCGCGTTTGGCGGATGGCTCGGTGCGCGAGGTCATGCTGGCCACCAACCCCAACGTGGAAGGCGAAACCACCGCGAGCTACCTCGCGCGCCTGATGAAGCCGATGGGCGTGAAGGTGACGCGACTCGCGAGCGGCCTGCCGGTGGGCGGCGACTTGGAATTCGCCGACGAAGTCACCCTGGGCCGCGCGATCGAAAGCAGGAGAACCCTATGACAGATGCGGCGACGCGGGACCAATTCTTTGCTTTTACCCCTGATGAGCGTGCATATCTCGCCGAAGGGCTGAAGGCTGAGGAAGCCCTGCTCTCGCCGTATGCCGCGCGCCACGCCGACGCCGTCTACGAGCATGATGGCGGCCGTCGCCACGCGGTCACCCCCGACGAGCTTGCGGATGTCGACCTCGTGCGTCCCGCGTTCGTGCGCGATGTCGACCGCGTGCTGAACAACGCCTTCTACAACCGCTGCATGGACAAGACGCAGGTGTTCCCGTTCTACCAGAACGATGACCTCACGCGCCGTGCGTTCCACCTGCAGCTCGTGAGCCGCATCTCGCGCAAGGTCGCGCAGGCCCTGCGGCTGAACATCGCGCTCACCGAGGCCATCGCGCTTGCGCACGACATGGGCCACACCCCGTTCGGCCATGGCGGCGAGCGCATGCTGAACGACCTCTATTTCGCACACACGGGCCGCTGCTTCAACCACAACGTGCATGGTGTGCGCCTGCTGCGCGACGTCGCCACCTGCAACCTGTCGCTGCAAACCTACAACGGCATCCTATGCCATTGCGGCGAGAAGGCGTTCGAGCGCTACGAGCCGGCGCCGTGTGACACGTTCGCGCAGCTCGATGCCATGATGGAACACTGCTACACGGTGCCCGGTGCGAGCCAAGACCTGCGCCCCAGCACGCTGGAGGGCTGTGTGGTGCGCATCTGCGATATCCTCGCTTACCTGGGGAAAGACCGTCAGGATGCCCTGAAGATCCACGTGCTCGACGAAGAGACCTACCTCATGCGCGGCGAGCTCGTGGGCGAGAACAACGCGCAGATCATCCAGAACGCCACGGCGAACATCATCA
>JAUNEQ010000159.1 GCA_030525445.1 Coriobacteriia bacterium | reverse complement strand
CGCGGAGCCGAGGGACCTCCCGCCGGTGCGGAGTGGTCGCAGCCCCGCCTGCGGCGAGCGCCGAGGGAGGTCTCTCGACTCCGCGCTTCGCGCTCCGCTCGAGATGACAAAGGGGGAGGCCTTCGGCGCTCCGCTCGGGATGACACCGATGGCGGACACCAGTCCCCCGGCACGCATTTCAACGGAGGTTGAGCAGAGTGCCGGCATTTCAGGCGGTTTTCAGGATGGTCGCGCATACTGAGCCCATCTTGGGGGAGGGCCGAGCAGAAAGCGAGGCCAAATCATGGATGCAGTGGTGGCTATTCCCGCCTTGAATCCTGATGCGCAATTGGTGGAACTCGTCGATGCCCTGCATGAGCGGGGTTTCGCGCGGTTCATCGTGGTCGATGACGGCAGCGGGGCCGAGGCCCAGCCGGTGTTTCAGTCGTTGGAACGGCGCGGCGTGCGCGTGGTGCGCCATGCCCAGAATCTGGGCAAGGGCAGCGCGCTGAAGACCGCGCTTGCCCAGATGCGTTTCGCGTACCCCGATGCCCGGCACCTGGTGAGCGTCGATGCCGATGGCCAGCATGTCCCCGATGACGTCGTGCGCGTGTGCCGCCATGCGGAAGAACACCCCCAGGCACTCGTGCTGGGGACGCGCGATTTTTCGAAACGCGGCGTTCCGATGCGCAGCCGCATCGGCAATGGATTCAGCGCGTTGTATTTCCGCATGGATACGGGCGTGGCGTGCGCCGACACGCAAACGGGGTTGCGGGTGATTCCGCGGCCGTTGTTTCGCTTGGCCCTTTCCACGAAAGGCGCGCGTTACGACTATGAGATGAACTTCCTCACCGCGGCGGCAAAGGGCGGGCATGATATCCAGGCGCTGCCCATACGCACCGTGTACCGGAAAGGTAACACGACCTCGCATTTCCGCACCGTGCGCGATTCCCTCCTCATCTACCGCACCTTCGTGCGCTTCGCGGGCAGCTCGCTTGCGTGCTCGTTGGTGGATTTGGCGATGTTCGCGCTGCTCACGGCAATCGTGAGCTTGGACACCGCGGTCGTGGTGGCGGTTGCCACCATCGTGGCGCGCATGCTTTCGGGCATGCTCAATTTCGAGCTCAACCGCAGCTGGAGCTTTGCGGCGTCTGGCAGCATGCGGGGCGACGCGCACGCGCAAGCGGTTCGCTACGGCGTGCTGTTCGTGGCCCAGATGCTCGCGAGCATGGGGTTGGTCACGGTCTTCTCGTTCTTGCCGGTGCCGCTGGTGGCGGTGAAGGTCCTGGTGGACGGGTCGCTGTTCTTCGTGAGCCATTTCGTTCAGAAGAACTGGGTGTTCAAGGCGAACGCCCGCGCCGTCAAACCGCTGGTGCTGAAAGGAGGCGCGCATGTCCGGAATGCACGCGCAGCATAGCGCGGCGCGGCGCCGTCGCTCCGGGTCGCGAATCGGGGTGGTCGCCTGCTCTTGCCTGCTCGCGGCCTTCACCGCATTCGTGCTGCTGGATGCCTTCGCCATCGCCCGCGTGGAACAGTCAGTGCAGCAAGCGGACCTGTCGAGCATCGTCGAGGCGCAGAACGCAACGGCTTCCGATGCCGGAGGCGACGATGCAGGCGATGATGCAGCCGACGTCGCCGGTGCCAGCTCGTCATCTTCCGAAGATGAAACCGAGACGTCATCCGGCGCATCCAATGGTGATGGGACGACGGAGTCGGCTGAATCCAACGACGATTCCTTGGGGAATACCCACCGCCACGGCAAGCACGGTTCGGGCGGCGGCAAGCCCGGCTCCGGCAATGGAGCCGGCCATTCGGGCGGCTCGGGGAAGACGAATGCGAGCACGAACGATGGAACGCTCGACGAAGGCGCGGGATCGGTTGCCACGTCGGGCACGAGCGTGGGCACGTATTCCGATGACAACATGACCATCACGGTGTCCCAGGTGCGCGCGTACGATACCGATATTTACGTTGCGGACGTGACGGTTTCCAGCGCGGAATACCTGAAAACCGCGCTCGCCCAGAATGCCTACGGGCGCAACTTGAAGGACACGACGTCGAATATGGCGGATGAGGCGGGGGCCGTGCTGGCCATCAACGGCGACTATTACGGGTTCCGCGACGAGGGCTACGTGGTGCGCAACGGCGTGCTCTACCGTGACACCGCTGCAGCCGGCACCGATGCGCTCGTGGTGTACGGTGACGGTTCGATGGCGTCGGTGAGCCAGGACGAGGTGACCGCGCAGCAGTTGGTGGAATCCGGCGCATGGCAGGTGTTCTCCTTCGGGCCGACGCTCGTGAAAGACGGTGCGCTTACCGTGACGGCCGATTCCGAAGTCTCGCAGTCCATGGGCAGCAATCCGCGCACGGCCATCGGCATGATCGACCCGCTGCACTACATCGTGGTCGTGTCGGGCGGGCGCACGGATGACAATGCCGGGCTCACGCTGAACCAGCTAGCCCAGGTGCTGGTGGACAACGGCGCGACTTATGGTTACAACCTCGACGGCGGTGGATCGACCACGATGTGGTTCCAGGGCGAAGTGCTGAACGACCCCACGAGCGGCAACCGCGATGGCGAAAGGCAGGTGAGTGACATTGTCTACTTCGGGTAATTGGTTGCGAGTGGCTGGGCGTTATGGCCTGGCAGCGCTGGGTTGCGTGGCCTTCAACTTCATCTACGCGCAGTTCGCGCATGGGGTTTCGAGCGCGTTCATGACCTTCATGTTCGCGATTCCCCTGGTGATGGGCGTGCTGCCGGCGATGGTCATGTGGCGCGCCCGCATTGGCAGGCTACCCGTGGCCGCCCGTCAGGCGTGGGCGCTCGCCGTCGCGAGCCTCACCGTGGCCAGCTGCTTGCATGGTGTCTTCGACATCGCCGGCACGGCATCGCCCTGGCTTCCCGTGTACGTGGTTGCTGCTGCGATGTTCGCCGCCGTCGCTGTGGCGGTGACCATACGCGCCCGCCACCGCGCTTGACGACGCGCAATGAAAGGCCGGCTTATCTCGCTATGCTAGTCGGCTTCGGCGTTGGGGCGCGTGTTCGCCAGGCGTTCCTTGCCGGCGACCAGGAAGAACAGGCAGGCGAGAATCGGGAATACGGCCATGATCTGGAACATGGCGGCGTAGCCGACGGCGCCGGCGATGATGCCCGCTGCAAACGACCCGATGGCGATTCCCAGGTCGAAGAACACGAAGTACGTGGAGGTGGCCACGCCGCGGCGCCACGGTGGCACGGTGGCGACGGCCATCGCCTGGAAGGTGCCCATGGCGCTGCCGATGCCGAGGCCGCCGAGCGCGCCCGCAAGGCAGAACATCGGCAAGCTATTGGAGGCGCCGATGAGCGCGAGCGTTGCCGCCGTGCAAAGCGTGGCGAAGACGCTTGGCCCCCGGTAGCCGCGGCGGTCGATAATCTTGCCGATGATGGGGCGCGACGCGACGGTCGTGATGGCGTATACGACGAAATACCAGGTGATTTGCGGGACGCCCTGAGCCACGGCATGAAGCGCGATGAACGTGGTGATGCTGCCGAACGCGATGTTCACCAGGAGCATCGCCGTTGCAGGCAGCAAGGCGCGGCGCTCGAAGAACGTGTCGAGCTTGCTTGCGGGGGCAGGCTGGCCGCCAGGTCCGTTGGGCCTAGGAGCGGGTTTGCCGGGTGCGTTGCCGGGCGTGCTCGGCACGCTCCGTTTTCCCAGATGCTTGGCGTCGGCAAGCGCAAGCACGAGCGCGAGTATCGTGAACGCCGCCGAGATGCCCAGCATGTAGAGAGAGCCCGGCCCCTGCACGAGGAAGATCGAGAGCGCCGGTGCGAGCGCTCCGGCAACCGCGTTTGTCATCGCGAAATAGCCCATGCCTTCCGCGAAGCGCTTTTTCGGGATGATGTCGGCCGCGATGGTGGATGTGGCGGTTGATCCCAGGCCCCAGCCCAGGCCGTGGATGACGCGGAGCCCGATGATGACGCCGATGATGGGAAAGATGGCGTAGGAGATGACCATGCACGCCATGATCGCGATGCCCGAGATGAGGGTCCCGATGCGCCCGAAGCGATCGAGGATGGCGCCGGCGAACACGCGCACGAGCGTGGCCGTGATGGTGAAGATGCTCGTGATGATGCCCACGGTGAACGCGTCCGCCCCCAGTTGGTCGACGTACACGGGCATGCCCACGGTGATCATCTGGAAGCCGAAGAACAGCGCAAGGTTCACGGTGGCGAGCACCACGAAGTCGCGCGTGAATATCTCGTTTTTCGGCGACGCGTCCAAAATCGCTCCCCTCGGGTGAATACGCAGGTCAGGAGTTTGCATCTAGGGTAGCAGAATGAATGCCCGCCCCGGG
>JAUNEQ010000158.1:1766-4329 GCA_030525445.1 Coriobacteriia bacterium | reverse complement strand
ACCTAGCTCCTCTTTTGATGCGGAAATATATTTTCCGTCATAGTCTTCGATGCGTACCCACGGTATTGGCCCAGTAAGATCCTCGGGCTTGTCCCGCATCGGCGTTAGCATCCACGAGTGTCCACCGAGGTTTTCACAATTCCAATGTTTCGGAATTTCGCCAATCCATTCTATGCCGGAGTCCTTCATGGGCACGTCGGGGTCGAGGCCCTTGGTGACGGCCTCGGATATGACCGCCTTGCGGTACTCCTGCAGCAGGCCAACCTCCCGCTCGCAGTCCGCGACGAGCGCGTCGATCTCGGCGGTCTTGGCGTCGAGGTAGTCGGCGATGACTTTCTGCTCTGGCAGACTTGGCTGAAGGCATGCCCTTTTGCCAATGTCGCTCACTTTCAAGAAAGCCTGATTAGTAGAGCCAACCGCCTCATCTGCCAATAAATCCGATTGACACGACAACTGGTAAAACAAGTAGCGTGCATCGGCAAGCCTATTCGTTCGCAACACGATAATATGACCATCCGTCAACACTCTGTTCCCGCGTAAATCACCACAAAGTCCAATCCTACCGACGCTCCCCGTTCCGAGCGAGTTAATCAAAATGTCATTCTTTCGCAAGAACTCGTTTTGTGGTCTTGAGCCATAGAAGTCCTCGTTCGCGAACTTTAGATTTTTCCACTCAATACCCCCGTTTTGATTGTTCCGCTGTCCAATTATTATGTGAGCATTAGGTTCGTTCGCATAAATGGGAGTTTTGCCCATGAAGATAGAGCCACACACATGGTTGCACGACATAATGTTCCATGTTGCTGGAACAACACCAAACTCAGATGTGCCAGAATCCTTATAGGCCTCGTACCGTTTCATGGCTAGAGCCCCGCCTTCTGCAGCTTCTCGGCGATGCTTGCCTCGAGCTCGCGAATCTCGGCGAGGATTTCGGAGCTGGGGCGCAGCGGCGTGTACTCGTAGAAGTGGCGCGTGAAGGGAATCTCGTAGCCCACCGTGCCACCGTCGCGCAGCTCGAGCAGCTGGCCCTTCTTCTGCTTGCGCGGCTCGATCCAGGCGTCGGGCGCGTAGGGCAGCACCTCGCGGGCCATGTAGTCCTCCACGCTCTCGGTGAGCGGGATGTTCTCGGTGTCGTTGAGCTCCTTGTCCGCCACCGGGCGGCCCTTCTTGTCGCGGACGATGTCACCCTTCTCGTCGCGCTGCGGGCGGCGCACGTCCACCGTCACGTAGCCGAACTCGTCATTCTCGAACACCTTGGAGAGCTTCGGGTCGGCGTCCTCGAAGGCGTCGTAGAGCGCCACTATCTCGGCGATCTGGTCGTCGGTGAACTCGTTGCGCTTGCTCCCCAGGGACTTGCGCATCTTGGTGTAGATGCCGTTGGCGTTGATGAGCTGCACCTTACCCTTGCGTCTCGGCTCCTTGGTGTTGTCGAGCACCCAGATGTAGGTGGCGATGCCGGTGTTGAAGAAGAAGTCGTTCGGCATGGCCACGATCGCCTCCACCAGGTCGTGCTCGAGCAGGTAGCGGCGTATCTCGCTCTCGCCGGAGCCGGCCGCGCCCGTGAAGAGCGGGCTGCCGTTCAGGAACACGGCGATGCGCCCGCCGCCCTCCTCCGGGGCGCGCATCTTGGACACCATGTGCTGCACGAACAGCAGCTGGCCGTCGGAAATGCGCGGAAGGCCCGCGCCGAAGCGCCCTCCGAATCCGAGCGTGTCGTGCTCCTTGACCACGGCGGCCTTGGACTTCTTCCACTCCACGCCGTAGGGCGGGTTCGAAATCTGGTAGCCGAAGGTCTCGCCGGGCATCTGGTCGTCGGCGAGCGTGTCGCCGCGGTGGACGTTGACGACGTTGCCGCCCTTGAGGATGGTGTCGGACTTGCAGATGGCGTAGGACTGGTCGTTGATCTCCTGCGCGTAGGTGACGACGGTGGCCTTCGGGTTGATCTCGGCCACGCGGTCCGCGAAGACGGTTAAGGCCCCTCCCGTGCCCGCACAGGGATCGCACGCCTTCACGATGCGGTTCGGCTGCGTGAGGTCCTCCATCTCGCCGGCCACCAGCAGCTCCGCGGCAAGGCGCAGGCCATCGCGCGGGCTGAAGTGCTCGCCGGCCGTCTCGTTGGAGACCTCGGAGAACCTGCGGATGAGCTCCTCGTAGATGTCGCCCATGTCGGCGTTGCTGACGCTCTCGGGGCTCAGGTCGACCTTCGGGTCGCAGAAGCGCTCCACCACCAGGAAGAGCAGGTCGTTCTCGTCCAGGTCCTTGATGACGTCGAAGACCTTGAACCTCTCGAAGATGTCGGCGATCTCGGGGCTGAAGCCGGTGACGTAGTCGGTAATGTTCTCGCGGATGGCGTCGGCGTCCTGCAGCAGGCCAGCCATCGTGAACCTCGAGGTGTTGTAGAAGTCGGCCTGCGCTGCCTTCTTCAGCATGGCGTCGCGCAGCGGCCCGGGAAGCGGGCTTTTTGCGGCCTCGAGGACGGCTTCCTTCGTCGGCTCGAGCACCACGTCAAGGCGCCGCATCACCGTGAACGGCAGGATGACATCGCCGTACTGGTGTTGCTTGA
>JAUNEQ010000158.1:0-1666 GCA_030525445.1 Coriobacteriia bacterium | reverse complement strand
AGGCGCCGCATCACCGTGAACGGCAGGATGACATCGCCGTACTGGTGTTGCTTGAAGTTGGAGCGCAGCAGGTCCGCCGTCCCCCAGATGAAGCTCGATATCTCGGAATGGTTCACAACACACCTCTTGGCTCACTCTACTTTATTGCGTTTACGATTATAAACGCCTCTACACAAGCCACGGAGTCTCGAAGCGGAGCTTAAAAACCCGTGCTCCAACGTTCGCGTGACTCTGGATTCCAGGGCATGGTAGCGTCTCATTGCAGTTCATGGGACCCAAATATGGTCACACTCAACCTGAACATGACCGGATGAACTCAAAAGCTCGAGGTAATAGCGTTGGATTGAAGCACGCATTTTCACGAAACACTGGCGATGGTTTGACGGAAATAACTCGCCCTCTAAGTGCCCAATAAATGAAAAGGCAAGAGTTTTAAGCCTCTGAACTTGTGTTTTATGATGGTAAGGAAAGGCCTTGCGTAGATTTAAGTCCCCGGGATGTCCCCGGGAATGAAAAACGCCCCTGGGCCGGGGCGCGGATTTCGAATGGTGGTCAGGGAGGGACTTGCGCGCGTGCTGCGCACGCGCCGGCCTGCGCTCCGCTTCGCGGTGCTCGGCCCCAAATGCGCCACAGGCGCATTTGCCTCTCTCGGGTTCAAGTCCCCGGGATGCCCCCGGAAATGAAAAACGCCCCTGGGTCGGGGCGTGGATTTCGAATGGTGGTCAGGGAGGGACTTGAACCCCCGGCACGGGGATTTTCAGTCCCCTGCTCTACCAACTGAGCTACCTGACCAGTTGCGAGGAACTATTATACCCGGCACTTCAGCTTGGTCAAGAATGAATTTGCAGGCATTCGAATTGCTTCACAAGCCCCGCAAAACCCAGTAAAAACGGGGCGCCGCCGTGGCGACGCCCCTCCCCCCTGCTATTTGTGGCGACGTGCGCGGTCGCGGAAAATGCTCTTCTTCCAGCTGCCGGTCATGCGTGGTGCGTTCGGCGCGGCTTCCTGCAGATGAACGGTCGCGCATGCGACGGAGTCGAACATCGCCTCGCTGCCCGCTGGGTCGTGCACATACGTCTCTGCGCGATCGACGGCGATGCCGATGCGGCTCGCTTCCGCCGCGGCGTCGATGTTCGCGCCCAGGAACAGGAACTCCCACCCCGCCTCGGTCTGCTCCTCGATCAGGCGCTTCACCGCTGGATAGGTGTATTGCCTGCTCGCGTTCTCATAGCCATCGGTCGTGATGACGAACACGGTCTTCGCCGGGCGCGATTCTTCCGGCAGGTACTGCTGGATCTTCTTGATGAACTTCACGGACCCGCCCACGGCATCGAGCAGCGCCGTGCAGCCCCGCACCTGGTAATCGCGGTCCGTGAGCAGCGGCACCTCCTTGATGGGAACGCGATCGCGCAGCACCTGCGTCTCGTGGTCGAACAGCACCACGGATACCACGGCATCGCCCGCGGCCTGGCGGTTCTTTTCCAGCACCGCATTCACGCCGCCAATCGTGTCGGATTCCATACCTGCCATCGAACCGCTGCGGTCGACGACGAATACCAGCTCAGTAAGCTTCTCGTTCATGATTGCCCCTTTCGTTTCGCCTGCTTGCTGATGCAAGGGTACGAAAGGCGGGCAGCCAATAGGTCACCTGCGAGGGGACATCCGG
>JAUNEQ010000157.1 GCA_030525445.1 Coriobacteriia bacterium | reverse complement strand
CAGAGTGAGGCGAAAAGGGCTGGAGAATCTCCAGCCCTTCATGCATGCAATCTGTGGGGTCGCGTTTTACCAGCTCAGGAGCTCGTAGCCATCCTCGGTCACGACGATCTGCACTTCCCATTGCGCCGTGGGTTTGCCATCGGCCGTGCGCACGGTCCATCCGTTGGGGTCGGTCATGTCGATGGCCGCATCGCCCATGTTCACCATGGGCTCGATGGTGAAGCACATGCCCGGCACCAGGATGGGGCCGGTGCCTGCTTCGGCGACAAAACTCACGAACGGGTCTTCGTGGAATTCCAAGCCGATGCCGTGCCCGCCGAATTCCGCCACCACAGAGAAGCCCGCATCGGTGGCGACCTTGTTCACGGCGGCGCACACGTCACCCAGGTGAATCCACGGCTTCACGGCAGCCAGGCCAGCCTCGACGCTCTGCTTGGTCACATCCACCAGGCGCTGCCATTCGGGGTCGACCTCGCCGATGCAATACATGCGCGAAGAATCGCTGAAGTAGCCGTCCTTGATCGTGGACATGTCCACGTTCACGATGTCGCCCTCTTTCAGAACGTCGTCAGGAGACGGAATGCCGTGGCACACGACCTCGTTGATGCTCGTGCAGACGCTCTTCGGGAAACCCTCGTAGTCGAGGTCGGCCGGAATCGCGTTATGCTCGATGCAGTAGTCGTACACCCACTTGTCGATCTCCTCGGTGGTCACGCCCGCGGCGATATGCTCGCCCACGTAGTCGAGCACGCCCACGTTCACCTCGGCCGAGCGCTTGATGCCCTCGATGTCCTCGGCGGTCTTCAGCAGGTCGCGCGGCAGCACCTCGAAGCCCTGCCCCGCCAGCACCTCCATGCGCAGGTCGTTCTTCTGGTGGCACTTCTTGTATTTCTGCCCGCTTCCGCACCAGCATTTATCGTTGCGCTCGGGCGTAGGCAGTCCGTCAAAGCTCATGGTAAGTCGCATCCTTCATGTTGGAAAAATCATTCCCGCACATGATAGACCAATGCGCCCAGCGGCGCGTGTATAAGTTATGAAACCCTAACTTATCCGAGCGAGCGGAGCCCCCGCTTTGTCATCCCGCAGAAGACCCCGTAGCCCGACACGTCTCCCCTCTTCATCTCCGTCTCCTCCCGGCAGGTGAAGTCGGCTACAATGTTCTCGTCGCGCTATCGCATGATTCTAAAAGGCGGTATTCGCATCAATCCGGTCAGGCGGTGCGCGGCGCGCGGGGCGGGCGGCATGATGACGCGGGCTGTTCCTGCAATCCCGAGAAGGCCGTGCCCCGTCCCGCTGCAGCCGACGGAAGGGTCGTAGGGGCCCTTCCGTCACCGATGCTACGGATGACAAGGGCTCCGGGCATTTGTCACCCGCTTCGCGCCTCCGCCGGGATGCGGGGGCAAAAAGGGCTACAGGGAGAACGGCAGTTTCGAGTAGACCCCCAGGGCGGGCTTCAGCACGGGCGGCTCCAAGCGCTTGCGCACGGCCTTCAGCTCTTCGGGGATATCGATATGCTGCGGGCACTTCTTCTTGCAGGCGCCGCACTCGATGCAGTCGCTCACCAGGTGATAGTCCTTGCCGGCCGCGCCCACGCTCGTGAGATAGCCGAACATGCCCGTGAACAGCCCAATGGAATACGAGGTGTTATACGCGGCGAAGCACGCGGGAATGCTGATGCCCTTCGGGCACGGCATGCAGTAGTTGCAGCCCGTGCACGGCACCTTGTACGACTTCCCAAACTCCTCGCGCACAACCTCGTACGCCGCGCGCTCATCCAAGCTCAGGCAGCCGGGCGTCGCCGCATCCGCCGCCGCGCAATTGCCCTCCATCTGGGCGGGCGCGTTCATGCCGGAGAGCACCACGGTCACCTCGGGCTGGTCCCACAGCCACCGCAATCCCCAGGTCGCGGGATGACGGTCGGGCTCCACCAGCTCGAACGCCTTGCGGGCGGTTTCCGGCAGGCCAGTCGCCAGCTTGCCGCCCAGCAAGGGCTCCATGATGATCACGGGAATCCCGCGCGAAGCCGCAAGCCGCAGGCCCGCACGCCCCGCCTGGTAGTTCTCGTTCATATAGTTGTACTGGATCTGCACGAAATCCCAGTCATAGGCATCGATCGTGCGTTTGAATTCCTCGAAGGACCCGTGGAACGAAAAGCCGATGGAGCGGATGGCCCCTTCCGCCTTCTTGCGCGCAATCCAATCCTCCATCCCCAGCTCCACCAGATGCGTCCACTGCACGGAGTCGACGATATTATGGATGAGGTAGTAGTCGAGGTAGCTCGTCTGCAACCGCTTGAGCGACGTCGAGAACAGGCGCTCCACGTCGTCGATGGACTTGCACCTGCTATGCGGCAGCTTGCTCGCCACATGCACGCGATCGCGCAGCCCGAGCTTCTTCAGGGCCTTGCCCAGGGCCTCCTCGCTACCGGTATAGGCGTAAGCCGTGTCGTAATAGTTGACGCCCTGCTCATACGCCTGCTGGATGAGCCGCTCGGTCGCCTCCTGGTCGATGACGCCCATGCGGTTGGGAAACCGCATGCACCCGAAGCCCAGCACCGAAAGCTTATTGCCGCTGCGCTTGTCCTCGCGATACTGCATGCGCTCCTCCTTCGCCGCACGTCTCCCATAAAGTATAGCGCACGATTCATTAGTGCGCGCGAAGGTGCATCACTTGCCGTGGCAATCGCGGTACTGCTTGCCGCTTCCGCAGGGGCACGCATCGCCCGGCGCCGGATGCAGCATCTCGCCGCGGTCGTTGTAGAACACCTTGCGGCCCGACATGTTCTCGAGGATCTCCTGCGGCGACCAGCCGTTGAAATCCCACGACGGCAACGCGCCGTATGCGTTTTCCACCAGGCGCTCGTAGAGCTTCTCGTCTTCGGTGCACTTCGTCCAGCCCGCCTTCGCAAGGCCATCCAGGTACCCGTCCACATCGCCCATATCGACGGCATGCGTCACCAGGTCTTCCACCGCGCGCTCGGCAAACGTGAAGTCGTCTTCCGCATCGGGTACATGCGCATCGTAGAATTCGCGAAGCGCAACCACCGCCGGCAGCTTGAAGAACCGATCGAAGGACTTCCCCTCCGCCGCAGCCGGATCGAGCGGACGGCGCGGCGTGCGCGCGCGCACCTCGAGCACATGCTCGCGGTACCGGTCGAGCTCCTTCAGGCCCTTATCGTATTCCTGCTGCATCTGCGCATAGAACCGCTTTAAGGTTGGGCCATCCATGCCCTCCCGCATGATCGCCTCGAGGTTCTGCTCGATGGACTCCGTCTGGGAACTCCTCGCCAAGTCGACAAGGTGGGCATCGCTCACCGAAAAATGCATCAGGTAGCTGTCGCCCTTCCATTGCTGCAAGACGAATCCCAGGTCGTTGAAGCTGTCCTCGCGCATGAGCAGCGAGATGAAATCCTCCAGGCTATACGCATCGAGCACCACTTCGCGGTACAGGTCGTGGGCCTCGCGCAGCGTGAGCAGCCCGTAGTACTCCCCCATCGCCTCGGCGCAGTTGATGACCGCCTCCTCGCGGCTTCGCTCGTACTCGATTGCCTCGAAATCCAGAGATGCCACCTGCCCGCGCAGCTCCACCGGCATCACGGTCGTGAGCGTATCCCCATGGCGGAACTGGAACAGATACGGACGCATCGGCACGGCCATGCCGTCGCGGAACAGGTCGTCCAGGCGGCTATCGACGCGGCCTCCCGCTTCCACCACGCTCTTGAACAGGTCGAATGCGAACTTGTCGCATACGGCGAGGTCGTTGCGCAGGAATTCCGCCGCCTCGGACACCGGCTTCACCAGCAACTTGGCCAAGCCTTTCTTGTTCTTGCTGCTGTACCCCGCCACATGAAGCGTCTTGCACAACGTGATGAGCTCGTCCTTCAGCATGCCGACGTTCAGGCACTCCTCGAGCGACTCGCAGGGCTCCCCTTCGACGGAATGCTGCGCGACGATGCGGTCGAATTCGGCCCGATGTGCTTCCATGGCTTCCTCGAAATGCTCCCGGATGCGACGCTCTCGCTCCTCGGGATCGAGGCCGGCAAGCTTGCCCCGATGGAAGCCCGCAGGCATATGCTCGCCCTCGCGCGATTGGCGCGCCTCCAGCTCGAGGCTGCTCATGAGCTCGTCGAAATCGCGCTCGCGCATGCGGGAGTTATGAGCCCGCGCGCGTTCCAGCAGCTCATCGGCCGTCCAGGCGACCGCTTCGCCAGCATGTTTGGCCAGCTCCTCGCCCATGTACGCCTTTTCAGATTCATTGAACGGAATGCCGTCGCCATACATGAGGCCGTCCGAGATGATCACGCCCTCGAACGGCAGCAAGGTGGCGGTGACCATGTCGGGGCA
>JAUNEQ010000032.1:7770-16269 GCA_030525445.1 Coriobacteriia bacterium | reverse complement strand
GTGATGGAGGACGGCAGCACCTACAACGGCGCCGACGACCCGCGCATGACCCGCGTCGGGGCGTTCATGCGCCGCGCGAGCATCGACGAGTTCCCCCAGTTCCTGAATGTGCTGAAGGGGGACATGAGCGTCATCGGCCCGCGTCCCGACCTCGAACGCGAAACCGAGCTATACGAGGGCAACGAAGGCGACAAGCTCCTCATGAAGCCCGGCATCACGGGGTGGGCGGCGGTGTCTGGACGCAACGCCATCCAGTGGCACGACCGCCTGAAGCTCGACGTGGAATACGTGCACAACGTCTCGTTCCTGTTTGACCTGAAGGTGTTCTTCCTCACGTTCAAGACCATCTTCAGCCAAGAGGGCATCTACGTGGAGGACCCCAACCAGCAAGCCTAGCCGCAAGGACGGTCTCGATTGGCCGCTCTTTGTCGACCCGAGCGTATCGGGAAGGCCTCCCATTGTCACCCCGAGTGGAGCGCCGAAGGCCTTTCATTGTCACCCCGAGCGGAGCGCCGAAGGCGCGGAGTCGAGGGATCTCCTTCAGGTTGCGTGAGGTCCCTCGACTCGCTTCGCTCGCTCGGGATGACAAGGTGAGGAGCCTCGCGTTTGCGTCGGCCCGTGTTAACGTCGGGGAAACAAATGGGCGGTAAAATATCCTATTTATGGGATGCCAAAGCACATGCGAGAGGAGCGGCTCATGACGACCCCGGATCAGGATTTTGCCCTTAAGACCATCAAGAACCGCGACGTCCATTTCGTGCGCTTCTGGTTCACCGATGTGCTGGGGCGCCTCAAGTCGTTCGCAGTCATTCCGAGCGAGCTCGAAAGCGCGTTCGAAGACGGCATGGGCTTCGATGGCAACAGCGTCGACGGGTTCGGCAGCCCCGAGGAAGCGGACATGCTCGCCTGCCCCGATGCCTCCACGTTCCAGATTCTTCCCTGGCGCCCTGTCGACAATGCGGTGGGCCGGATGTTCTGCGATGTGCGCACGACCGACGGGCAGCCCTTCGAGGGCGACCCGCGCCAGGTGCTGCGCCGCGTATGCGAGCGTACCGCAGAGGCGGGCTACGTGCTGAACGTCGGCCCTGAACTGGAGTTCTTCTACTTCAAGGGGAAGGACGACCCGACCCCGCTCGACAACGGCGGATACTTCGACCTCACGAGCCTCGACCATGCGAGCGACCTGCGCCGCGACACCATCCTCACGCTCGAGAAGATGGGCATCCCGGTGGAGTATTCGCACCACGAGTCGGCTCCGAGCCAACATGAGATCGACCTGCGTTATTCCGACGTCATGAACATGGCCGACAACGTCATGACCTACAAGCTCGTCGTGAAAGAAGTCGCCATGAAGCACGGCGTGCATGCGAGCTTCATGCCCAAGCCGCTCGAAGGCGTTTCGGGCAGCGGCATGCACGTGCACCAGAGCCTGTTCGACCTCGACGGCAACAACGCGTTCTTCGACGCGAACGATCCCGATGGCTATTACCTGTCGTCCATCGCGAAGAGCTACATGGCCGGTTTGCTGAAATACGCGCCTGAATTCACGTTGCTCGCGAACCAGACCGTGAATTCCTACAAGCGCCTGGGCACCGAAGAAGACGCGCCGCGCTATACGGCTTGGGCGCGCAAGAACCGTTCCACGTTGCTGCGCCTGCCCGTGGTGAAGCCGAACAGGGACGTCTCGTGCCGCATCGAGTTGCGCAGCCCCGACCCTGCGGCGAACCCGTACCTCCTGTTTGCGGCGATGCTTGCGGCGGGCATGAAGGGCATCGAAGACGGCCTCGAGCTGCCGGCGCCGGCAGAGCTTTCCGATATCGAGGGATGCTCGAAGGAGGAGCTTTCCGCCCGGGGCATCGAGGCGCTGCCGACGACCCTCGACGAGGCGATCGACCGCTTCGAGAAATCGGAGCTGATGCGCGAGGTGCTCGGCGAGCATATCCACCAGTTCCTGGTGGACGAAAAACGCCGCGAATGGGATAGTTACCGCAGGTCTGTGTCTCGTTGGGAACTTGACCGCTATTTGGAGCAGTTGTGAGGTAAGCGATGGCGCGAAAACAAGTGATATTCGCGGCGGATTCCCTGGATGCCGCGCAAAAGTTCCGTCATGTGCTCGATGGTCTCGATGTCACCGTGAAACCCACATCGGTTGCACTCATGGGGCGCACGATGAGCGATCACCCCGACTACGATTTGCTTATCGTCGATGCCCAAGACGTGCGTCAGGCCATCGTGGAAGTGGGGGCGAACCGTCCCGAGGACGCCCGGGGGCTGCTGCTCGTGGTGAGCCCCGAGGACCTTGCCGGGTTCCGCCTGCCCGCCTGGGCGCATTCCGATTTCATCCTGCGCGATGCCTGCCCCGAAGAGTGCGAAGCGCGCGTGCGGCTCATCCTGTGGCCGGGCAACGAAGGCTCGAGCGACGACCTCGTCACCTTCAACGATATGACGCTGAATTTGGCGACGTACCAGGTGACCGTTGCGGGGCAGCCCATCGACTTCACCTACCTGGAATACGCGCTGCTTGCATTCCTGGTGACCCATCCCGACCGCACCTATTCGCGCGACGCGCTGCTGAAGCGCGTGTGGGGCTTCGACTATTACGGCGGCACGCGCACCGTCGATGTGCACGTGCGCCGCGTGCGCGCGAAGCTCGGCCCCGACCTCGCGCAACATCTGGAAACCGTCCGCGGCGTCGGCTATCTCTGGAACGGGTAGGGCTCCGAAACCTATCATGGGGACTGTCCCTGTGAAAGGCCATCGGCCGGGGCGTCCCGGTGCCGAACCGTGGGGTTTTCGCGTGGGCTGCGGCGGCCCGCTCGCTGGTGTGTTAGCCTTTCCGTAGGAAAAACGCGCTGTTACTGACGGAATGATGTGGGTCACCACAGGGGAGCAACGCGTGACAATCATCGCCGACCGTCTGGGCAAGCCGTTCCTTCTTGGACAGGCTTGCCTTTTTGCTTTCGGCAGGCTTGACCGGACGGGCGGACGAGACCGAAAGGGAATGCTTATGCAAGATCTGGCGCACCTTCTGCGGAACAATCCGTATCCGGGACGTGGCATCGTCGTGGGCAAGGACCGTGTCTACTATTTCATCATGGGCCGCTCCATCAACAGCCGCAACCGCATCTTCGCGCTCACCGAGGATGGCATCCGCACCGAAGCGCATGACCCGGCGCTGCTCGCCGACCCGAGCCTGATCATCTACCATCCGGTTCGCACGATGGGCGATGCGCTCGTCGTCACCAACGGCGATCAGACCGACACCATCGTCGAGAAGGGCAGCTTCCGCGACGGTTGCATGGCCCGCGAGTTCGAGCCCGATGCCCCCAACTTCACGCCGCGCATCTCCGCCATCGTGAACGGCGACGGCTCCTTCGAGATTTCCATCCTGAAGCACCAGGCCAACGGCCGCTGCCTGCGCGAGTTCTTCGCCTACGAGGGCGCGGACGAGGGCGTCGGCTACTTCATCAGCACCTACCAGGGCGATGGCGACCCGCTGCCCACGTTCGCGGGCGAGCCCATCGAGGTGAGCCTGCCCGAGCCCGACGAGGTCTGGGATGCCCTGAACATCGACAACAAGGTGTCGCTCTACACGAACGTCGCCGGCGAAGTGAAACTGTTCAACAAGAATCTTGGGGATTAATCTGTTCCGCCGTTCTAACGAACGGCGGATGCTTTATTTGACGAGGCTCCATTGTCATCCTGAGCGGAGCGCGAAACGCGAAGTCGAAGGATCTCACAGCCCGAAATGATCATGCCGAAAGGAACGAGATGAACGAACTCGAACTCAAATACGGGTGCAACCCGAATCAGAAGCCGTCGAAGATCTTCATGAAGGATGGGTCTGACCTGCCTATTCAGGTGCTGAATGGCAAGCCGGGATACATCAACTTCATGGATGCCTTCAATTCCTGGCAGCTCGTGAAGGAGCTGAAGGAGGCTACCGGCTTGCCGGCCGCAGCGTCCTTCAAGCATGTGTCGCCCGCCGGCGCTGCCGTGGGGCATCCGCTTTCCGAGACCGACCGCAAGATCTACTTCGTGGACCAGGAGGGCGAGCTTTCGCCCATCGCCTGCGCCTACATTCGCGCCCGCGGCGCCGATCGCCTGTGCTCATACGGCGACTGGGCGGCGCTGTCCGACGTGTGCGACGTGGACACCGCGACCTACCTGAAGGCCGAGGTTTCCGACGGCATCATCGCGCCGGGCTACACCGACGAGGCCCTCGAGATCCTGAAGACCAAAAAGGGTGGCAAGTTCAACGTCGTCGCCATCGACCCGGATTACGTGCCGGCCGAGCAGGAGTGCAAGGATGTTTTCGGCATCACCTTCGAGCAGGGGCATAACTTCTTCAAGATCGACGACGAGCTGCTTGCGAACGTCGTGACCGAGAACAAGGAGATCCCCGAGGCCGCCCTCATCGACATGAAGGTCGCGCTCATCACGCTGAAGTACACCCAGTCGAACTCCGTATGCTACGTGAAGGACGGCCAGGCCATCGGCGTCGGCGCAGGCCAGCAGAGCCGCATCCACTGCACGCGCCTGGCGGGCAGCAAGGCCGACAACTGGTACTTGCGCCAGCATCCGAAGGTGCTCGGGCTGCAGTTCGTGGATGACATCCGTCGTCCGAACCGCGACAACGCCATCGATGTCTACACCTCCGACGAGTATGACGACGTGCTGCGCGACGGCGAGTGGCAGAAGTGGTTCAAGGTGCGCCCCGAGGTGCTGACCGCGGAAGAGAAGAAGGAATGGATCGCCACGCAGTCCGGCGTCACCGTGGGCTCCGACGCGTTCTTCCCGTTCGGTGACAATGTCGAGCGCGCTCGCAAGTCCGGCGTTGCCTACATCGCCGAGCCCGGCGGCTCCATCCGCGACGACAACGTCATCGAGACCGCCAACAAGTACGGCATCGCGATGGCCTTCACCGGCATGAGGCTGTTCCACCACTAAGCCGTTACACTGCTTGTACGTTGAACAGGGGCGCTTCAGCGCCCCTGTTCTGTTGTTTGGGATGAAAGCCGAGCCCGGGCGTTCGATCCACGGCGGTTGACGCCAAACCCGGATGCCAAATGGGGCTGAAATGAACCAAAACCAAGGTTTGAGGTATACGAAAATCATGAAGGCGAAGTAGCGGTCGTTTTGCCTGCGCAAAACCCCAGCTCAACGCCAGTATATTCTCATGCGAGAACAGCTCTATCTCATCGGGTGAGGAATTCGCATACCTCAAACCTTGGTTTTGCCCCGGAATCGGGGTGTTTCACGGTGGGGTTTGGGCTGACTCCGCGTATATGGGAGTACTTGTCGCGCCCAGATGGCTGATACGCCAGACTTCGATACCAAATGGGGTCGAAATGCACCAAAACCAAGGTTTTTGAGCAATGCGATTTACCTATCGTTGTATGGGATTATTCTCAATTGAGCATATATGTGCTCCTGAGCAGGGGCAATGGAACGGGAGGAACGCCTCAGCTCGATCATCGGGCGGGCATAGAATAAACCGATTGATCAAAAACCTTGGTTTTGCCCTGGAATCGGGGTGTTTGGCGGCGAGGTCTGGAATGAATTGCCATTCTCATCCATTTGTGTTCATGCTAGCCACCAAAGAGACCATCGCTTTGATGGGTTTTCGGGTTTTGGCTATCTTCGCGCATATGTGAGATACTTGCCTGACGAACCGAGGAAGGATTCTCACCATGCCCAAGACCATCGCCGTCATCGACGGCAACTCGCTCATGCACCGCGCGTACCATGCGGTACCGCCCACGATGAACGCGCCCGACGGCACGCACACGAATGCCGTGTTCGGGTTCCTGTCGATGCTCTTCAAGTTCATCGATACCGCGAAACCCGACGCCATCTTCTGCGCCTTCGATGTGGGCAAGCCGAAGTTCCGCTTGGAGCTCATGGAGAAGTACAAGGCCCAGCGCCCGCCCATGGATCAGGAGCTTCGCGAGCAGTTTCCCGTGATTGACGATGTCCTGACGGCGCTCGGCATCCCCGTCGTGAAAATGCCTGGCTGGGAAGGCGATGACATCCTGGGTTCCATCGCGGCGCAAGCCGAGGCCCGTGGCTGGGATTGCCTGCTCGTCACCGGCGACAAGGACGCGAACCAGCTCGCCACCGAGCACGTGAGCATTGTGAACACGAAAAAGGGCATATCCGACATCATCATCTACACCCCGGCCATGGTGCAGGAGAAGTATGGCGTCTCGCCCGAGCAGTTCCCCGATTTCCTGGGCTTCATGGGCGACAAGGTGGACAACATCCCCGGCGTACCGGGCATCGGCGAGAAGACGGCCGCGAAGCTGCTGCAGCGTTTCGGCAGCATGGAGGGCGTGTACGAGAACCTGGGCGAGCTGAAGGGCAAGCAGAAGGAGAACATCGAGAACAACCGTGAGGAGGCGTTCCTCTCGCGCACGGTGGCGACCATCGTCACCGACCTCGAGCTGCCGGCGGAAGTGGACCTCGAGGGCACGGCGTTCCCGTCGTTCGACGCCGATGAGGTGCGTGCCGCGTTTGCGAAGATCGGCATGCGCACGCACCTGGTGAAGGCGTTGCGCTATGCGGGCGTGGACGAGGGGCCCGAAGCTCAGGCGGCGCAGCAGGCCGTGAAGATCGAGTTCGATGCGAGCGCCGTGCTGCACGACGACGCGGCGAAGGCGTTCGTCGACGAGGCAGCGGCGCTCGGCAAGACCGTGGGTGTTGCCTGGCGCGAAGGCGAGCGGGACTCGCTCTTCGGGTCGGGCATGGAGGTCGCGGTTTCGGGTGCCGATGGCGTTGCGGCGCTTTCGGGCGACGATGCGGTATGGGCGCTCCAGACGCTTCTGCGTTCGGCGACGGTCGTGGCGTACGACTTCAAGGCGCTCGTGCAGGCCGTGTTCCCGAAGGATTCGTCACTTCCGGCTGATGTCGATGCCAAGACGGTTGCCCGCGCTCACTTCTTCGACGTGACGCTCGCAGCATACGCGCTCGATTCCGGTGCGAAGGATTACCCGCTCGCAGACCTCGCAGACCGCTACCTGCATGCCGCGCTCCCCGAAACGGGTGACGACGAACAGGCGGCGTTGGCACTGGAGGCTGTGACGCTTCGCCTGTTGCGCGATGCGCTGCAGAAGGCGCTTGACGACGACGGTTCCCTCGCGGTGTACCGCGATTTCGACGCGCCGCTCGTGCCCGTGCTCGCGCAGATGGAGCGCACCGGCGCCGCGCTCGACACGGACGCGCTTGCCGAACTCGGCACGTTCGCGAACGAGCGCATCGTGGAATACCGCCAGCAGATCTTTGAGGCGGCGGGCGAGGAGTTCAACATCGATTCGCCGAAGCAGGTGGGGCATATCCTCTTCGAGGTCATGGGCATGAAGGCGCTGAAGAAGACCGCCCGCGGCTTTTCGACGGATGCGAGCGTGCTCACGAAGCTCGCCGAAAGCGCCGACCTCGCGAACGGGCATCCCGAAGTGCCACAGCTTATCCTCGATTACCGCGAGTTCGCGAAGGTGCAGTCCACCTACATCGATGCCCTGCCCAAGATGCGTGCGGGCGACGGGCGTATCCATACCTCGTTCAACGAGACCGTCACCACTACCGGCCGCCTGAGCTCGTCCGACCCGAACCTGCAGAACATCCCGGTGCGCACCGATTTCGGGCGCCATATCCGCGAGTGCTTCGTGCCGCTGGCGCCAGGCGAGCGCTTCCTTTCCGCCGACTACTCGCAGATCGAGCTGCGCCTGCTCGCGCATCTTTCCGAAGATGAGCACTTAATAGCCGCATTCAAGAGCGGCGAGGATTTCCACGCCGAGACCGCGGCGCGCGTGTTCGGCGTGCCGGTGGCGGATGTGACCCCTCAGATGCGCAGCCGCGCGAAGGCCGTGAACTTCGGCATCGTATACGGACAGCAGGCCTATGGCCTCTCGCAGAGCCTGCGCATCTCGTTCGGCGAGGCGCAGGAGATGATCGACCGCTACTTCAGCGTGTACCCGCAGGTGCGCGCCTACCTGGACGCCGTGGTGGCGAAGGCCGCCGAGACCGGTTATGCCGAGACCATGTTCGGCCGCAAGCGCCATATCCCCGAGCTCATGGAGGGGAACCGCCAGCGCCGCCAATTCGGCGAGCGCACCGCGATGAACCATCCCATGCAAGGCAGCGCCGCGGACATCATCAAGAAGGCGATGGCGGATGTGCAGCGCAAGCTCGCAGCGGGCGGTTATGGCGCGAAGATGCTGCTGCAGGTGCACGACGAACTCTGCTTCAGCGTGCCCGAAGCCGAGATGGATGCCGTGCGCGACCTCGTGAAGGAGACGATGGAAGGCGTCGTCGACCTGCGCGTGCCCCTGGTGGTGGATGCGCAATATGGCGATAACTGGGGTCAAGCGCACTAATATAGCTCGCTTCGCACGACTATCATCCGCGGGTGGGACAGAATGCCCCGCAGCATATGGGACAAAGGGGTCAGGAGGGCCGGTTGTCTCCTTTTCTGCGGGGCCTTCAGTACCACCCCCGGGG
>JAUNEQ010000032.1:0-7760 GCA_030525445.1 Coriobacteriia bacterium | reverse complement strand
CACACGCCCCCCCAAAAAAGAAAACACCCCCCCCTGAGGGGCTTTTTTTTTATTTGGTGGGGGGGAATTCGCCCCCCCCCGCGGGTCGTTATAGGGCAGCCTGCTCCAGCTGGGGATGCAGGCCGGCATCGGCCAATGCAGCGACGATCTGCTCCTTATGCGCCGTGCCGAAAGCCTCGATGGTGACGCGCAGTTCCACGGCCGCCGCGCGGTTGGCGGTGACGAACTGGTTGTGGTCGAGGCGGATGACGTTGCCGCGGTTCTCGGCGATGATGCTCGCCACGCGCACGAGCTCGCCGGGGCGGTCGGGCAGCAGCACGCTCACGGTGAAGATGCGGTCGCGCTGGATGAGGCCGTGCTGAACGACGCTCGACATCGTGATGACGTCCATGTTGCCGCCGGAAAGAATGCTCACGACCTTCTTGTCGGTGAAGGGAAGGTGATGCAGCGCAGCGACGGTGAGCAGGCCGGAATTCTCGACGACCATCTTGTGGTTCTCGACCATGTCGAGGAAGGCGACCACGAGCTCGTCGTCTTCCACGGTGATGATGTCATCCACGTTATCGCGGATGTAGGGGAACACGATGTCGCCCGGCTCCTGGACGGCCGTGCCGTCGGCGATCGTCGAAACATGCGGGAGCTTCACCACATGGCCGGCCTCGATCGAGGCCTTCATGCAGGCGGCGCCAGCCGGCTCCACGCCGATGATGTGGATGTTGGGATTCAGCTGCTTGGCGAGGGTCGCCACGCCGGTTGCGAGCCCGCCGCCGCCGATGGGAACGAGGATATAGTCCACGAGCGGGAGCTGCTTCACGATTTCCATCGCGATGGTGCCCTGTCCGGTGGCCACGCCGGTGTCGTTGAACGGGTGGATGAACGTGAGCCCTTCCTTTTCGGCCAGCTCGACTGCATAGGCGTAGGCCTCATCGTAGACGTTGCCCTTCAGCACCACCTCGGCACCGAGCGCCTTCGTGCGTTCAACCTTGATGAGCGGCGTGGTCTCGGGCATGACGATGACCGCACGCGCCCCGTAGCGCGCCGCGGCGAACGCGACGCCCTGCGCGTGGTTGCCGGCCGATGCGGTGATGAGGCCGCGGCCGCGCTCTTCGTCGCTGAGCGTGCTGATCTTCCAATACGCGCCGCGCACCTTGTAGGCCCCGGTGCGCTGCATGTTCTCGGGCTTGAAGAAGACCTTGTTGCCGGTGATCTCGCTGAAATACGGGCTCTCGATGAGCTTGGTTTCGAGCGTGACTTCGCGAACTTTTTCCGATGCGGCCTCGAAGGCGGCAAGCGTGAGCATTTCCATGGCATCTCCCATGCGTTATCTTGGTATGTGCGGGTTTCCCCGTTTGGAGCCCGCATTTATTCGAATGCCTATCCTACACTTTTATGTGTCACAAACAAGAAAGAAGGTTTGCCATGAAGACTATCCACACCGACCAGGCACCTGCGGCTATCGGGCCCTATGTGCAGGGAAACATCGTCAACGGACTGCTGTTCGCATCCGGGCAGATTGCGCTCGATCCCGTCAGCGGCGAGCTCGTGGGCGCCACCATACAGGAGCAGACCGAGCGCGTGATGAAGAATGTGGCGGCGCTGCTGGAGGCGGCCGGAACCGATTTCGACCATGTGGTGAAGACCACGTGCTTCCTCGCCGATATCAACGATTTCGCTGAGTTTAACGGGGTGTATGCGACGTTCTTCGGCGACCAGCGCCCTGCGCGTTCGGCTGTGGGAGTTGCCGGCCTGCCCAAGGGAGCGCTCGTGGAAGTAGAGGTTATCGCGCAGGTAGAGTAGCAGCGTGAGACGGGGACCTCAGGGGAGATTGTGGGGAGTGTGTGGCACAAACCCCCCCGGGGCCCCGCGCAACAAAAGTTTCACGTGTGAGACAATCTCCCCTGAGGTCCCCGTCTCACATACTTTGAGATCATTCCGGGTATGGAAACGCCCGGGGGCGTGTTCTGAACGCAAGATTTGCGGGAAACAGGGCTGAATCCCCACAAAATAGGCGTATTTCGGCGTTGACGGGGTGAAAGGGCGCTGGTAATATATCCGCTTGCGTTTTGAAACTAACGAGGAGATTACCAATGTACGCAATCGTGAAAACTGGCGGCAAGCAGTACAAGGCCGCCCCGGGTGATTACCTGAATATCGAGAAGATCGAGGGCGAGGCCGGCGACAAGGTCGAGCTGACCGCCATTACCGTCGTTGACGGCGCGAACGTCGTGACTGATCCGGCTGAGGCTGCCAAGACCAAGGTCGAGGCCACCATCGTCGAGCAGTTCCGTGGTCCGAAGCAGCTCGTCTTCAAGTTCAAGAAGCGTAAGAACTACAAGAAGCTGCAGGGTCATCGTCAGTACCTCACCCGCGTGCAGATCACTGCCGTGGGCGGCGAGCAGGCGTAACTCCCAGAGAGCGAAAGGGGATTAACAATGGCACATAAGAAAGGTCTCGGCTCCAGCCGTAACGGCCGCGATTCCCATGCTCAGCGTCTGGGCGTGAAGAAGTTCGGCGGCGAGAAGGTCATCACCGGCAACATCCTCGTTCGTCAGCGCGGCACCCACTTCCATCCCGGCGAGAACGTCGGCCGCGGCAAGGACGACACGCTGTTCGCTCTGTGCGACGGCACCGTCGAATTCACGCGGGGCGTCAAGCGCAAGGTGCACGTTCGTCCGGCTGAATAACCCGTACGGCGATTGAGTATGCGAAGGCTCCTGTATCCAGGAGCCTTCTTTTGTTAGAAATGAGGTTGACGTTTTCGAGCGTTGACCAGGTAGGAAAGGGATGGCATGGGCGTTGAGTTTACTGATAAGGTGACCATCCTCGTCTGCGGTGGCGACGGCGGCGCGGGCTGCATGAGCTTCCGCCGCGAGGCGCATGTGCCCAAGGGCGGGCCCGACGGCGGCGACGGCGGCCGCGGCGGCGACATCATCCTGCAAGCAGACGTGCAGACCTCGTCGCTCATCGATTACCGTTTCAAGCATCACTTCCGCGCGCAACGCGGAACCCATGGCCAGGGCAAGCGCATGCATGGCGCTGATGGCCAGGATATGGTGCTGAAGGTGCCCGTGGGCACGGTCGTTCACCTGTACGACCCCGAGACGCACGAGGAAGGCGAGCTCGTCGCCGACCTCACGCATGATGGCGAGCGCGTCATCGTGGCCAAGGGCGGCCATGGCGGCCGCGGAAACATCCACTTCGTCACCTCCACGCGCCGTGCTCCCTCCTTTGCGGAACTGGGCGAGCCGGCCATCGAGCAGTGGATCGTGATGGAGATGAAGCTCATGGCCGATGCGGCGCTCGTGGGCGTTCCGTCGGCGGGCAAGTCCTCGCTCATCAGCCGTCTTTCCGCGGCGAAGCCGAAGATCGCCGACTATCCCTTCACCACGCTCGTGCCCAACCTGGGCGTGGCGCGCACCGACGAGGGCTACGACTACGTCCTCGCCGATGTGCCCGGCCTCATCGAAGGCGCCCATGAGGGACGCGGCCTGGGGCATGAGTTCCTGCGCCACATCGAGCGCACGGCGCTCATCGTGCACGTGGTGGACATGACCGGCGGCTACGAAGGCCGCGACCCGGTGGAGGACTATCGCATCATCAACCGCGAGCTCGAGCTCTATGCCGATGAGCTGGCGGACCGTCCGCGCATCGTCGTCGCGAACAAGGTGGACATGCCCGGCACCGAAGACGCCGTGAAGCGGCTTGCCGAAGCGGTGCGCGCCGATTCCATCGCAGCGGCCGGGGGCAACGAGTTCGCCGAAAGCCCCATCGATCCCAAGCTGTACCTGACGAGCGCCATCACCGGTTCGGGGCTGAAGCAGCTCAACGAGGCGATCGGCTCCAAGGTGCACGTGCTGCGCGAGCAGGCGCGCCAGGAGGCCGAGGATTTCGAGCTGCCGTACGAGGCCATTTGGGAGCATCGCCGCGAGGCACGCGACCGCCGCTTTACAGTGGTTCGCCTGGACGAGCACACCTTCCGCGTGGAAGGGCCCCAGGTGGAGCGCTGGGTCATCCAGACCGACTGGGACAACGAGGAAGCGGTCGCCTATCTGCAGCATCGCCTGAAGCGCGCCGGTGTGGACGATGCGCTGGCGAAGGCCGGTGCCCGCGATGGCGACGAGGTGCAGATCGTCGAATGCGCCTTCGATTACGAGAGCGGCGATGCGCGCGAGGACATGTTCCGCGAGCTCGAGGATTAGCTTGAAGCCGATGAGGCGTGAGGAGAGCAACAGTGGGTAATTCGCACAAACGCCTGGTGGTGAAGGTGGGCACTTCCACCCTCACCGACGAAACGGGAAGGATCGACCGCGCCTATATCGAGTCGTTCGCCGACCAGATCTGCGCGGCGCGCGATGAGGGCTGGGACGTGATCGTCGTCACCTCGGCCTCCATCGCGAGCGGCCTCGAGGCCCTGGGCATCGACGAGCGACCCACCGACACGCCCACGCTGCAGGCGGCCGCATCGGTGGGGCAGATCACGCTCTCGCGCATCTATTCCGAAGTCTTCGCCGCGCGTGGCGTCGTGACTTCGAGCGTCCTGCTCACGCGCAACGACACCGCCGACCGCAAGAGCTACCTGTATGCGCGCGACACCCTGTTGCGCCTGCTCGAGCTGGGCGTGGTGCCCATCATCAATGAGAATGACACCGTGTCGGTCGAGCAGATTCGCTTCGGTGACAACGACACGCTTTCCGCGCTCGTGGCCTGCCTGGTGAAGGCGGACGAGGCGGTCATCTTCAGCGATATCGACGGCCTGTATGACAAGAATCCGGCCACGCACGATGATGCGCAGCTGCTGCGCGAGGTGCGGGCCATCACCCCCGAGATCGTGCGCATGGCCGAAGGCCCGGGCTCCAAGAACGCGAGCGGCGGCATGATCACGAAGATCCGCGCGGCGCGCGTGCTGCTGGCTGCGGGCATTCCGCTCACGATTTGCCACGGGCGTTCGCAGGGCGTGCTCGTGCGCCACGTGCATGGCGAGCAAGTGGGCACCCGATTCGCGAACGATTCCGTTCCCCACGAGATCACGCCGAAGAAGCTGTGGATCGCCCTGGGCGATGCGGCCCGCGGCGCGCTCATGGTGGATGAGGGAGCCAAGCGTGCGCTCGAGAAGTCGGGCAGCTCCTTGCTGGCCGTGGGCATGACCGCCGTCGACGGCGATTTCGAGGAAGGCGATGTCGTGGACATCGTCGACGCGACCGGCTACCTGTTCGCCCGCGGCAAGGTGGGCTGCTCGAGCGACGAGGCGAAACTCGCCTGTGGACGCAGCCAAGCGGAGCTCAACGCCAACCGCTTGCTCCAAAATCTTGCCACCCGTCCCATCATCCATCGCGACGACCTGGTAATCTTCGAATAGCCGAACCAAAGGGGACTGTCCCCTTTGGTTTAAACGCCGGGAGTGGAAAGGATGCATGATGGAGCAGACGGTACGGCAGGCGGCAGAGCTTGCCAAGCAGGCATCGGTTGACCTGGGCACGACGACAGGGGAACAGCGCAACGCGGCGCTCTTCGCGATGGCGAAGGCGCTTCGCGAGCAGACCCCGGCCATCATCGCGGCGAACGATGCCGACATGGCCGCCGCCCGCGAAAAGGGCACGTCGGCCCCCTTGCTCGACCGCCTCATGCTCGACGAGGGACGCATTGCGGGTATCGCGTCCGCCCTGGAAGACCTTGCGGCGCTTCCCGACCCGCTGGGTGTGATCCAGCAGGAGCGCACGCTCGATTCCGGCGTGAGCCTTCAACGCGTGAGCGTTCCCATGGGCGTGGTCGCCATGGTGTACGAGGCGCGCCCGAATGTGACTGCCGATGCGGCCGGCATCTGCATCAAGACCGGCAACGCCTGCATCCTGCGCGGCGGCAGCCTGGCCATCAATTCCTGCCTCGCCATCGCCGACGTGCTGCATGACGCAGCCGTTTCGGCGGGCATGCCCAAGAACTGCATCATCCCCGTGCGCACCACCGACCGTTCCGCCACCGACGACCTGCTGAAGATGCGCGGCCTCGTGGACCTGCTCATCCCGCGTGGCGGCGCCGGCCTCATTCAGCACTGCATCGCGAACGCGACTGTTCCGGTGATCGAGACAGGCGTGGGAAACTGCCACGTGTACGTGCATGCGCCGGCCGACATCGAGATGGCGCGGCGCATCATCATGAACGCGAAGACCCAGCGTCCGGGCGTGTGCAATGCCATCGAGAGCCTGCTCGTGGATCGCGAATTCGCGAACGACCTGCTCACCGCCGTATTGCCCGACCTTGCCGGTGCCGGCGTCGTCATCCATGGCGACGAAGCGGCGCAGGCTGCCGGTGCGGCCGTCGGCGTCGACGTGATTCCCGCTACCGAGGAAGACTGGGGCACCGAGTATCTGGACCTCGAGATTTCCGTGAAGGCCGTGGAGGGTCCGGAAGAGGCGATCGCCCACATCAACCGTTACGGCACGAACCATTCCGAATGCATCGTCACGCAGGACGAGGCGGCTGCCGAGCGCTTCCTCGCGCAGGTTGATGCGTCTTCGGTGTATTGGAACGCCTCGACCCGCTTCACCGACGGCGGCGAGTTCGGGCTGGGTGCGGAGATCGGCATCTCCACGCAGAAGCTGCATGCGCGTGGCCCCTTCGCCCTGGAGGCGCTGTGCTCGTACAAGTACCTCCTGCGCGGCACGGGGCAGGTGCGCGGCTAGCGGGATGCCGCGCCGAACGAGCGGTATCCCAGGGATGACAAGGGGATGCGATAGATGAGGGTGTGCGACCGTTTCGATGATTTGGGGCGCGAAGATGCCGATACCACGTATCGTCTGGGCATCTTCGGCGGCACGTTCGACCCGGTGCATACCGGCCATCTGGCGGCGGCGGAGCGCGTACGCGAGGAAGCGCATCTCGATGCCGTGGTGTTCATGCCGGCGGGCGTGCCCGTCTTCAAGCTCGACCAGAAGGTGACGTCTGGCGAGGACCGCTTGCAGATGTGTCGCCTCGCGACGGCGGGCAACCCATTTTTCGACGTGTCCGACGTCGAAGTGCGCCGCGCGGGCAACACCTACACCTACGAGACCCTGCGCGAGCTGCGCGCCCATTTCCCCGCGAACGTGGAGCTCTTCTTCATCGCCGGCGCCGACGCCATCATCACGCTGGGGAAGTGGCGCAACGCGAAAGAGCTCACCCAGCTCGCGCATTTTATCGCGATGACGCGCCCCGGCTATTCGCGCGAAGAAGCCGAGCGGGCGGTGTACGTGGATGGGAAACGCCTCGACGTCACCTTCCTCGAGGTGCCGGGGCTCAACATCTCGTCGAGCTATGTGCGCGGCTGCGTGGGGGAGAACCGCACCATCCGCTATATCGTCCCCGAAGCGGTGCGGGAATACATCGTCTCCAAGCAGCTGTACCGCTGAGCTTTGCCTGGGGCCGACGGCAACCGCGCGCTACTTGGCGAAAGCGTGCAGCCGAAGGATTCCCCGCCGGCGCAGAACGGCTGCGAACCCGCTGGCGTCTGCCACCAGCGTCACCCCGAGCGGAGCGGGTGCAGCCCGCGGAGACGAGGGACCTCCTGCTGGTGCGGTGCGGCTGCGACCCCGCCTGCGGCAAGCGCCGAGGGGGATCCTTCGGCTCCGGCGCTTCGCGCCTGCGCTCAGGATGACACTTCTGGCGCATGAGACAAAGACCTCAGGGGAAATTGTCTCACCCGCGATAGATTCTCGGAGCCGGTGTTCGCCGGCGGTGTCATCCCGAGCGGAGCGGGCGCAGCCCGCGCAGCCGAGGGACCTCCCGCT
>JAUNEQ010000156.1 GCA_030525445.1 Coriobacteriia bacterium | reverse complement strand
AGGAAGGGAGGGCGCCTTCGCCCACGACACCGGAAGGCCTTCGCTTGGGATGGGGCGAAAAACCACATCGGGGGCGGGGTGCGGCTGCGGTATGATATCGGGCATGCCAAGCTGGAACATACATACCGCACACGTGGAGCGCCTGTTCGCGCAGCGCGACCCGCAGGACCTGGGCATCGACGACGCCAACACGTTTTTGTTCGGCAACTACGCGCCGGACATCTACGTGGGGTTCATGGTGCCCGACGTGTCGTTCCGCATCGATTACTGCACCACGCACCTCGCGCGCATCAGCCTGATTCCGGTCGCCGACGCCGACCTGTTCTGGAACCTCTACATCGCCTACCGCCGGCCCGAGCGCCCCACTGGCATGAGCCTGGTGCTGGGCGCGTGGACGCACCTCGTGGCCGACCGGTTCTACAACGGTAACTTCCGCACGTTCTGGCAGACCCACGACGTGCCCGGTGGCGACGAGCAGCGCATCCGCAAGCAGGCCGACTTCGACCTTTTCGGGCACTACCTGGGCATATCGACGCACGTCACACCCACACCCGAGCTCATGCGCGCCGCGTTCGACTACAAGCCGCACCGCATCCTGGAAGAGGACGTGAACCGCAGCATCGCCGTGGCGAGCGACATCGTGCGCAAGAGCGCGCAGCCTCCGGCCAGCGGCGGGCAGTTCCGCCTGCTGAGCGAGGAATGGCTCACCGGCGTGTTCGACGCGTGCAACGAGCGCATCATCGCGTGGCTCGAGGCGTGGCAGGAGCTCATGGCCGAAGGGCATCCCATCCTGGCCGCCGACGTGCGCCAACGCGCCGGCCTCCCCCGCGCCACCCGCGACACGAACGACTGGATGCAAAAGTAGCGGATGAGACAGAATGCCCCGCAGCATATGGGACAAGAGGCCTCTTGTCCCATATGCTGCGGGGCATTCTGTCTCATCCCGTTTGGGGGCGGGGCGTACAATGGGGGCAACACATCCTGGGCCTTAAGGAGGTTGCCATGGGAATCGTTGGAGCCATCGCGGTGCCGCATCCGCCGCTGATCGTGCCGGCCGTGGGCCGCGGCGAGGAACGGCGCATCCAAGACACTATCGACGCATATCGCCAGGCCACACGCGCGTTGCTCGCGCTCGAACCCGAATGCCTCATCGTCACGTCGCCGCACGCGCCGGCCTTCCGCGACGCGTTCCACGTGACCACGGATGCCACGCTGAAGGGCTCGATGTCCCAGTTCCGCGCGCCGCATGAGCGGCTGAAGGCCTCCTGCGACGTCGCGCTCGCGCAGGCCATCCTACATGCCGCGAACGAAGCCGGCATCGTGGCCATCGGCAGCGAGTACTACCGCGACGACATGGACCACGCCACCTACGTGCCGCTGTGGTTCGTGCGCGAGGCCTGGAAGGAAGCGAATCCCCAGGCCAAGGACGACCTGCCCTGCCCCATCGTGCGCATCGGGCTTTCCGGGTTCACGCCGGAAACGCACCGGGCATTCGGCCACGCCATCGCGCGGGCGGTGGCGACAACCGGGCGGCGCGTGGGCTTCATCGCAAGCGGCGACCTCTCGCACAAGCTGCTGGCGGAAGGCCCCTACGGCTTCGCGCCCGAGGGCCCGGTGTTCGACGCGCGCATCGGCGAGATCTTCGATTCCGGCAGCCTGGACGGCCTGTTCCAGATGGACGAGGACTTCGTGGACGCCGCCGCCGAGTGCGGGCTGCGGTCGTTCCAAATCATGGCCGGCGCCATCGACGGGCTGGGCCTGCGCATCCGCATGCTCTCGAACGAGGGGCCGTTCGGCGTGGGATACGGCGTGGCCACCTGCTTGCCGGCGGACGGCGCGGGCGACGGCACGGCAGCCGCAAGCGGCACGACCGCGAGCGCCCCCGCCCCCGCAATCGACCCCTGCGTCGCGCTCGCCCGGCTCTCCGTGGAAACCTTCGTGCGCACGGGCCGGCCGGCAGCCCTTCCCGCAAACGTGCCCGCGGAGCTTCTGCAACGCCAAGCCGGCGTGTTCGTATCCCTGCACGAGCACGGGCAGCTGCGCGGCTGCATCGGCACGATCGGCGCCACATGCGATTCCATCGCGCAGGAGATCCTGCAAAACGGCGTGAGCGCCTGCAGCCGCGACCCCCGCTTCGACCCCGTGCAGCCTGATGAGCTGGACTTTCTTGAGTACTCCGTGGACGTGCTGGGAGATGCGGAACCCATCGCTTCGCCCGCGCAGCTCGACCCGCAGCGCTATGGCGTCATCGTCACGAAGGGCTGGAGGCGCGGCCTGCTGCTGCCCAACCTCGATGGCGTGGACACCGTGGAGGCGCAGCTCGCCATCGCGAAGCAGAAGGCCGGCATCCGCGTGAGCGACCAGAACGTGCAGCTCGAGCGCTTCGAGGTCGTTCGCCACACTGCCGGCGGCGAGCCGCGCACACGCTAACGGCGCAACCCTTCCCGAAAGGAGGCTCGCATGGCCGTCTGCTCGACATGCCCCCACGGATGCTCGCTGGCCGCGGGCAAGCGCGGCGTGTGCCGTTCGCGCCGCGCCGGCGACACGCACGTGGAGCCCGAAGGCTATGGCCGCATCACGTCGCTCGCGCTCGACCCCATCGAGAAGAAGCCCATCGCGCGCTGGCGCCCCGGCACCACGGTGCTGTCGCTGGGTGGCTACGGCTGCAACATGAATTGCCCCTTCTGCCAGAACGCGAGCATCGCGCAGGCCGGGCCCGACGACGCACCCTGGCGCGCGGTTGCCCCGGAATGGCTGGTGCAGCAGGCCCTCGACCTGGCGGAACACGACTGCATCGGCATCGCCTACACCTACAACGAACCGCTCGTGAACTGGGAGTTTCTGCGCGATACGGGCACGCTCGCCCACGAGGCGGGACTCGTGAACGTGCTCGTGTCGAACGGCATGGCGAACTCCGCGGTGATCGCGCAGGTCGCGCCGCTCATCGATGCCGCGAACATCGACCTCAAATGCTTCACCGAGGAAGGTTATCGCGCGCTCGGCGGCCACCTGCCCACGGTGATGCACACCATAGAGACGCTCGCCGCGCTGCCCACCTGCCACCTGGAGGTGACGACGCTCGTGGTGCCCGGCCTTTCCGACGACGACGCCCAGGTGGAAACCATGGCCCGCTGGCTCGCGGGCATCGACCCGGCCATCCCCTACCACCTGTCGCGCTTCTTCCCCCAGCATCGCATGGCGGACGCCCGTCCCACCCCGCTGCGCACGATGCACCGCCTGCACGACGTCGCCGCGCGCTACCTTCCCACGGTGCTGCTGGGCAACATGTGAACCAAAGGGACGGTCCCCTCTGGTTCAAAGGATGTCCCCTGGCAGGCTCCCTGCCAAGCGCGGGGCGCGGCTACACTTGCACCATGCAAGAGGAAAGGAGGACGACATGCTGGGAGCAATCATCGGCGACACGATTGGCAGCGTGTACGAATGGAACAACATCAAGACGAAGGAGTTTCCGCTGTTCACACAGCGATCGACCTTCACGGATGACTCGGTGATGACGGTGGCGGTGGCGCATGCGTGCCTGAACGCCGCGAGCGCAGGGGGCGAGCTTTCGAAACCGGAGCTCGTGAGCCTCATGCAATCGTACGGCCGGCGGTACCCGGATGCCGGCTACGGCGGGCGCTTCCACCGCTGGATCAACAGCCGCCACCCCAAGCCCTATAACAGCTTCGGAAACGGTTCGGCGATGCGCGTGTCGCCTGTGGCATGGGTAGCCGACGACCTGGAGACGGTAGAGCGCCTGGCTGCGGCTTCCGCGGAGGTCACGCACAACCACCCGGAAGGCATCCACGGCGCGCAGGCCGTGGCCGGCTGCATCCTGCTGGCGCGCCAAGGCGCCAGCAACCAGGCCATACGCGCGTATGCGGAAGAGGTGCACGGCTACGACCTGGCATTCACGCTTGACGAGATTCGGCCTGAATACGCGTTCGACGTGAGCTGCCAGGGCAGCGTGCCGCAGGCCATCGTGGCATTACTGGAGAGCACGTCGTTCGAGGACGCCATCCGCAACGCCATCTCCATCGGCGGCGATTCCGACACCATCGCGGCCATCGCCGGCTCCATCGCCCAAGGCCGCTACGGCGTGCCCGACGAGCTTGCCGAAGAGGTCGCCCGCCGCCTCCCCGAGCACCTGCGCTCCACGGTAACCCGCTTCTGCGAGCGCTTCGTGAGCTAGCCCGCAGGACGCCCCTTCGGCAAATGGGACAAAAGGGCCCGCAGCAAATGGGACACCCTTGGAAACGCAACATGCTTGTTAGCTTCCAAGGGTGTCCCATTTGCTGCGGGCCCTTTTGTCCCATTTGCCGCAGGGGCGTCCCGCATACACGACGAGACCCGCCGCAT
>JAUNEQ010000155.1 GCA_030525445.1 Coriobacteriia bacterium | reverse complement strand
GCCTGGTGGGCGCAGGTGCAAAGGCCTTCATCCGTTCTCACCGCGACAATCGGATGGGGAACGGGCGCTCTTTCGGGCGTCCATCGAAAAAGCGGCCAAGCTCGAAAAAGCGTATACTCGCTTCAAGTTTCAAATCATGAAAGGGTTATCCATGGATATCACGCTTCTCGAAGAAGGCACCACCACCGTCATCCAGCTCAAGGGCAGGCTCGACACCATGACGTCGCCGCAGCTCGAGGAATGCGCCGGCAACCTCTATGCCAAGGGCGTCGCCGATATCGCCGTCGACATGTCCGCTTGCGACTTCGTGTCTTCCGCTGGCCTGCGCGTTATCGTGGCGATGCAGAAGCGTGCCGTCTCGAACTCCGGCAGCCTGGTGTTCCGCGGCGTCCAGCCCGAAGTCATGGACGTGTTCGACATGACGGGATTCAGCAAGATCCTGACGTTTGCCTAAAGAAAGGGGTGCCGCATGGCCCGACATGCAAAGGATATCGAGCCAGGGCCCGTTGCTCCGATAAGCGATGAGGAGAAGATGCTCCTCGACTTCGAGCGCGCCCTCGACGCCGCCGATGCCTCGGTTGGCGCGGACCATGCGGCAATCACGCAGGCAGCGCAACTCGATGCGGCCGAAGCGGTGGCCATGGCCGGCATCGCGATGGAATCCGATGACGCGGCGGCCGAAGCTAAGCGCCTTGCGGTGATCAGCGAGCGCGGTGGTGACCGTGAAGCCATCAAGGTTGCCCGCAAGAAGGCGCGCGAGGCCCGCAAGAAGGCCAAGGCCGACCATCGTGCGGCGACCAAGACGGCGCGCAAGGCATATGACGCCATCCGCTATTCCGATCCGACGGGGCTTGGGTTCCTCGCGGTCATCCAGGTGTTCCTGGCGGCCAACATCATCTTCACGACCTTCACGCTCACCACGTACATCAAGGGCAGCTACGTCATCGACTTCGACCAGATTCTGAACCTGGTGAACGTCATGCTGAACGGCGTCACCTTCTGGCTCATATGGAAGCGCAAGAAGGTAACCCGCATGTGGGTCATCATCGTGAGCCTGTTCAACATCACCGTGGGCACGGCATTCAACGTGATGATGGGCTCGTTCGACCTGGAGAGCCAAATCATCATGTGCAGCACCGACCTGTTCATGCTGCTGTACTTCTTCTTCAGCTCGCGCGTGAAGGCCACGCTCGTCGAGCCGTTCAACAGGCGCGCCCTCGGCGAGGACCTCGACGAGGAAGAGAGCTTCTTCCGCCCGAAGACCTGGGAATTCTGGCGCAACCTCATCATCTACTTCATCATCTTCTCCATCGTCGGCCACTGGGTGGAGGCGGCGGTGTGCCTGCTCATCAAGTACGGCATCGTGCCCGGCGTGTATGATCCCACGAGCCAGATCTGGAGCGATTGGCTGTACCCGTTTCCCGTGTACGGCATCGGCTTCTGCGCATGTGCCCTCCTGCTGTACCCGCTGAAGAATTTCCTGCAGCGCAAGACCGGCAGCGTGGGCGTGTCGCTTGTGTTGAGTTTCATCGCCAACGGCCTCGTGTGCACGCTCATCGAGTTCACCATGGGCATGATGGTGAACCAGGACCTGCAGCTGTGGGACTACTCCACGATGTTCGGCAACTTCATGGGGCAGGTGTGCTTGCAAAACGGCCTGTTCTTCGCCTTCTTGGCGACGCTCATGACCTGGGTGGTGTATCCAGCGCTCGAGCGCCTGTTCCGCCGTGTGCCAAACGAGTTCATGACTATCGTATTCGTCGGCGTGGTGGTGGGCTACGTCATCCTGATGGCGCTGTACTACATCAACATTCCGCAGAGCGAGTATGAGGGTGCGATTAAACAGGCCTTGGATGTGGCAGGCGATGGGGCGGGTGCCTCTTCGGGCTCATCGGTTGTGGCTTCAGCATCTTTGGGATCGTCGACGTCATAGCATGGAGTTCAAGTTCAAGAAAACGGCCAAGAACCCTGAGTTCGAGGGAGTGGAACCCACTCGCGAGCGTGGGGCCGAGATTGGCTGGGCGCCCTGGAGCGTGCGCTTCTGGCGTTGCATGGCCATTGGGTTTTGTGTGTTCTCCATCATGGGTCATTGGATGGAGATACCGTATTGCCTGTTCATGGATTGGGCGTTTGGCATCGTTTCCGATGATTCGCTCGTCTTCTCCGACCCGATGTACCCGTTTCTCGTGTATGGCTTCGCTGCTGTGGGGTGCTCGCTCGCCCTGGTGCCGCAGCGCGACTGGCTGCGCGCAACCTACAAGAACCAGCTCGTCGCCGCGTTCGTGTTCTTCCTGCTTGCGGCATTCACGGCCATGATGGGCGAGATCATTTTAGGTTCCATCTGCAACCAGCCCGACCCGGTGACGGGCGTCTACCCGCTATGGGACAACTCGGTGCTGCCTTTCAACGTGCTCGGGCAGGCGTGGCTCGTGAACGATGTGCTGCTGGGCCTCATAATCACGCTATACGTGTGGGTGCTCTACCCGCTGCTCGTGAAGCTCGTGGGCCTCGTGCCCGAACGCTGGGGCTGGCCCGTGACCATCGTCATCGTGGTCGCCTTCGTCATCCTGTGCATCGTGAAGTTCTCGTAGTTGCGGGATGCCGGGGCTCCGGAGGCCTTTGCCTCGCCCCGGGGCATCAAGCGTCTTCAAGCGTCACCGTGTAGAGCGGCTTGTAGGTTGCGCCCTCGTGGGAGAGCTCGCTCTTGAAGAGGGTGATGTCGGTGGCCGTCGCGTCGTTGGGGAACGCGAGTGCCGGCAGCGCGCCGCGCGGGATGCGGGCGCGGCGGGCGAGCGTGACGTGCGGGCGGAAGGGCTTCGGGTCGTAGGGTACCTGGCGGGCGTCGAGCTCCTCGCGCAGGCGGCGGGCGAGTTCCATGAGCGCGGGGTCGGGGTTCACGCCCAGCCAGAGCGTCGCATCGCGCGCGCGGCCGAATTTCCCCAGGCCGTCGCTGCGGAGCTCGATGGGCGCGATGCCGGCGCATGCCGCGTCGACGGCGTCCATGGCAAGCCCGCGGGTTGCGTCGTCGATGTTTCCCAGGAACGCGATCGTCAGGTGGTAAGTGTCGCTTTTCATGTAGCGTCCCGGCACGTGTTCGCCCAGTTGGCGTGCCAGGTCAACGGTCTCATGCCAGAACGCGTCCGGCAGCTCCATCGCGATGAATGCGCGCATGCGCCCTCCTTTTCCCGGTGGATTCACGCCTCTTCCATCATAGCGCGCCGGGCGCTTCCTATAATGCTTCGTATGCGAATGGTTTGCTGCATAGTGGACGGCGCGCGTGATGGCGCCCGGGTGTACGACGTGCTGCGCGCCCAGCTGGGCGTGAGCGACGGATGCGTCCGCCGTGCAAAGCATGTGCCGGGAGGCATCCAGCTCGATGGCGTGCCGGTGCGGGCGAATGCGCCGGTTCGCGCGGGCCAGCATGTCGCGCTTGCCATCGACGCGCCCGGAATGCCGGGGAGCGCCACGGACATGGCGCCCCAAGCGGGCGCGGTGGACGTCGCGTTCTGCGATGATGACGTGCTCGTGGTGGATAAGCCCGCCGGCCTCGTGATGTACCCGAGCCCGGGGCATCCGGATGGCACGCTTGCGAACCGGGTGGCGGCGTGGCTTCTGGCACAGGGGCGCCAGTGCGGCCTGCATGCCGTGCAGCGGCTCGATGCCGGGACGTCGGGCCTCGTCGTGTTCGCCTTGCATTCGTTTGCGAAGGAGCGCCTGACCGCGCAGCTGCACACCGATGCGTTCGTGCGGGAATACGTGGCGGTGTGCGAAGGCTGGCTGAAGCCCGACGTGGGGTCTATCGAGGCGCCGGTGGGCTTGCTGTCGCGAAGCCCCAACGTCTTCGGCGTCACGCCCGAGGGGAAGCCGGCGCTCACGCGATTTCGGGTGATGGAGCGGAGGAGCACGCCGGCGGGGGAGCCCTGCTCAATCGTGCGGTTGCGCCTGGAGACGGGACGCACGCATCAGATTCGCATCCATATGGCGCACGTGGGGCACCCGCTGGTCGGCGACGATGCCTACGGCCGCGCCTCGTCGTTCATCGCACGCCCCGCGCTCCATTCCCAGCGGGTGGTGTTCGCGCACCCCGTGACCGGCGAGCGCGTTGCCTGCGAATCCCCGCTGCCGCCCGACGTCGCCGCGCTTACCGCATCGGTTTGAGCCGATGGGGCCGCTTCTTCCGGCCGACCATGTTGCCCGGGAACGTTGGGGCTTTTTGCGGATGATATAAAAGTGCGGCTATGTGCGATTTTGGCAAAAACCGAAGTTCTCTGTGTTAAACCACCGTTGACACGGAATACGCGACCTCCGATGTCATCCTGAGCGGAGCGCCGAAGGCCTCCCCCTTTGTCATCTCGACCGG
>JAUNEQ010000031.1 GCA_030525445.1 Coriobacteriia bacterium | reverse complement strand
CTGCGACCCCTTGACCCCCAGTCAAGTGCGCTACCAAACTGCGCCATCACCCGATGGTTTGAATATATTAGCTTTGCGATTGCAACTTTTCAAGCGTTCACGAAAAGTTCTTAGTTGCGCTTTCTTATCGGAACCGCTTCACGATTTGATCCAGGATCGCATCGGAAATCTGTCGTTTGCTTGCGGCCGGTTCGTGCTCTTCCCCGTTTTCGCTGACGAACCAAACCTCGTTGTCGGCGGTGCCAAACGCCTTGCCGTGCCCGACTTCGTTGGCCACGATGAAATCGGCGCCTTTCTTCTCGAGCTTTCTGCGCGCATTTGCGAGGACGTCGTTCGTCTCGGCGGCAAAGCCCACGACAACGCGATCGCCTTTGTTCGCGGCAAGCGTGGCGAGGACATCGGGGTTGTCGATGAGCTCGATATGGCCGAGCAAGTCGTCGTCCTGGCCCTTCTTGAGCTTAGCGTCCGCCATGCGGGCGGGGCGCTTGTCGGCGACGGCTGCCGCGAAAATGGCGGCATCGCAGGCTTCGAACGGCTTTTTGCACGCTTCGAGCAAATCGCGGGCGCTCTCGATCTTGATGACGTTCACGCCGGCCGGATTCTCGAGGGAAACCGGACCGCTCACGAGCGTCACTTCGGCGCCACGGTCGCGTGCAGCTTCGGCGAGGGCGAACCCCATCTTCCCCGAGGAATCGTTCGTGATGTAGCGGACGGGGTCGATGCGCTCACGCGTCGGCCCTGCGGTAATGAGGAATTTCTTGCCAACGAGGTCTTTCTTCTCATCGAAGAGCGCGATGACCGCATTGGCGATATCCGTCGGCTCCGAGAGACGCCCCTTCCCCACATCCCCGCAGGCGAGATAGCCTGCATCGGGCTCGATGAACTTCACGCCACGAGAACGCAGCGTCTTCATGTTCTCCTGCGTGGCGGCTGCTTCATACATGTGCACGTTCATTGCCGGGGCGATGACAAGCGGCGCCGTGGTCGCGAGCGCTGCCGTCGAAAGGAGGTCGTCCGCGATGCCGTGGGCGACTTTCGCCATCATATTAGCCGTGCACGGGGCGATGAGGAAGATATCGGCTTCCTGTGCGAGGCTGATATGGTGGATGGGGTCTGCAGGGTCATCGAAGAGGTCGATGGCGACCTTCTCGTGCGTGAGCGCGCGAAACGTCACCGGGTCGACGAAATGCGTTGCGTGTTCGGTCATGATCACCTTCACGCGATGACCGGCTCTTTGGAATTCGCGTACGAGAGCGCAGGATTTGTAGGCCGCGATGCAGCCCGTCACTCCAAGCACGATTGTTTTCTGGGACATCTTGGGACCTTTCGTTGGGGTCCGCGCAAGGCGGACGTAAACATATCCACAGCACGAATGGTAACACGATGCGCGAAGGACGCCCAAGCATGGGTGTCGTGAGGCAAAGACCTCGGGAACTATTCTTCCTCGCCCCGGATAAGGAGGCCTTTAACATCTGCGGCTTCCTTCAGCGCAGCAATCACCTCTTCGCCGGCGGCGGTCCGACCGATTGTGCGGGACTCTATGCGGTTGAGTGCAGCCTGAAGATCGCCGGGAAGATAATCCGTGAACTGGAAGTACTCGCCCGTCGAGGGGTGCGCGAAGCCCAGGCGATATGAATGGAGGAACTGGCGGTCGAGCTTCAGCTGGGCATGGGGGCCGTGGCTGCCATAGAGCGGGTCGCCGACGATGCAATGGTGGATGTATTGCATGTGGACGCGTATCTGGTGCGTGCGGCCGGTGAAGAGCTTGCATTCGACGAGCGTGTAGCCATCGTCTCGGTTGCCGGCTTCGAAACGCTCGAGGACGCGGAAGCTCGTGAGCGCTTCGCGGGCGCTTGCATCGCCGGAAACGCGCATGGTGGAACCGGTCTTGTGATTGCGCGCGATAGGCGCGTCGATTTCACCGGTGTCGGCGGCGATGAGGCCATGGACGAGGGCGATGTAGCGGCGGTCGACGTTCTTCATGCGAATGGCGAATTGCATGGCATCGCCTGCTTCGTCATCTTTTGCGCAGATCATCAAGCCGCTCGTGTCGCCGTCGAGTCGATGCACGATGCCCGGGCGATCCTCTCCCTGAACGTGGGCGAGGTTGCCGTGTCCATATCGGTGAATGAGGGCGTTGACCAGGGTCTGGTCGGCGTGATTGTGGCTCGGGTGGCAGATGAGGCCGCGCTGCTTCGAGATGACGATGATCTCATCGTCCTCGTAGCGGATGTCGAGGGGAATCTCCTGACCGTACAGCGCCACGATCTCGTCTTCGACGTGCTCTTCGTATACAACGGTGTCGCCGGCGCTCACGATAGTGCGCTTTTGGGGCACCGTGCCATTCACGAACACCGTGCCGTCTTCGATATGCTTGGCGGCCGAACTCCGGGAAGGATAGCAGCCAGCAGCGGCAAGGGCCGCGTCGATGCGCATGCCGTCTTCTTGCGCGGAGACCGTATATAGCAAAGAACGTGCCATTATCTATCCTCCGAGTCTTTATCGTTTCCCTCAAGCAGGAAATAGCTTATGACGATTAATGCAAATCCGCAGGTCACACCGATATCTGCGACATTGAAAACCGGGAACTGGATGAACGTCGTTTCGATGAAATCGACGACATACGAGTTGGTAAAACGGTCTATCGCGTTTCCGATGCCTCCGGCGAGCACCAGCCCGTAGCCGACCATTTCGAGGGTGCCTGCGTGTTCCCTGCGCACATGGGCGATCACAAGCAAGATCGCGCAGAACACGATGGCGAATACCCCCAGGGCAAACGTGGAATCGCCGAACATGCCCCAAGCGGCTCCCGTGTTGTGGACGAGCCGGAAATCGATGAATCCTGGTATGCCGCTCCAAAGGAGGTCGCCAACTTGTGCCGTATTCGCGGCTTGCTTCGTGAGGTAATCGAGTACGAGCCATACAAAGGCAACGCCGCCGAAAACGACGGCGTTGCTCTTTGCCTTGCTCTTCGTTGCAGCGTCCTGCGCCAAGGCTTACGCCTCGAAGCCGATGGCGTCGAGCGCATCGCCGCAGCGCTCGCACACATCGGCGTGGTTCGCGTTGCCGCCGAGGGTGCGGTAGTTCCAGCAGCGCGGGCACTTATCGCCTTCGGCAGCTTTAACCTCGCACGCAAATTCATCGCCGGCGACGAATTCGACGCCGCTTACGATGAAGAGCTCTTCGAACACCGGCATGCCCAGGCTCGCGAGGGTCTCGAGCTTGTCGGCGGGAACCGTCACGGTCACGCACGCTTCCTGGCTCTTGTTGACCTGCTTCGCGGTACGGGCATCTTCCAGGGACTTGGTCACGGCGTCGCGGGCCTCCATCGCGATTTCGAACACCGCACGGTCGGCGGCGCCGTTGTCTTCGGGAAGCGCCGGGAAGAAGTCGGAACGCTCCGGCCAGCCGGCAAGCTGAACGCTCGCGGGACGGTCTTCGGCGTTGCGCATGGCTTCGGGGTAGTGCTCCCACACCTCGTCGCACGTGAACGAGAGGATCGGGGCGAACACGCGCACGAGAACCTCGAGCACGTTCATGAGAACGGTCTGCGCGGCGCGGCGGCGCGGGGAATCCGGAGCCTCGGAGTACAGGCGGTCCTTCGTGATGTCCAGGTAGACGCTCGAGAGCTCGTTCACGAAGTCGTAGCATTCACGGTAGACCACGTTGTACTTGTACTCGTCGTACGCCTTCTCCATCGTCTGGACGAGCGCATAGGTCTTAGCCATCATGTACTTGTCGACCGGTTCGAGCTCATCCCAGGAAGCGACGGCCTTCGAATCGTCGAAGTCGGCCAGGTTGCCCAGGACGAAGCGCAGGCTGTTGCGGAACTTGCGGTACGCGTCGGAGACCTGCTTCAGGATGTTGTCGGAGATGGACACATCATGTGCATAATCGACGGAAGACACCCAGAGGCGCAGAACGTCGGCGCCGAACTTGTCCATGACCTCGGCGGGGTCGACGCCGTTTCCCTTGGACTTCGACATCTTCTCGCCATTCTCGTCGACCGTGAAGCCGCAGTGCATGACCGACTTGTATGGCGGCATGCCATAGGCGCCCACGCTCGTGAGCAAGGAGGACTGGAACCAGCCGCGGTGCTGGTCGGAGCCCTCGAGGTACATATCGGCCGGCCAGGTCAGGCCTTCATCGGCGCGGTGCTTGAGAACGCTCTGGTGCGAAACGCCGCTCTCCCACCACACGTCGAGGATGTCCTTTTCGGGCTCGAGGTCCTCCACGCCAGCTCCGCAATGCGCGCAGCAGGTGTCTGCCGGCAGGTATTCGGCGGGGCGCTTCGTGAACCAGGAATCGGCGCCCTCACGGTAGAACAGGTCGATGACGGCGTCGAAGGTCGCTTCGGTCGCGACGGTCTCGCCGCATTTGCCGCACGTGAACACCGGAATGGGGACGCCCCAGGAACGCTGACGCGAAATGCACCAGTCGGGACGGTCAGCGACCATGGAGCCGATGCGGTTGGAAGCCCAGGCGGGAATCCACTGCACGTCGTTCTCAATGGCCTTCAGGGCGTTCTCGCGGAGCTTCGTGTCTTCCATGGACACGAACCATTGGCTCGTCGCGCGGAAGATGACGGGCTCGTGGCAGCGCCAGCAGTGCGGATAGCTGTGGTTGATGTCCTCGTGCATGATGAGCGTGCCGCGCTCGCGCAGCCACTCGATGATGACGGGGTTCGCCTCGTTCACTTCCATGCCGCTGAACGGGCCGCCGAAGCCCATGCCCTCGCCTACATAGAAGTGGCCGTCGTCGTCGACGGGCATGACAACCGGCACGTTGAACTTCATGCCGGCCAGATAGTCGTCGACGCCATGGCCGGGAGCCGTGTGCACGACACCGGTACCATCTTCCATGGTCACGTAGTCCGCGTAGATGAAGACGCCTTCCTCGCCCTGATCGGCGAAGATGGGCTGCTTGTACTTGTTGCCGCACAGCTCGGTGCCGGTGGCGCTCCAGCCTTCGACGACCTTCGCATCATCCCAGCCGAACTTGGCCATGAGCTTCTCGACGAGCGCCTCGGCCATGATATACGCGCGACCGTCATGCTCGACGGCGACATAATCGGCGTCGGGATGCAGGATGACGGCATCGTCTGCCGGCAACGTCCACGGAGTCGTCGTCCAAATGGCGACATCGAGCTTGCCCTCCCAGGCCTCGAGGCCTGCGGGGATCGTGGTCATCTCGAAGCGGACGAAGATGGCGGGCGATACCTCGTCGCCGTATTCGATTTCGGCTTCCGCCAACGCGGTATGGCAATGGCTGCACCAGTGGATGGGCTTGCGGCCGCGGTAGATGGCGCCATCGAGATACATCTTCTTGAAGATCTCGACATTGCCCGCCTCGAAGTTGGGAACATACGTGAGGTACGGGTGCTCCCAGTCGCCGTTGACGCCCAAGCGCTTGAAACCTTCGCGCTGGATGCCCACGTACTTTTCGGCCCATTCGCGGCAGAGACGGCGAATCTCGGGCTGCGGGGTCTCGCGGAACTTCTCGGTGCCGAGCGTGGTCTCCACCATGTGCTCGATCGGCTGGCCATGGCAGTCCCAACCGGGGATATACGGCGTGAAATAGCCGCGCTGGGCATGGCTCTTCACGACGAAGTCCTTCAAGATCTTGTTAAAGGCATGGCCGATATGAATGGGGCCATTGGCATACGGAGGGCCATCATGCAGGACAAACGGCTTTCCGTCCTTGTTCTTCTCCAAAACCTTGCGGTAGATGTCAATGTCATTCCAGAAATCGAGTCGCTTCGGCTCGTTCTGCGGAAGATTGCCGCGCATGGGGAAATCCGTCTGCGGCAAGTTCATCGTGTTCTTGTAGCTATTTGCCACGGTCGCCTCGTCTTTCTTCGCCTATAAAACGCAAAATTGCATTATAGGGCAAGGTGAGGTCATGCGTACTATGGTTCTGTAAACGTACATTTCCATCAGAAACGGCGCGTGATTGCGGGGAATGGTCGAGTGCGGCTTGCCATGTCGGTCAGGTAATCGTTGCGTGAAGAGCCTTATTCAATTGATAGAATGGTTTCGGAGCCAATGAGAAATGAGGATACGGCCATGGCATACGACATCGTTACCGATTCCAGCGCAAATCTGACCGAAGAGATGTATGACGAGTACGGCATCAGCGTCTTGCCGCTCCGATTCATGTACGAAGGCAAAGAGTATGTGAGCTACGAAAGGGGCAAGCAGACCGACCTCAAGCTCTTCTACAAGATGATGCGCGAGGGCTCGGTGTTCACGACCTCGCTGCCCTACCCCAACGAAAGCGAACGTACGCTGCGCGAGATCCTCGATGCGGGCCGCGATATTTTGTATATCGGCTTTTCGAGCGGGCTTTCCGGCACGTACGAAGGCACGAGGCTCATCATGGAGCAGCTTGCTGCAGAATATCCCGAGCGGACGCTACTGCACGTCGATACCCTTGCCGCTGCGGCGGGCCAGGGATTGCTCGTATGGTATGCCCAGCAGATGAAGGAACAGGGCGCGACGATGCAGGAAGTCTGCCAATGGGTGAAGGATAACCGCCTGAAACTCGCCCATTGGTTCACGGTCGACGACCTCATGTACCTGTTCCGCGGCGGCCGCGTGAGCCGCACGAGCGCATGGGCCGGTTCGCTTTTGAAGATCAAGCCGGTGCTGCATGTCGATGACGAAGGCAAGCTGATTCCCATGCAGAAGGTCCGTGGCCGCAAGAAGTCCATCGAGGCGCTATTCGACAACATGGAGAAAACGGGCATCGCGCCGATGGAAGACCAGGTCGTTTTCATCTCGCATGGTGACTGCCTGGAAGATTGCGAATACCTCGAGAAGCTCATCGTCGAGAAATGGCATCCCAAGAAGGTGTTCCATAACATCCTCGACCCTGTTATTGGCGCGCATTCTGGCCCGGGCACGCTCGCGCTGTTCTTCCTCGCCGACCACCGCTAATCGCAAAACCTATCACGGGGACAGTCCCCATGATAGATAGCGCGCGATATATCTAGGGATGAACCTATTCCCATCATGGGACAGTCCCCGGATGGGTTAACGGGCGATGATGCGCTTCATGGTTTCCAGCAGGAGCTGGTCGGTTTCGCGCCGTTGCGCGGCGATGCAGAAATAGCTTTCCTGGTCATCGAGGCCGCTCACGCGGGTGAGTTGCGGCACAAGCAAGCCGGCCAGCTGCAGGCGCACCGAGAGCTCGTCGGTCGACGCGACGCCAAGGTCCATGTTTCCCCCATCGAACCGGCAGAGGATGAAGTTTCCTTCCGACGGGAAGATCTTGACGCCCGGAATGAGCGACAACATGCATTGCAGCCAGGGAATCTCGCGCTCCAGGTATTCATGGGTCCGCTCGAGGTATCCCATGAGCTGCGGGAAGACCGAGGCGAGGATATCGGCTGCCATGCCGTTGCAGTCGGGATTCGTATACGACACCATGCGGTCGATCGTGTCGGGATGCGCGAAGATGCAGGAAATGGGCAGTCCCGGAATCGCGAAAGTCGCCGATGGATTGCGGATGACCACGAGGTTCGGGTGCTTTTTCGTCAACGGGATGAACGTCTCACCGCCCAGAGATAGCTCCAGATACGATTCGTCCACGATGACCCAGCGGCAATTCTCGAGGTATTCCTCGAGGACATCCTGCGTGAGCAGGCGGCTTGTTGGATAGCCCGGGTTCGACAGCAGGGCCGCGTCGAAACGGTTGATCTCGCGATATGCGATGTAGTACTTGCAGGTGGCGAACGAGAACGGATTCGCGATGGGGATGAAGTCGGACCCGCCGTTGATCACGGCGAGCTCGTATTCCACGGGGCACGGCACCGAAACACCCACGCGGGACGGGCCAAGCGCCTGAACGATATCGCGAATGCAAGACATGGGAGAGGTGCCCACGAGCACCGATTCGATGGGGACCTCGTTGTATGCCGCCATGATGCGGCGCAGCGCATACCCGCTCATATCGGGCCGGACGCCAAGTTCCCCTTCGACAATGGAAGTGTGGAGCGCCTTGATGAACGGCTTCGGGGTCCCGAGCGGATTGACGAGATTCGAATAGTCGACCCAATTGATCTCCTTGCGGATATCATGGGGCAACGTGGCGGGAAGATCGGGCAGCACGTTGCGTCGGCTTGCCACCTCTTCCTTCCCTTTATATCCGAACCGTGGCGTCAAAACGTTCCTTCCCCAGCTTCTGCTGGCTCCATCTTTGCTCCATAAAGAGCAATGGCAAACATATGAGGATTTTTTCCTCATGATGCCTTGTGTTGTTTAGTTATGCATATAAGCTTCGATTAGTAGTACAAGGTATTGTGGTATGCAGCTCATATATACAATATATGCCTACATCTTGTGTATTTTCGCTTTTCAAAGGCTTGTGTATGGTAGCACAAGGTTGTATAGAGGCAAGAAGTATTCGAATTTGTTGGGAAGCGTGGCGAAAACGCGTAGGGGGTGAGGATGCATGGCACAGAGACCAGACGTCGCGTTGCCGCAATGGCATGGCAAAGCCATACTCCTCGTGGATCTCGATGCGTTCTTCGCATCCGTGGAACAGCTCGACCATCCGCAATGGCGCGGCAAACCGGTCATCGTCGGAGGAGACCCGAAGAAACGGGGCGTCGTTTCCACCGCGAGCTATGAGGCGCGCGTGTATGGCGTGCACTCGGCGATGCCATCTTCGACCGCGCAGCGTCTCTGCCCCTATGCCATTTGGACGTCTGGGCGGTATGGACGCTATCGGGAGATGTCCAATAAGGTCATGACCATCCTGCATGACGAGACGCCGTTCATGCAACAGGTATCTGTTGACGAGGCGTTTCTCGATGTCACTCCGACGAAACACAACAACGAGCACCCCGTCATCATCGCGCAACGCATCAAGCGGCGCGTCGCAGAGCTCGGCATCACCTGCTCGATTGGCGTGGGCGTGAGCAAAAGCGTCGCCAAGATAGCCTCCGATGCCGATAAACCAGACGGATTGACGGTCATATACCCCGGGCGTGAAGCTGACTACCTTGCACCACTCCCCCTTCGGGCGATGTCGGGCATCGGCGAATCGGCCGAACGCCGCCTCATGCAACTCGGGTTGAGAAACCTCGGCGATGTGGCGTCCGCAAGCGAGACGATGCTCACGTCGGTATTCGGAAAGAACGCCCATACAATGAGGATGCGCTGCTTGGGGCGTGATGAAGACCCCGTCATGCAAGACGATACCGTGAAGTCGGTGTCAAATGAGATGAGTTTCGCCGAAAGCATTTCAACGCGGGGGGATATCGAGCGTGCCATCGCGACGATGGCTGCGAAAGTATGCAGGCGTTTGCGCAAAAACGGACTGAAAGCACGCACGTTTGCGCTCAAGATTCGATACGAGGATTTGCGCATTCGTTCGGCCCAGATTCGGCTCGATGCGCCGTCGGACGATGAGTTCGAAGTGACGGATTCGGTTCTTCCGCTCGTTGACCAGTTGTGGAGCAATGGGATGCTCGTGCGGCTTGTCGGCGTGGCTGCGACGGGGTTCGATGATGAGCATGAACAGCCGGTCCAAGAACGCCTCTTTGCCCTTGACCCTCCGAATGAAGGAGGCGAGCATCATGCGCATGTCGACCCGCGTCACGCCGAGCTCATTGCGGCGACGGATAGGATTCGCGACCGCTTCGGCGAGCGCGCCGTCAACTTCGGACGCGAAAACGCGACGCTCGATGCCGCAACCGGTTCAGGTTCCAAGAACCCAGAAGACTACCGCAAACGATAAGGCAGAAGAAGGCAGTCCGATTGAGCGTTCGCCACGCATCCCAAGCGGAGGCGCGAAGCGCTGGAGCCGAGGTGCCTCTCGGAATGAGGTCCCACGGCACGCTACGCTCGCCCGGAATGGCAGCTTGGCGTTTCCCGCGTGATGACAGCGGGGTGATTTCCCGTGTGATGCTCCCTAGTTGAATTTGAAGATACGTTGGGCGATGTGGTATCCGGTGATGCCGATGCGGCGGCCGACCTTGCCGGGGATGTTCACACCGATGCAGACCAACTCGCGCCTCACGAGCGAATAGAGGCTGCGATTCCGGATGAGGAGATAGTTCCAGATCTCCTTGCGCTTCTTCTCGGATTCCGCATCGCCCTTCATGCGAAGGAAGATGGAGCAGATGGTCATCATCATCGCGAGGTATTTCACCAGGTACGATTGGAGGTGCACATCGAGGCTCGGATCGGGGAGCTTGACGGAATCGATCATCACGCGCGTGATGCGGAGCTGCTGGTCGATTCGCCCCATCATGACCGACTCGTTCACGGACTGGTCCTCGCGGCCGATGAAGTAGTGATAGAGGTCGAGGTCGAGATAGCGAATCGTCTTCACGGTTGCCATCGGCACGTAGACGAAGATGTTGTCGACGTAGAAGGTGTGCTCAGGCAGCGTGATGCCGCAATCGCGCAGAAGCTGGGTGCGGTACACCACCGCATGCATGAGGATGAACTGCCCCTGTTTGAAATGCCCGGCTTCGTCCCAGCCGAATTCGCGCTCTTGCGGGAAAACGCTCTTGTAGTCGATGACAGTGCGTGTCCCCTCGTGCACCTTGTCGTAAATATAGTTGCACACGACCATGTCGGTGCAGCGCTCGCGTTTCATTTCGTTGCGCAAGGCCGACATGAGCTTCGGGAGCGCATCGGCGTCCAGCCAGTCGTCGGAGTCGACTACCTTGAAATAGCGGCCCGTCGCCGCGGCGAGGCCGGTGTTAACCGCACCGCCATGCCCCTTGTTGGGCTGGTCGATAGCCTTCACGATGCCCGGAAGGCGATTTTCCCATGCGTGGATCTTCTCGCTCGTGTTGTCTTTGGTCGAACCGTCGTTGACGAGGATGATCTCGATATCGTTTCCGGCGGGAATGAGCGATTCGACGCAGGCGTCGAGGTAGTCGGCCGAGTTGTAGCACGGCACGGTGAACGTGATGATGGGCTGCGCGGTATCAGGCATCGTGTATGGTTCCCTTTCGATTGAGCGGGCGCCGCCCGCCGTTCGTCTGTTCATACCAGCGATTCTAGCCCCCACTCCTGTTGTACGGCGTTATCATCATAAGAACAGGACAACCGAAAGGACTTCCATGAGCAAGTTTTTGGACAGCCTGATCGAACAGGCAAAGGCAGACAAGAAGACCATCCTCCTTCCCGAGGTCGAAGACGAGCGCACGCTCGCCGCGGCTGAACGCATCCTCGCAGAAGGCATCGCCGATCTGATCCTCGTGGGCGATGAGAAGCTCGTCGAGGCTTCTCCGCGCAACCTTGCCGGTGCGCAGGTCGTGAACCCGGCCACTGATGACCGTCGCGAAGAGCTTGCGGACCTCTTGTACGAGACCCGCAAGAAGAAGGGCATGACCCCGGAGGAAGCGGCCGAAAAGGTGAAGGATCCCGTGTGGTATGCCGTCATGATGATGAAGGCCGGCCTGGCAGATGGTCTCGTATCGGGTGCCTGCCATGCCACCATCGACATCCTCTCCCCCAGCCTGCGCGTCCTGAAGACCGCTCCTGGCGTGAAGACGGTGAGCTCCTTCTTCATCATGGAAGTGCCCGACTGCGATGCCGGCGATAACGGCATGCTGTTCTTCGCCGACCCGGCGCTGTGCATCCAGCCCACCGAAGAAGAGCTCGCGACCATCGCCGTCGCGACCGCCCAGAGCTACAAAGACCTCATCGGCCGTTCGCCGAAGGTCGCCATGCTCTCCCACTCCACCAACGGCAGTGCCAAGAACGATGACGCCCTCAAGGTCGCCCATGCTTGCGCGATGGCCAAGGAGCTTGCTCCTGACGTGATGATCGACGGCGAGATGCAGGCGGACGCCGCGCTCGTCCCCGAAATCGGCCAGTCGAAATTCCCGGGTTCCGAGGTTGCCGGCAACGCCGAAGTCCTCGTGTTCCCCGACCTCGATGCTGCGAACATCGGCTACAAGCTGGTGCAGCGCCTCGCGAAGGCGCAGGCTTACGGCCCGATCCTGCAGGGCCTCGCCGCTCCGGTGAACGACCTGTCCCGTGGCTGCTCTGCTGACGACATCGTCGCCGTCGTCGCCCTCACGAGCATCCAGGCTCAGGCCATGGCGAAGTAATTCACCCCGACATGCCGAAACGGGCTCCGCAGTGCGGGGCCCGTTTCGTATGCGCATGTTGAATGCGTCTTTGCACCTTCTATGATAAAGACCCCACCGCGGCGATTGTTCTGCGATGGGGTCTTGTGGTGATGTGGCTTTCAGCTAGAGGTTTTTCACAATCTCGTAGGTGTCCTTTGCAATCATGTATTCCTCGTCGGTGGGAATGACCATGACGGTCACCCGGGACTTATCGTGCGAGATGATGCGCTCGAACGAACCCTGGATCTTGTTCTTCTTGTCATCGATGCGGATGCCCAGGCGCTGCATACCGGCGAAGATGAGACGGCGCATTTTTGCGCTGTTCTCGCCCACTCCAGCCGTGAGAACGATCGCGTCGACGCCGGCCATGAGGTACGTGTAGGACCCGATGTAGCGCTTCACGGAGTGTGCGAACATCTCGTAGGCCATGGCGGCACGGGGGTCGCCCTTGTCTGCCGCCTCATCGATGGAGCGCAGGTCGTTGCTCGTGCCCGATATGCCAAGCAAGCCTGATTTCTTGTTGAGGATTTCATTGACCTCCGACGTGGAAAGGTGCTCGTGGTCCATGAGAAACGGCACGATAGCCGGGTCGATGATGCCGCATCGAGTGCCCATCATCAGGCCGTCGAGCGGGGTGAAGCCCATGGAGGTATCGATGGCCTGCCCATGGTCGATGGCGGTCATCGAGCAGCCGCTTCCCAAATGGCAGGTGATGATTTTCAGGTCATCCAGGTTCTCGCCCAGAAGCTCGGCTGCGCGGTACGCAACATATCGATGCGACGTGCCGTGGGCGCCGTATTTGCGGATTCCATACTTCTCGTAGTATTCGTACGGGATGGGATACAGATACGCTGCCGGAGGCAGGGTGAGGAAGAACGACGTGTCGAACACCGCGACCATGGGCGTGTTCGGCATCATGCCCTGGCATGCGCGAATGGCTGAAATAGCCGGACGGTTATGCAGCGGCGCGAGCTCTGCAAGCGAATCGATCTTCGCGATGACATCCTCATCGATGATGACGGAACGGTCGAAATACGGTCCACCATGCACGATACGGAATCCGATGGCGTGGATATCGTCAAGAGAGGAGATCGCCGGGTTATCTCCACCGGTGAGCGCCTCGATGACAGCATGCACCGAAGCAACCTGGTCGGGCAGGGGAAGTTCCGTGATGGTCTTCTCATCGTTTCGCTCATGCTTGATGAACGACTCAGGTGAACCGACGCGTTCGCAAATGCCCTTCGCGATGACACGGCCTGTTTCAACATGGACAAGCTGATACTTAAGCGATGACGAGCCTGCGTTGACGACAAGTACGTGCATTCTTTTCTCCTATCCGCACTGACAACACTATTTTACGGACAAACGATGCGTTGTGTGCAATCGAAAACGCACATTCGGCAAGCGGCGTGGCGAAGTCGAGAAATGAAGCGCGCGATGTTTAGGCCTTGTTGAGATTCGTGTCGATCTCCTCGTCGCTCGCCGTCTGCTCGAGTTCTCCCATGAGCACATCGACCCTCTGTTGCGCGGAGTCCAACCGGCCGCGAAGCATGCGCAGCAATGCGATGCCCTGCTCGTATTGGCTCAGGCTCTCTTCGAGTTCGAGCGTGTTCGATTCGAGCGCCGCGACGATACGGCCAAGCTCGTCCATGCCCTCCCGAAAGGTCAGCTTATCCAATTCGCGAATCTCTTGCTCTTCCATGAGTGATCCTCTCAGTTCACCGTACATGCGATCGTTCCGTCGGAAACCATGACCTGCAGCTCATCGCCGGAAGCGACCTGCGAGGTTTCCTTGACGACGCGGCCTTCGTCATCGCGCGCGATGGCGTAACCGCGGCCGAGAATGGCAAGGGGCGACAAATCATTGAGCCTCGATGCCGCAAGGGCGAGCTCACGTTCCATGGGGTCGCATAACGTCTTCCCCGCTTGCGTCAGCCGTGTTTCGGCAAGATGGAGCTGGGCGGTTTGCGGCGCGGAAAGGCGCTTTCCTATGTTCAGGAGCGCGCTTGCCTGGCTTTCCAGGCGCGTCTGGTATTTCGAGATGCCGATGGGGATAGCCCGGTGGATTCTCATTCCCAGGTTATCGAGCGCGAGCGATTCCTGCGCATACAGCGTTTGCGGGTCGTTCAACACCGGACGCGATGCGATGGATTTCAAACTGTCATCGAGTTGGCCCATCGTGATGCGGACGGCCTTCTCCAGGCGGTTTGCGGCGTTCTTGAATCCCTGGTCGAGGTTTTCCTTTTTCGGGGAAACCGCTTCAGCCGCGCCTGTGGGCGTCGAGGCGCGGAAGTCGGCGACCATGTCGGCGATCGAAGTGTCCGGTTCATGGCCGATGCCCGTCACCACAGGGACGGGACACGCAGCTATGGCTCGCGCGAGACCTTCGTCATTGAACGGCATGAGATCCTCGAATGAGCCTCCGCCGCGCACGAGCAGAATCACTTCCGCGTCAGTGGCGGCAATCGTCCGCAATGCATGCGATAGGTGCAAAGGCGCGTCTTTGCCTTCCACCGGGACGCCCGCAAGGCGCACGATGGCGAGGGGGTACCGTCGACGGAGCGTGCGGAGGACATCATGCACGGCAGCGCCACGTGGAGACGTGACGAGGCCGATGACTTGCGGGTATTTCGGGATAGGCCGTTTGCGTTCCGCCGCCATGAGCCCTTCGGCTTCGAGCTTGCGGGCCAAGTTGGCCACCTGCATGCGCAGGTTGCCCTCCCCTGCGAGCTTGATGCTGAAGACATCGAAGTTCATGCGGCCTTTTGCCGCATACAGGGTGAAACGCCCTGTTGCCTCGACGAGCGCGCCGGGTGCGAGCGTGATGCCCGTGGCGCGGAACCGGTTCATCCACATCATGCAGGGAAGGCTCGAGCGATCGTCCTTCAAGGTGAAATAGACCGCTTTGTAGCCCGCTTTGTCCGAGACTTCCGAAACCTCGCCGACGAGGGTCACGACACATTGCTCGAGCGATGCCTTTGCAAGCGCCATCGCCGCGGAAACGCTCAGTGCGCGAGAGCTCGTATCCTGTTGGGCGTCAGGGTTGAATGCATCAATGGCCATACGCGCGCCTTTTACTCGCGGACGTATTGGACCCAATACATCAGCTCGATGACCGAGATGAGCGCGGCAGCCACGTACGTGAGCGCGCACGCGCGCAGCACGTCCTGTGCGCCGGCCAGGTCGGCTTGAAGGGCGCCGGTTTCCTGCATGTACGCGAGGCCGCGACGGCTTGCATCGAATTCGACGGGAAGCGTGACCACGTGGAACAGCACGGCGCAGGCATAGAAGGCGATGCCGAGCCAGGCAAGGCCCGTGATGCCGAAAAACACGCCGGCGAGGACCAGCAGAATCCAGGTACGCTGCGTGAAATTGACTGCGGGGACAAGCGCCGCACGAATCTTCATCATCGTGTAGCCTTCGGCGAACTGACATGCATGCCCCACCTCGTGGCATGCCGTGGCAACCGACGTGATGGAGGCTTCGCTGTATGCGTGGGGGTCAAGCGTGATCGAGTTCGAGCGAGGATCGAAATGGTCCTCGTTCTCATGGCCGCGGTGCACGGGAAGCTGTCCGATGCCGTAACGCGCCATCATCGCGTTAGCAGCCTGGACACCGCTCCACCCCGAGTCGGAAGGCACGTTCGAATACTTGTTGATGGTCCTCGTGACATACCATTGAGAGGCACCGCCGATAACGATCGTCACCAGGAAAACGAGCAGATACGATGTTTGCATGGCATACTCCAATCTCTTTTCGCTTCGAGTATACGGCAGCACGGCGCCCCTGCGCCGCAACAGAGATGCGATGCATTGGAAGAGCAGAAAACCCGAGAGCGAGTATCGGGCTTCTGGATCGATTATCTTGCGGGATGGTTGCACTTAATTCTGTAGCCGCTCTTTGTTAAGCGCCATTGGCGAAGAAAGCGCGCGACCCGCGGTGTCATCCTGAGCGGAGGCGCGAAGCACCCCAGCCGAAGGATCCCCCTCGGCGCTTGCCGCGGATAGGGTCGCGGCCGTTCCACGCCAGCGGGAGGCCCCCCGGCTCCACGGGCTGAGCCCGCTCCGCTCGGGACGCCGGCGGCGAACGCCGGTCCCGAGAACCTATCGCGGGTGAGGCGGTTTCCCCTGGGGTCTTCGTCTCATGAGGAGCCGGCATGGGCCTTGCGGGATCCTCG
>JAUNEQ010000154.1 GCA_030525445.1 Coriobacteriia bacterium | reverse complement strand
AGGTCCCTCGGCTCCGCGGGCTGCGCCCGCTCCGCTCGGGATGACACTGCTGGCGAGCACCAGCGCCCAGGAAATCTTTGCCGGTGGTTTTGCTTTCCATGCTTCGCCTCCTTTACAGCGTTGCCTTCATGGCACGGCGCATCTCCATGCGTTCGAGGTCGCCGTTTTCCATCTCGTCGCGCAGCAGCGCCAGGTTGCGCTCCTTGTTCTTCAGGAACGGGCCGGAAAGGTAGAGGCTCGACGTGTGGTGCGTGATGAACCGGCAGTCCACGTTCAGCTCTTCCATGAACCAGTACAGCTCCTGCATCAGCTCGCGCTCGTCGAGCGGGTCGAATTCGCCGCGCTTCGTTTCCTCGAGCAATGGCGTGCCGGGGAACAGCGTGAGCCCACCGGTACCCACGAGCGTCGGCTTGCACTGGTTGAACACACGCGCGGAGTTTACGGCATGCTCGCGGGAGTGCGAGCGTCCGGCGACGCCGTTTAAGAAGGTCATCCAGTAATCGACGCCCGCTTCTTCCAGCTTGTGGCATTGCTCGACGATATCCTTTGAAGTGTAGCCCTTGTTGATGCGCTCGAGCGTCCAATCGTCACCGCTTTCGACGCCCAGCGAGACCTCGGTCATGCCCAGATCGCGCAGTTCCTTTAGCTGATCGACGGTTTTCCGGCGCAGGTCGATGATACGGCCCGTGTTGTAAACCACTTCCATCTTGGGCAGGTACTTGCGAATGAGCAGGAGGATATCTTTCGTCATCTGGAAGGGGAGCGCGAGCGGGTTGCCGCTGAGCAGCTGGATCGTACGTGCATCGGGGGTGGTGGCGGCAATCTCGGCCAGGTCCTGCTCGATGAGTTCCATCGGCTGCGGAGCGAATGTGACGCCCTTGTACATCGTGCAGAACTTGCAGCGGTTGTGCGAGCATCCCTGCGTTACTTGCAGGAGCGGCCAGGTGGGCCAGTAGGGGTTGCGGTAGACGGGTTCGGTGAAGTGCATGCTGTTTCTCCTCGTGACGTGCTTGTTTTTCACTGCATACGTTACGAGTTGCGTTGCGAGAAGTTATTAGACAAAACACGAAAATGTCAATAATCAATACGAAATGGCTCATAGTATGGATTTGGAGCCCGCGATGGTCCCTGCCCAGCTTGCGGCCTGGGGTTAAGCCGCTTGCCCGGTTTCATGCGTGAGACATATGGGTTGAATAATTAGCTGGTGTATTCCCTCAGAATCTCGACTCTGCTTTGGATGTCGTCAACAAGATCTTCTGCTATATAGGGCGTGGATTCCAAAGCGCATGTGGAGTCTGCGGCATCGAGAATTGCCCTTGGCATGACTTCAACCGCCTCTGCGCAGATGCGCTTGAGGGCCTTTGCCGTAATGCCCAGATCGTTGCAGAGCATGGCGAAATCATGTGCTCGCACATCGTCTATCGCGCGCGTTGTGCCTATACTTGCGCCCATTTCCCGGCTAAAGCGCTCGAATCGGGTTGTGCACACCAGGTCGTATGCTGGCGCGAGGCGCAGCGTGTTGCCTCTTTCAATAAGCGACAGGTTTTTCAGGTGGTTATCGCAGTTGCCGAGGAGGTAATTTGCGATGATGATCCGAGTGAGCTGGTCGATGTCATATGCGGGATTGCCCGATACGGTTCGTAACAAACGAGCAAGCGATTTATACGTCCCACCTTCAAGCTCGCCGTATTTCATGCTGGGAAGGACGCCCAGATGTTGGGCGATGTCGGCTTGGTGAAGGCGGATAACCGTGGGGTTTTCGCCCGGTTTTACAACGCGGTCGTATCGCCTACTTGCTATTACAGGACGAGCAGCATCAAGAAGAGTCGTCTCTGGCGCATTGATGCCAAAAGCAGATGCGGCGTGCATGCAGCAGTACTCCAGCTCGGGGATATCCCGCAGGTAACTGGTTTTTAGAATATGGGTTGATGCGGCGCCAGATACCGGGCGGTGCCACGCACCGTTGATGAGCGCAAGGCCAACTTTCCCCTGTGTCCCGCAGAGGGAAAGGCGGGATTCGATATTCGATGCTATCTCATCCGCAAGCCCCGAAACCGTCTTTCGGAATTCATCGTGGTCAAGTGGGATATAAGAATCAGTTTTCCAGCTGGATAGATCGTCGTCTGCGCTTCGGAACATGATGTCGCCAATGCAGTCGTGACCTAACCGTTCAAGCAGGGCTACATAATCGTCTTTGTCTACTCCAAGGGCAGCGGCCGTTCGTTCACGGGGTTCTCCTTCGGGAAGGAGGCCGGCGAAATACGGGGCGATGGCGGGTGTATCGAACAGGGTGTCTTTGCAGGGAAGTGAAAGCGCGAGGGGCTTTGGGCTGCCGGAGCGGAGATACTCTCCGCTATACGAAAAGGTGACTCTCCGCGTTTCGTCCATCCGAAGCGCGCCAACAAGAATCGGCTCGTTGCGGGGTACGCGGTATACGTTAACTATTCTCATCGGCTCATCCTGTCGTGCATATCAATGTCGAGTCCTGCCGTGAGGGCAACTTGGATCGCTTTTTCGAGTTCGCTTGTGGTTTTTCCTCGTTCGAGGTTTGATACAAACGTTATGCCGACCCCGGAAAGATCGGCAAGTTGTTGTTGGCTCAGTCCGCGGGCCTTTCTGGCTTGTCTAACCGCATGGCCGAAATCGTTTGTATCAATTATTTGCATAGCAGCTCCCTATTATTGCGTTCGCATAAATCATGATAGCAATTCAAAAGATTTATGTGAACGCATAAATGGCTTGGATAGCAAAGATAATTCATGCGTTCGCATAAATGGTGACTTGAAAAGCCCCTCATTTTTCTTGGCCCTTTGGCGTAACATAGGGCGAAAGCACGAACGGGCGGAAAGGATGGCCATGTCGAACTACGACTGGAAAAACGAGGGCAATTACCAGGAAATCTTCTACGAGACCTACGACGGCATCGCGAAAATCACCATCAACCGGCCGGAGCGCCGCAACGCGTTCACGCCGCTCACCAACCAGGAGATGTTCGACGCCTTCAGCCGCGCGCGCGACGACTCCAGCATCGGCGTCATCCTGCTCACGGGCGCGAACCATGGTGGCCGTCACGAGGACGAGGCGTTCTGCAGCGGCGGCGACCAGAAGGTGCGCGGCCGTGGCGGTTACGTGGGCCAGGAAGGCATTCCGCGCCTGAACGTGCTCGACCTGCAGCGGCTTATCCGCGTTACCCCGAAGCCCGTCATCGCGATGGTGAATGGCTACGCCATCGGCGGCGGCAACATCCTCACTATGGTGTGTGACCTCACCATCGCGGCGGAAACCGCCAAGTTCGGCCAGACCGGCCCCAAGGTGGGCAGCTTCGACGCCGGTTACGGCGCGGGCCTGCTCGCGGCCATGGTCGGCCAGAAGAAGGCGCGCGAGATCTGGTATCTGTGCGAGCAGTACACCGCCCAAGAGGCGCTCGAGATGGGGCTCGTGAACAAGGTCGTGCCCTTCGACGAGCTGGAAGACACCTGTGTGGCCTGGGCGCGCCGCATCATGATGATGTCGCCCACCGCCATCCGTTTCATGAAGGCGAGCTTCAATGCCGCAACCGACGGCCTCGCCGGCCTGCAGCAGCTCGGTGGCGATGCAACCATGCTCTACTACACCACCGAGGAGGCCATGGAGGGCCGCGACGCCTTCAAGGAGAAGCGCACGCCCGACTTCAGCAAGTGGCCGCGCTTGCCGTAAGCGCTGCGGCGGTTACCATGGGCGATCATCCATGGTGGAAAACTGAAATCGATTTTGGGAGTGAGACGTGATTCGGGCGTTTGAGGATACGGTTCGGCGGAACGGGGACGGGGTGTTCTTCCGGTTCGCCGATGCGAATGACGAGGGGCATCGTGGACGCGAAGTGGCGGTCACCTATGCCCAGGCACGCCTGAACGCAATCGCGCTCATGCACCAGATGGCGCGCGAAGGCGTGCGGCGCGGCGGCTATGTCGCGAGCGACATGGATAACTGCCCGGCATTCGTGTACCTCATCTTGGCCTGCTGGTACGGCGGGTTCAAGCTCATCACGCTCAATCATCGCCTGAAGGAGCAGGAAAAGGACGAGCGCCTCGCCACGGTGGAGGACGCCTTCGGCATCCCGCCGGTGCTCCTCACGGAATCCGACGTCCACGAGATGATCGGTATCTCGAGCCAGCATGAAACCGTGCGCGAGCTCATCCACAGCGCGCAGCGTGCGGCGGCGCTGTCGTTCCAGCCCGACCAGTCCATCATCATGTTCACGTCGGGGACGACCGGCCGCGCGAAGGGCGCGCAGCTCTCGGCGAGCAACATCCACGATTCCGCGGTCGCGTTCAACGGCCTGCTGGGCGGCGGCGCGGGCATGCTGTGGCAGGTGTGTCTGCCGCTCTACCAC
>JAUNEQ010000030.1 GCA_030525445.1 Coriobacteriia bacterium | reverse complement strand
ATCGTCGACCGCGCGATGGCGCAGCTCGGCGCCGACTACGTGTGGGGCGGCGTTGGCGGCAGCGACGGCGGCTATGACTGCTCCGGTTTCGTGAGCTACGCTCTCACCGGCGAGAACACGCGTCTGGGCACCACGGCCGACTTCGTGAACTGGAACGAGGTTGACGACCCGCAGCCGGGCGATGTGTGCGTCATCCACGAGAAGAACGGCAGCCAGCACACCGGCATCTACATTGGCGATGGCCAGATGGTGCACGCCATGGACTCCAAGAATGGCGTCGTGGTGAGCGATGTGCAGAAGGGCATGATTTACGTTCGCCAGTAACGGCATGACCACATACCACGTGTAGCTGAGGCGCCCGGGATTCCCGGGCGCTTTTGCGTGGTCAAATACGGGTCGAGGCGTCCCGTTAAAGTACCAGGGTCGTTGCTATACTATCGTGCCAGGGGATAGGCGATCGGAAAAGGGGGCAGTCCATGCCCGTATATGACAGTCTGGTGACCCATACTTCGGCCATCAACGCCCAGCTTGCGCGCTATGGCGTGAAGTTCGGTCTCTACAAGAACGGCGAGTTTCGCGAGCGATTGTTCCCGTTCGATGCGGTGCCGCGCGTGATCGAGGCCGATGCGTGGGATCGCCTGGAAAAGGGCTTGGCCCAGCGCGTGCGCGCCCTGAACGCGTACTTGGCCGACGTCTACGGCGCCAAGCAGATCATCGCCGACGGCATCGTTCCCGCCGACTTCGCCTTCGCGAGCAGCGGATACCTGCCGCAGTGCGAGGGCATCACGCCGCCCGGTGGCATCTACAGCCATATTTCGGGCATCGACCTGGTGGAAGGTCAGGACGGCGAATGGTACGTGCTGGAGGACAACCTGCGCATTCCCAGCGGTGCAAGCTATCCGTTGGTGGCGCGCGACCTGTGCCGGCGTTGCGATGCCGAGACCTTCCGTGGCCACATCATGCGCGACAACCGAGACTACGGCGAGCGCCTGAAGGCCGTGATGGACAACGTGAACTGCGGCGGCATCAACGTGGTGCTCACGCCCGGCCGCTACAATTCCGCGTACTTCGAGCATTCGTACCTGGCCGAAAAGGCTGATGCGGTACTGGCCGAACCCGGCGAGCTCTTCGTGGAAGACGAGATCCTGTATTATCGCGACGCCATGAAGCGCCATAAGGTCGGTGCGGTCTATCGCCGCCTTTCCGACGAATACCTCGACCCGCTGTGCTTCCTTCCGGAAAGCCTCATCGGCGTGCCGAACATCATGGCGGCTTATCGTGCTGGCAACGTGGCCATCGTGAATGCGCCGGGCAACGGCGCGGCCGACGACAAGGGCATCTACTACTTCGTGCCGAAGATGGTGGAGTATTATCTGGGCGAGAAGCCCATCCTGAAGAACGCGCCCACCTACCTGCCGGTGTTCGACGAAGACCGCGAATACGTGCTCGACAACATGGAGCGCCTGGTGGTGAAGGATGTTGCCGAAGCCGGCGGCTATGGCGTGGTGTTCGGCAGTAGCATGGATGCCGAACAGCTCGAGCATTTCCGTCAGGCCGTGCGCACCGAACCACGCCGCTTCATCGCGCAGGAGGTCATCGATTTCAAGTGCCTGCCCACGCTGGTGGACGGACAGCTGCAGCCGCGCAAGGCCGACTTGCGTGCGTTCGTGCTCGCCGGCGAAACCACCACCGTGTGGCCGAGCGGCCTCACCCGCTACGCCATCGACGCCGATTCCTCTATCGTCAATTCTTCCCAGGGAGGAGGGTTCAAAGACACATGGGTTCTCTCTCGCTAGAAAAAGTTGACCATCTGCTGTGGCTGGGCCGTTATGTGGAGCGCTGCTACACCACGATGGGATTCCTGATCCACGCCTATGACGAGGCGCTCGACTTCCCCGATGGGGCGTGGCGCGAACAGCTCGGTGAGCTGGGGTTTGACGCGACCAACGGGGCGGACCCCATCCCGTTCTTCCGCGATAGCCTGTTCAACGGGCAGAATCCGTCATCGGTGAAGTTCTCGATGAGCGCGGCGTTCGACAACGCCGTCGTGCTGCGTGACGTCATCGGAACGGAATGCCTCGCGTATGTGCAGATGGCCGTGAATTCCATCGAGGCGGCCGATCGTTCCGACTCGCCGCTGCTTTCCATGCAGAACGTGCGTGACGACATCCTCGCCTTCAAGGGCTGCGTGGACGAGTACATCGGCAGCGATACCGCGCGCAACCTTGTGAAGAGCGGTTTCACCGTCGAGCGCATGGACCTGTACACCCGCTTGCGCTATCGCCTGGAGCGCCTGCAGCAAGAGGCGCATCGCCTGGCTGGCCGCATCGACCGCATCGGCATCGCATACGACAAGGAGGCCTTCAACAAGACCATCCAGCTCGTGTATTCCCCTGGGTTCCCCGACGACTTCACGCGCGAGCGCCAAGGGGAACTGCTCACGGCGCTGGCAGCCCTCTTTCCCGAGAGGAGCCTCTCGTGAGGATCTTGTCGTACACGTTCGAGACGTCCATCGAGTTCAGCAGCCCGGTGCATGACCACGATTTCGTGCTTCGCTGCATGCCGCGCACGCGTCCCGGCACGCAGACCGTCCTGGATGCCCACGTGATGATTGCCCCGAACGGGCCGCTTGGCAAGCAGGTCGATGGCTTCGGCAACATCCTGCGCGTCGGCCGCGCCCGCGCCCCGCATACCACGTTCGCGTTCGCATCGTCGGGCATGGTCGTGGTGAATGGCGAAGTGGGTACTGGCGACGCGCAGCAGGAAGCTTGGGTGCATCCCGTGTTCCTGCAGCCGTCCAAGCTGGCGGCCGCCGATGAGGCGCTCGCCGCGCTCGCGACCTCCATCCGCTATTCCGTGGAGTCCGACATCGGGCTGGACGACGATGCGGAAAGCCGCGCGTGGAATGTCGCGCTTGCGCTTTCCCAGGCCATTCACGCCCAGATGAAATACGAGACGGGCGTGACGAACGTGAACACCACAGCAGCCGAGGCTTTCGCGCTTGGCGCCGGCGTGTGCCAGGACTTCTCGCAGGTGCTCGTAGCCGCGTGCCGCAGCGTGGGCATTCCTGCGCGCTATGTGAATGGCCTGATGGTGGGCGAGGGCGCGACCCACGCCTGGGTCGAGGTGCACGATGGGCGCGTCTGGCGCGGGCTCGACCCCACGAACGACCGCGTTGTCGACGACGGGTACATCACGTTCTGCCATGGGCGTGATTTCCTGGACATCCCGATTGAACGAGGGGTGTTTAAAGGAAACGCGGCTCAGGAGCAGTCGGTGATTATCCGGGTGACGGACCAGGCCAGCCGGAAAATCTAGGAGCGATTCAGGGCGCCCGGACGTGGCATGCGCCATGCTCAGACAGTCCTCGCTTGGTGGAAAGCGCCACTGGCGCTTTCCAGTCGTGCGCGGCGCGGAGCGAAGCGGAGCTAGTCCCTTTAGGGAGAACTGCGCGTGGCACATGCCCCGTCCGGGCGCCCCGGAGCGTTCCCCCTAGATTTTCCGGCTGGCCTGGTCCGTCACCCGGATAATCACCGACTGAAGGGGGCGTTTCTGGCTTTGGGGCTGAAGGGCCTGGTTGGGACTTGGTTTTGAGGTGAATGGGTGACGTGGTTGTGGGGGTGCTTGATTGGGGATTGCACCGTTTTTTCGATTCTGGCTTTTTCAAGCCATGAAATGTGCGGTATGAGGGTTGCTTCGGCATTAAAATGCACCGTTTTTTCGATAGTGGCTTCCTAAATTGGCGAAATGGGTGCCAGAATCGAAAAAACGGTGCATTTCGACGTTAAATCGAGGGGAGATGGCAGTGAAACAAACCCCAAAGATGCCAGAATCGAAAAAACGGTGCATCGGCAAATATGGTGCTTTGGCGAGGAGTGGTGTTCTCGCTTTCCGGCTGAGCGGGGTCGAAGGGGTTCTTGCTGGTGAGGATGCTCTCCTCTTGTGGGTGCGTTGTGTCTAGGCGTTTTTAATGCTTATGGTGCGGTTGGTTTTGGTTATGGTGCCGTTGTCGCCCATGTAGGTTTCATTGAAGGTCAGGTCGACGTTGTTGTAGTCGTCGGCGCTGGAGAGGTCGCTGCTCGATACTTTCACGCGGGCGAAGTCGTTGGCGGGGAGGGTGAGGTTGACGGTTTTCGTTTCCTCGCCGTAGCGCATGATGGAAAGCGGGCTTTGGCTGTACGTAGGCTGATTGATCTGGTATTCGCGGCCACCCATCTTCGCGGAGGTGAACGTGGCGCTCACCGTGTTCTCGTTGCCGGAATTGGTGATCTCGAGGGTGATGCCGTCATCGGCCTTATCGACGACCACGGCAGTGAGCGATCCGTCCGAAACGACAGCGATGTCGGCGATGGGCTCGCTGTGGCCGGTCTCGTCGATGACGGGTTCGGGCTGCTCGAGGCATCCACTAAGTGCCAGGCACATTGCCAGGGCCAAAGCAAAGATAAAGGCGCGTTTCTTCATGCTGCTCCTCGTCGAACGGGTGTCGTTCCATGCTAAACCAAAACCGCCCGTCCTGGTCCCACGGCGCATCGATGGCGAATAATCTCCCATGTTGGACCTATCACGGGGACAGTCCCCGTGATAGGTTCCCAAAACGTTAGTTCACGACGTGGCGGATGATGCGGTCGGGGCGTGGGGATGGTGGCTGGCACCATGCCAGGTGGATTTCCAGGAACTGGGGGTACGTGTCGTCGTAGTGGCGGCGCGCATCGTGCGTCATGCGGAACACGAATCCGGTGGGCGTGCGTTCGGCCAGCTCATAGGGCGCTTCGCCCACGTTTGCCACCTCGGGGTTCGACACCGAGATGCCCACGTGCGCCTCGTTCACCTCGCCTAACGCATTCAGGAAGAACGGGCCGTTCTCGGCTTCTTCCAGGAAATCCGGGCCGTCGAACAGGAACCGCAGCTCGTCGCCCTTGCGCAGGCCTTCCAAGTTCAGGAGGAAGCTGCGCTGCGTATCGGGTTCCAAGAACGCGCCCTTGTATTCCAGGTTGTGGCGCATCCAGCTGCAATCGAAAAGCTCATGCAAGACGAGCTGACCATTTGGCCCCTCTGCCGAGAACACGCCTGCCGGCGTGGGGATGCCGCCCTCGATGGGCGCGTCGCCGAGCTCGTGCGATTCCGGCCAAGAATACTCGCCGCGCGCAGGCTTCTCGGCGCGCCTTCCGGTGTGGAACTTCCGCCAGGCGAACTCACGATAGCTGTCCTGCGCGTACACCGGCGCGCCTTCGGCAAGCACGAGTTCGCCGTAGCCGCGCGGGCTGATGCTCGTGAATGCGGGCCAGGGAAGATCGCCAATCGGGCGGCCGTTTTCGTCATACCGCGCGCTGATCGCTGCCAGCAGGTACGTCCGCACGCTGTCGAGGTCGAATTCCTCGCGCACGGCTTCTTCGATGGGCGTGCGATCGAACTCTTCCTCGGGCTCTTCGTCGCCTTCAGCGCCGTCTTCCTCGATGGATTCTTCAGGAGCTTCGTCGTCCTCGGCCGTCGGCTCGGGCTCGTCCGATGCATCGGCATCGCCGTCGTCCTCATCGGTTTCGGCATCGCTCGATTCGGGAGCCTCTTCGGGAACCTCGTCTTCCTCGATTGGCTTGGCGGATTCGCCGCCCTCCGCTTCGGCGGGGTGCTCCGGTTCTGCGGCATCGGCAGCATCGGCATCGACGGTGGGCTCCGGTTCGGTTTCGACGGGAGTCTCGGCATCCGTTGCGGCATCCGTCTCGGCTTCGGGCACCGCTTCCGCTTCGCCGGCTTCTTCAAGGAGCTCGTCGGCATCTGCCTCTTCCCGCAGCGCGGCGATGCGGCGGTCTACCTCGGCATCCATAAGGTCGCGGATGGTTTCCGCAAGCACGGTATCGCGCAGCTCGGCATAGTGTTCGTGCAGGTAATCCTGCACCTCAGGGTCATCCATGGGGTTTTCGGCCTTCGGCGGCCGGGTGATGCCGAAGCGCTGGCGGAAGATGCCATCGCATCCGGCTTTCGCCTGCATCAGGATGCCGTCGATGAGCTGGTCATGACGTTGACGAAACGCCTGCTTCGTCTTGCTCATGTCCTCCTGCACGTACGCCATGCGCATCCGCGCCTGCTCCATGGCCTGCGATTCTTCCTTGAGAATCTCGCTCAGGCGCTCCATGCGCTCTTGCTCGAGGCGCTCGAGGTGCGCCCGCTCTTCGCGCCGGCTTTCGGCGGTCGCGTGCATGTCTCGCCTGTTCGACCGGTCGTTGAACAGCATCCAACCCACGCCCAACGCCGCCACCAGCACCACGATGACGATTGCGCAGAGAATAGGATCGATAGGCATGCTTCACTCCAGACCCGCAAGGTAATTACCACTGCATATGCTACCACGTCGCCGTGTGCAGCAAGGGGTTGTGGGCGGCTCGCGCAATGGCGCCGCGTGTCGGGGCGCGTGTCCGGTAGAATGGCAAGGGGGAGACAGGAGGCACGATGAGCGCGCTCGATTCTTTTCGTGAGCTGGTTGGAAGTGGTTTGCGGGAATGCCCGGCGGTTCCGTTAGGCCAATCGCGCGAGCGCGAGCATCCGGAGTGGAAAACGCATTCCTGCTGGCTTTCCTGTGGCGGCCGATGCGTGAACCGCTCGTATGTCGCCGAGGGCGTGGTATTGCGCCAATCGCCCGATAACACGCATCCCGATTCGCCCGATTACCCCCAGCAGCGCGGGTGCGCGCGCGGCCGCAGCTTGCGCCATGCGGTGTTCGCGAGCGACCGCCTGAAGTATCCCCTGAAGCGCAAGCATTGGCAGCCGGGAGGCGGCGAGAATTCCCAGGGCCATCTGCGAGGACGCGACGAATGGGAGCGCATCACGTGGGACGAGGCGCTCGACTACATCGCCTCGGAGGTCACGCGCATCAAGAACGATTACGGCATGAAGTCGATCCTTTCCACCGGCTACGAGATCCGCACGCTTGTTGACCGCATGTATTACGCCCCAAGCCTGAGCGCCTATGGCGGCTGCACCTTCACGTGGGGCCAGGCGAGCCAAGGCGCCTTCCCGCTGGTGTCGAACATGATGAAGGGCTCGTTTGACCTGGGGCGCATGGACTATTCCGACCGCTTTGACCTGCTGGAAGCCGATCTCGTGGTGATGTGGGGGCACAACCCGTCGTGGTCCATCATGGGAAACACCTCGTATTTCTACCTGCGGGCGAAGCAGGCGGGTGCGAAGTTCATCTTCGTGGACCCGTGGTGCAACCCCACCATGCAAGCGCTCGCCGACGAATGGGTGCCCGTACGACCCGGCACCGACACCGCGTTGCTGCTGGCTGTGGCATACGTGCTCATCCGCGACGGTTTGCAGGATCAGGACTTCCTCGACCGGTGCTGTGTGGGCTTCGACGCGGACCACATGCCCGAAGGCGCGCCGCGGGAGGGCAACTTCCGCGACTATGTGCTGGGGACGTATGACGGCCAACCGAAGACGCCGGAATGGGCCCAGCCCGTCTGCGGCGTTCCGGCTGCGCGCATCGAATGGCTGGCGCGGGAAATGGGGACCGCGAACCGCGTCACCCTGCGTGCGAGCCAGGCGCCGGCGCGCACCGACAATGGCGCCACCTTCGTGCAGGCCTTCTATACCGTGGGCTGGATGTGCGGTGCCTGCGGGCTGCCCGGCGCCGAGGTGTCGGCGGGTGCCGGCGGCTATGTGGGATTCGGCGGGCCTGCCTTGGTGGAACCGGGCGACCGCGGGGCCGAATGGCCGGTAAACCCCATCTGCGAGCCCCCGCGTGGGGCCGGCCAGCTCGCGGCGGGCAATTACGACCCCAGCAAGTATTACGGCATCGCGATGGCCGAGATGTGGGACGCCATCGTGGATGGCGAGTTCACGAACTTCAGCCACGGCAAGGAGCCCATCGACATCCGCATGCTGTGGAAGGTGGGCGAAGGTGGACGCATCAACCAGAATCCGGCGTTCAACCGCGCGGTGGAGGCGTTTCGTTCCGTCGAGTTCGTGGTGTCGAGCGACCTATGGTTCACGTCGGACTGCCGGTATTCCGATATCGTGCTGCCTTCGACCTCGTTCTGGGAAGTGGACGGGTTCGTGCAGCCTAAAACGAACCGTGAGCTGCTGTATTACACGTCGAAGATCCATGAGCCGCTGTTCGAGTGCCACGAGGACTTGGAAGTGGAAGCGGCGATAGGGGAGCGCTGGGGGATTGATCCTGCTGTGGTGAATCCTTTGTCGGTTCGGGAGATGGGGCTGAATCAGATTCTTGGGGCGAGGGTTGTTGCCAACTGGGAGCGCCAGGGCGAGGGGGTCACGTGCTCAGACAGTCCTCGCTTGGCGGAAAGCGCCACTGGCGCTTACCAGTCGCTGTGGAACTGCGCGTGGGATGCCCCCGCCCTGGCGCTTGGAGACTCACCTTCTGCTTCGGATCTGGTTGATGACTCTTCTGACCAGGGGGGAATCGCCGCTTCCGGACTTGGGTCGGAAGGGTTTGAATGGGAGTTCCTCTTGGATGTTACGCGGGAGGACCTGGAGGGGCTTGGTGTTGAGGGGGAAGTCCATTCGGGGTTGGTGCCTTTGAGGGAGTTCTTGGAGACTGGGGTGTATCAGGTGCCGCGGGCGTTGGGGGATGGCTTTGGGCATGTGAGGTATGCGGAGTTTCGGGCGGATCCTGATGGGTGTCCATTGAATACGGAGAGTGGGAAGTTCGAGATTTATTGCGGGGCGATTGCGCGGCAGTATGAGCGGTTTGGGTTGTCGCGGGTTGCGCCGATCGCGCAGTATGTGCCGGCGCGCGAGGGGTATGAGGATACCTTTGCCGACTGGGACGCGCAGGTGAAGGGGGAATACCCCCTGCAGAATCTGAGCATCCACTTCATCGGGCGGGCGCATCAGGCGTTCGACAACGTGATGCAGTTGCGCGAGGTGTTCCCGCATGACGTGCTCATGAACCAGCTCGATGCGCAGGCAGCTGGCGTTTCGCAGGGTGATACCGTGCTGGTGGAAAGCCCACATGGGCGCATTTTGCGGCGCGTGCGGGTGACGAGCCTGCTCATCCCCGGCGTTGTCGTGCTCGGCGAGGGCGCGTGGAGCGACGTGGTCGACGGCGACATCGACCGGTCGGGTAACGCCAACTCGCTCGAGCGCAGCTCGCTTTCGGGCGAGGGCCAGTGCACCTGGAATTCCTCGGTATGCCGGGTGCTTCCTTGGGACGGCGAACCCCTGCCGCCCGATTATCGGAGTGCCGATCGACGGGGCGCGGGCATCGCGAGCGTCATGCCGGCGCGGGGCCGCAAGGCCAGCGAAGCGGCGCGAAACGCGGCCGCGCGGCTCGCCCAGGTGCAGCTGCCGGTTGCCCCGCTGGGCGGTTTGCCGGAAGAGCTGCGCGACGGTGGTGCAAAGCGCCTGGTGAAAGACGATATGCCCTCGTCGGCGGCACGTGGTCGCCAGACGTTCGGCAATGCGGCGAAACTGCGCTTCTGGCCTCAAGGTGATGGCGCACCCGATACCTCTTCGGAAGAAGGAGGTGCACGATGACGCAGCTCGGTTTCTTCTTCGACGCGAATTCCTGCATCGGCTGCAAGGCGTGCGTGGTTGCGTGCAAGGACGTTCACAACCTGCCCGTAGGCTACAAGATGCGCAAGGTCGTCACCGGTGAGGCGGGTGGTTGGCGCATCGATGCGGCTTCGGGGCTGCCGCAGCCCGTGGACGTGTTCTCGTATTCCGTCTCGTATTCCTGCATGCACTGCGATAACCCCGCCTGCCTGCCGAAATGCCCGAAGCAGGCCATCTCGAAAGATGCGGAAACGGGCGTTGTCTCCATCGACCGAGGGCTCTGCATCAGGTGCGGCGCCTGCGCGAAGGCCTGCCCCTGGACTGCGCCCGTCGTGGTGCCGCGTATCGATGGGAAGAGGAAAACGTGGAAGTGCGACCTGTGCGGCGACCTCCGTGCGGCTGGCGAGGAGCCGGCATGCGTGGCGGCGTGCTCGATGCGGTGCCTGAAGGTCGTGGACATGGGGGCGAGCGTGCCCACGGAGGCGGTGCGCCTGGCGGATGCGCATGAGCCCCTGCTCGCGGATGCTCCCGATTTGGGGCCGAACATGGTGATGGCGGTTCATCGGGAACGGGTGAAACACCCCGATGTGGACGTGCGGATGCATTCGATGCCGGAGGAGTATGTCAATGGATAGCAATCTTTCTTTGGCTGAACGGTTCTACCTGGTAGGACGGATGTTGCAGGTGCAACCGACGCCGCCGGTGCTCGAGGCGTTCGTCGCAGCGGACCCAGCGTATGGGCCGGTGGATGCAGAGGCGGTGGAGCAGGATTACCTGCACCTGTTCGTTGGCTTGGGCATGCCCCTTGCGCCGCCGTGGGAATCGGCGTGGGCGAGCGATGCGCGGCTCATCTTCCAGCGCGAGACGCTCGATGTGCGCTACTGGTATCGCAGCGCCGGGCTTGAGGTCGCGAACCTGCATGCAGAACCCGATGACCACATCGGGTTCGAGCTGGAATCCATCGGCGCCCTGTTGGATCGTGGTGATGCGGAAACCGCTGCCGCCTTCGCCTGCGAGCATCCCTGCGCGTGGGTCGCCCGCTGGAACGATGCCGTGCAGGAACACGCGACCCAGCCGTTCTACCGCCAACTCGCCGCAGAGGCGGTAAGCCTGCTCGACGACTTGCGGTAGTCATCCCTGGTATTCGACAAACGCGTAGTCGATACGCAAGAAAATGCCAAAAAAATCGAGTAATAGGAAGAATTTGGCTGTAATTTCGTCACCCGCGGGAGAACACACCCATGAAAGGCCAGGTCGAAAGCGGGGTATTCGAAAGGTCAATCTGGGGTGCGCCAAAAATCTTCCTATTACTCGAAAAAAATGGCATGTGCTCGAGTTTTCTCTACGCGTGGCCACCGGGCAACCCACGGGGCGAAGCGCGCAGGGGTGCACAGGGCTTCGGGGCAGGCTCCTTCAGGGTAGAATAGCCCCAGGGCGAAAGGGGTTCCCATGGCGTTCGTGCAGTTTCAGGATGTGCGCAAGGTGTACCAGATGGGCGAGGTGCAGGTGCCTGCGCTTGATGGCGTGAGCTTTACCATCGAACAGGGCGAATTTGCCGTCATCGTGGGGCCTTCTGGCGCCGGCAAGACCACGTTGCTCAACATTCTGGGCGGCATCGACACGCCCACGTCGGGGCACATCTGGATGAACGGCAACGACGTCGCCGCGTTCGACGAGAAGCAGCTCGTGCAATACCGACGTCACGACATCGGGTTCGTCTTCCAGTTCTACAACCTCGTGCAAAACCTCACGGCCGTGGAGAACGTCGAGCTCGCCACGCAGATTTGCCGCAACCCGCACGATCCGCTGCAAACCCTGCAGAAGGTGGGCCTCGGCCATCGCAGCAACAATTTCCCCGGGCAGCTTTCGGGCGGCGAGCAGCAGCGCGTGGCCATAGCCCGCGCCCTGGCGAAGAACCCGCAGCTGCTGCTGTGCGACGAGCCCACGGGCGCGCTCGACTACGAGACCGGCAAGCAGATTCTAGGCCTGCTGCAAGAAACGAGCCGTGCCGACGGCACGACCGTCGTGCTCATCACGCACAACCAGGCGTTCACGGCCATCGCCCATCACGTGCTGCATGTACGCGAGGGGCGCATCGCCGGGGAGGAGTTCAACGAGCATCCCGCCGATGCGTCGACCTTGGTGTGGTAAGCCGCGGCGTATCGCGGGTTGTGGGTAACACGGGACGGAGGAAATGGCGCGCATCTTCAACATATCGGTGGGTCGGTCGATCCGGGAATCGCTCGGGCGGTTCCTGGCGATCCTGCTCATCGTCGCGCTGGGGTGCGGGTTCTACGCCGGTCTGCGCATGACGGGCCCCGACATGCGCACCGCGGCCGACGCCTGGTATGACGGCACGCATCTCTACGATGTCGAAGTGCTGTCGACGCTGGGGTTGTCGCAGCAGCAGGTCGACGAAATCGCGGCGGCCCCCGGCGTGGAGGCGGTGATGCCGGCGAAGTCGGTGGACGTGATGACCGAGCTCAACGACAGCCAGTACGTGATGCGCGTCCATTCGCTGGACATCGATGCAGCGCAGAAGAGCGAGGCGGTCGCGGACAACACCGTGCAGTCGGACGACGATCGCTACCTCAATCGTCTCGTGCTCGATTCGGGGAAGTGGCCGGAACATGCGGGAGAGGCGATCCTTTCGGCAGACCGCGTGATGAACACGACGGTGAGCTTGGGTGATACCGTCATCGTGGAATACGGGTCGACCGACCTTAAGGATGTGCTGAAAGAGCGGGAATACACCGTGGTCGGCCTTGCGCATTCCTCGCTCTATACGAGCGATGCGAACATGGGCACCACGAGCCTGGGTTCGGGCAAGATCCAGCAGTACATGTACGTCGCCGACGACAATTTCGACGCGGACATGCCCTTCACCGAGGTGTACCTGCGCGTTGCCGGCGCCGATGCCGAGCTTGCGGGAAGCGATGCGTACCAGGAGCGCGTCGACGAGGTGACGAAACGGCTCGAATCGCTCGCGCCGGATGTCGCCGCCAATCGCCTGGATGAGCTGCGCTCCGATGCTCAGGCGGAACTAGATGACGCGAAGGCGGAATACGAAGACGCCCAGGCCGAGACCGATGAGAAGCTTGCCGATGCGCGCAAGGAGCTCGAAGACGGCCAGGCGGAGATCGACAAAAACCAAGCGAAGCTCGATGACGCCGCGGCAAAGATAGCAGATGGCAAGAAGAAGCTGAAGGCGGGCGAGAAGCAGCTGGCGGAAAAGGAATCCGAGCTCGCCGATGGCAAGAAGAAATGGAAAAAGCAGCGCGCGGACCTGGAGGCGGCGATACGGAAGGCCCAGGCGGGAAAGGCCGAGGCCGAAGCGAAGCTGCCGGAAGTCCAGGCGGCGCGCGATGAGGCGGAGCAGGGCCTGGCCCAGGTGAAAGAAGGCATCGCCGCCATCGAGGGAAAGCTCGCCGAGCTGAGCGCTCAGCGCGCGCAAGCGGAAACGGGGCTTGCGGCGGCGCAGGCGGCCGAGAAAGCCGCACGCGATGCGGGCGACGAGGCGGCGGCGCAGGCTGCGGCCGCGCAGGTGGCTGCGGCAGAGCAGGCCATCGCCGCGATTGACGCGGGTATCACCGCGCTCGAGGGCACCGATTCCGCCACGGCGATGGATCCGAACCTCGCCCAGCTGAACGCGCTGAAGCAGCAGGCAGAAGAGGGACTCCAGCAGGCGGAGGCCGGCCTGAAGCAAATCACCGATGGCGTCAACCAGGCAAATGAGGGCATCTCGCAAGCGCAGGCGGGCATCGAGGCCGGCGATGCGACCATCGCCGATGCGGAGCGCCAGCTCGCCGCCGGCAAAGAAGAGCTTGCTGCGAGCCGCAAGAAGCTGAAGAAGGCCCAGGCGGAATACGATGACGGTGCGGCCCAGTTGGCCGACGCCCGAGAAGAGCTCGCCGACGGGTGGGCGGAATACGAGAAGGAGCGGAAGAAGGCGGAGCGCAAGCTCGCCGATGCCCGCGACGAGATCGCGAACGCGCAGGACGACATCGACGCGCTGGAGCCGCCGGACATCTACGTGCTCGACCGCACGAAGAATTTCGGCGTGCAGAGCGTCCAGGCCGACAGCGAGCGCATCGACAATATCGCAAGCGTGTTCCCCTTCGTGTTCTTCCTGGTGGCAGCGTTGGTGGCGCTCACCACGATGACGCGCATGGTGGACGAAGAACGCCAGCTCATCGGCACGTTCAAGGCGCTCGGGTACAGCAAGCGCCGCATTACCGGTAAGTACCTGTTCTACGCCGGTGCTGCCTCCACCGCCGGTGCGGCCCTGGGCATCGCGGTGCTCGGCCAGGTGCTGCCCGGCATCATCCAGAACGCCTACGCCATCATCTACAACGTGCCGCAACCCGAAGGGCTGCTTGCCTACGATCCCTTCCTCACGCTGCTCGCCGGGCTGCTCGGCATCGGCATCACGCTCGTCGCGACTTGGGGCGCCGCCGCGCGCACCCTGCGTGAGACGCCGGCGGCCCTCATGCTGCCGCCCGCGCCGGAACCGGGCAAGCGCATCCTGCTGGAGCATCTGGGCGCCATCTGGCGTCGCCTGTCGTTCAGCTGGAAGGTCACCTGCCGCAACCTGTTCCGCTACAAGAAGCGCTTCTGGATGACGGTCATCGGCCTCGCGGGGTGCACGGCGCTGCTGCTCACCGGCTTTGGGTTGCACAACGCCATCTGGGACATCATCGACAAGCAGTACGGCCCCATCGTCTGCTACAACGTGCACGTGGACATGGAGGAAGAGGCGACCGCGGCGGACGTGGATGCCGTCGTGGAGATCTTGGAAACCGAAGGCAAGGCGTCGGCGGTCGCGCGCGCCCATACGGTGAACCTCCAGGTGGGTACGGGCGGCATCCAGGATGAGACGCGCGGCGTGCTCACCGTCGTGCCGCGCAACGCGGCCGACTTCGGGCAAATCGTGAACATGAAGGTGCGCGAGACGCAGGAGCCGGTGCCCTTCGACGGCAAGAGCGTGGTCATGACCGAGAAGCTCTCGCGCCTGCTGGGCGTGGGCGTGGGCGACGAGGTCGCGCTCTTCGAGCAGGATTCCATCGGCAACGCCACGGGAACGCCGAGCAAGGTGCGTATTACCGGTATCGTCGAGTTTTACGTGAGCGACGCCCTCTTCCTGGGCAAGGATGCGTATCGCCAGGCGATGGGCGGCGCCACGAAATGGAACGCCGTCTTCGCGAACACCGATACGTCCGTGCGCGATTCGCTGAACGATGCCCTCATGGCGGGCAAGAACGTGCAGACCGTGGCGTTCAACGACGAGACCATCGACACGTATCGCACGATGCTGCAAAGCGTGAACATCATCGTCGTGGTGTTGGTGGCCGCCGCGGCGCTGCTGTCGTTCATCGTGCTCTACAACCTCATCAACATCAACATCACGGAGCGCCGCCGCGAGATCGCGAGCCTGAAGGTGCTCGGGTTCACGCCGCGTGAGGTGAACTCCTACATCTTCCGCGAGGTGTTGCTGCTCACGCTCATCGGCGCGGCCATCGGCCTGGTGCTCGGCGTGTTCCTGGAGGGTTTCGTCGTCTCGACCGCCGAAGTCGATTACGTGATGTTCGGGCGCGAGATTCATGCTTGGAGCTTCGTTGCTGCGTTTGCTCTCACCATCGTGTTCACCTGGGTGGTCATGCTGTTCATGCACGCGAAGCTTGCAGCCATCGACATGGTGGAATCCCTGAAGTCCGTGGAATAAGGTTGACGAATGCTCCGGGCGCTTGTCAACCAGAGCGAGGTTACGCCTTCAGGTGGTTGATGGCGCTCGCCTGGTAGCCGGCGCCGAAGCCGTTGTCGATATTCACCACCGAGACGCCGCTTGCGCAGGAATTCAGCATAGCGAGCAGCGCGGAAACGCCACCGAAGTTCGCACCATAGCCGATGCTCGTGGGGACGGCGATGACGGGGGCTGCGGTGAGCCCACCGATCACGCTGGGCAGGGCGCCTTCCATGCCTGCGACGGCGACGATCACGTGGGCGTTGGAAATCTCGTCGGCATGCTTGAGCAGCCGGTGAATGCCGGCGACGCCCACGTCGTAGACGCGCGAAACCTCGTTGCCCAGGAACTCCGCGGTGAGCGCGGCTTCCTCGGCGACGGGCAGGTCGCTCGTGCCTCCGCAGGCTACGAGCACGGTGCCGTTGCCGTCAGGATCGGGCAGCCCTCCGATGATGCCGAGCTGCGCCATGGGGCGGTAATCCACCTCGAGGGCGTCGGGGAGCTCGTCGAATTTCTCGCGCGAGAGCCGGGTGATGAGAATCCGCTTTTGCCCGGCGGCGAGCATGGCGAGGCAAATCGCCGTGATCTGGCTCGAGGTTTTGCCTGCGCCATAGATGACCTCGGAGACCCCCTGGCGCATTCCGCGCGCGTTATCCACCTGGGCGAACCCCAAGTCGCTCACGGTTTCTACCTGCAGTTGCGCAAGCGCGTCTTCCGGCGAAGTCGTCCCTTGCGCCACCTGTTCCAGCAATTCAAGCGTATCTCGTCTGTCCATGGCCCCTCCTCTTTTCGTTGAAGAGTGTACCAAGGGCGGGGCCTTTGTTGCGCCCGGAGTGGAGAATCGTCCCGCTCTATGTCAAACCACCGTTGACACGTGCGCTCGGAGCCGAGGGACCTCCCGCTGGCGTGGAGCGGCTGCGACCCCGCCTGCGGCAAGCGCCGAGGGGGATCCTTCGGCTCCGGCGCTTCGCGCCTGCGCTCAGGATGACACTTCTGGCGCATGAGACAAAGACCTCAGGGGAAATTGTCTCACCCGCGATAGATTCTCGGAGCCGAGGGACCTCCCGCTGGTGCGGAGCGGCTGCAGCCCCACCTGCGGCAAGCGCCGAGGGGGGATCCTTCGGCTCCGTCGCTTCGCGCCTGCGCTCAGGATGACATCG
>JAUNEQ010000153.1 GCA_030525445.1 Coriobacteriia bacterium | reverse complement strand
CAAAACGGCTGCTACTTGAGCTGCCGAAAAATGATTGATCAAAGACCTTGGTTTTGCCCTGAAAACGGCCTTCCAGGCGGGGAGGTCTGCCGCTGGGGCGGCCGGGGACGGGGGTTTGGTGTCCCGTCCCTTGTCATCCCGAGCGAGCGAAGCGAGTCGAGGGACCTCGCCTTAGGTTGGGGTTGGCCCCAGCCATGACCAGCGGGAGGCCCCTCGGTTCCGGCGCTTCGCGCCTCCGCTCAGGATGGGGGTGGGACGCCAAACTATCGGGCGCCTCGCCGGCTTCTGGGATTACCAGCGCTTGACGATGCTCACGACGTTGGAGTTGCCCACGCGCTCGTAGCGCATGTCCTCCACGCTGCGCTTGGCCATCAGGATTCCCAAGCCGCCGATGGGCACGTCCATGATGTCGTCGGGCGTCACGGCGTCGGGCTTGGCCAGCGGGTCGTACGGGATGCCGTCGTCGGCGATGTCCACGGTGATCGACGGCGGCTCGGCCGTATAGGTGTAGCTCACGCGCACGACACCCGGCTCGCCATCTGCGGATTCGGGGTACGCGTAGTGGCACACGTTCACGAACAGCTCCTCCACGGCCACGTCCAGCAGGTTCTGCGCGCGCAGCGGACACAGGCGCCGGTCGAGTTCGGTGTGAATGAACTCGTTCACGCGCGGCAGCTCCGCGACGTCCGCGGGCACCGTCAGCGTCGCCGTGAGTTCGGGCGGCACGCCCACCTCCAGCGACAAAATCGTGATGTCGTCGGACTGCTCGGCCCCTTCGGCGTGGCGCGCAACATCATTGCGCACGGCCTCCACCAGCATGCGCGGGTGCAGCGCGAGGCCCTCGTTCACGAGCGCTTCCAGCCGGTCCTCCCCGTACAGGCCCCCGTTCACGTCCATGGCCTCGGTCACGCCGTCGCTGTACAGCAGGAACTGGTCGCCGGGGTTGCAATCGATCTCGTACGCCGTGTACGGCAGGCCGTCGAACAGGCCCAGCGGCAGGCCCGAGCGCTCCTTCAGCCAGCGCCACGAGCCCGACGTCACGCCCTGCGCGCCGTCGCCGTCGCCGCCATCGAACCCAAACGCCCACATCAGCGGCGGGTTATGGCCCGCGTTCACGTAATCCACGTGCATGGTGGCGTAGTCGAGCACGCCCACCCACGCCGTCACGAACATGCCGGCGTCGTTGCCGTCGCACAGCTGGCGGTTGGCGTTCTCCACCGCTTCGCCCACCTCCATGCCAGAGGCCAGGTAGTCGCGGATCTGCGTCTTCGCCTTCATCATGAACAGCGCCGCCGGCACGCCCTTGCCCGAAACGTCTGCCACCACGAACCCGAGCTTGCCGGAATCCGGGCCCGAATCGTCGCCGATGAGGAAGAAGTCGTAGAAGTCGCCGCCCACCTCGCGCGCCGGGCGCATCGAGGCGTAAATGTCGAACCGCAGGATGTCCGGATAGGGCGGGAACACGCGCGGCAGCGCGCTCTCCTGAATGGCCTTGGCCGTGGCCAGCTCCGCATCTATGCGCGTCTCGGCTTCGGCAATCCACTTTTGCATCGTGCTCACCGTCTGGTTGATGCCCGACGACAGCGACTGGAACTCGAGCGTGTCGCGCACCTCCACGCGCGCGTTGAGGTCGCCGCCCGTGATGCGCGCGAGGACGCTGTTCGTCTCGTCAATGCGGCGCAGCACGATGCGGTCGAGCAGGAACGACATGATGCCGAACACGACCAGCAGCAACGCGACGATGGATAGCGTCGTCGAACCCATGACCTCGGCACGGTCGGCATACACCATGCTCGAGGGCATCACGTTCGCGACGGTCATCCCGGCGTTCGTGTATGCCGCGTACACGAACGCAATCTCGGAATTTCGGTACTGCATCTCGAAGGAGTCATCGCTGATATCGGCGCTATTGTCTTCGATCGTCCCGTCGTATATGTAGGTGAGCACCTCGTCTGCCTTCGCGCTCTCGTCGATGACCTGCGCCAACACGGGATCGAGCGCCTTCTCGCCAAAGAAGCCCATGCCTTCCACGTTCGACATGAGCACGACCTGGGCCGAAGTCTCGAGCACGATGCCATCGGTTTCCCGCGGGAAGCTGTCCATGAACCCCGCCGCAGAAATCGCGTCGGCATAGTATTGGTAGTCTTCCAAGGACGCCGCTTCTGCGTCGACGCCGATCTTCTTGTGAAACTTCTCCAGCGACTCGATGCGCTCGTCGTTGTAGTTCACCTGCGAAGCGAGGTAGTTCGCGTTGCTTCTCATCTGGGCGAACGCTTCATCTCGCGTGGAATCGGTGATGACGGCATAATTCACCGCCGCGAGGATGAGGAATGCGTTGAACACCACGATGGTGAGGTTGGCGTTGAACGCGGCGCGCATGCCCATGCGCCCGTGATAGCGCTTCGCAAGGCGTGTGAGCAGGTCGGTTGCGATGCACGAGGCGGCCATGATGAAGAAGTCGAGCCACGCCTGCAGGCCGCCGTCGCCGAGGCGCGGGAGCACGGTCGCCATGTCGTTGTTCGCGAGCGCAGCGGCCTCTTCGGTGGAGGCTTCGAAGCCGACGGCCATGACCGCGTTGACGGTGACCGTAAAGATGACATTGAGCACGAAGGCGATGTAGTACAGCCACGACGCCACGAAGCAGATGAGCGCGATGCGGATGACGCGACGCGAGACGGGAGGGTCGTTGCGAAGGGCAAGCGCAAAGAGTATGCCCAGGAAAAAGCCCGTGAACGTGAGCAGCGCGATCGAGGTGCTGAAGTTCACAAACTGCATCTCGTAGACGGTGAGGGCCATGAACTTCGCATGGGCGTACATCGTGATGCCCGCGATGAATCCGATGAGGGTGCCCCAGCCGACGCCGAAAAGCAGCGCGGCAAGGGAGACCGGCAGCAGCATGAGCACCGCGTACACCGGTTGGCCGCCGGGGACCGGAACTTGTGCGAAGCCGAGCTGGGTAAACGCGAACGTGATGCACATGAGCACAAGCGTCACGAAGGCGGCCCAACGATAGGTGGAGCCTATGTCACCGAAGACGCCCCGCCACTTGAACACGGATGTCGTTTTGCGTTCGGCTGCCATCGCGCCCCTTTGCTCTTGCTCTGCGTTAAACCACCGTTGACACGGAATGCGCGCGACCCCGATGTCATCCTGAGCGGAGCGCCGAAGGCACGCAGCCGAAGGATCCCCCTCGGCGCTTGCCGCAGGTGGGGCCGCGACCGACCCACACCGGCGGCGAAGCCCCTCGGCTGCGCGGGCTGTGCCCACTCCGCTCGGGATGGCACCGGCGGCGAGCACGGTCCCGAGCGCGCGTGTCAACGGCGGTTTAACATAGAGTGCTCTTGAATGCTCTCAAGATTGTACCGTTGCCGTCCGGCGCTGTCTCAGCGAGGTTTGGGACGCGCGAGCCTGGGACGAGAACCTCAGGAGTGTTTGCCTCCCGCCCCTACACCAGGGCGAGGTTCATATCGACGGCGGCGTCGATGCCGCGCACGCGGCCGTTGTTCGAGTACTGCCAGAACAGGTAGGGGCTGCGGCAGGAAGGCAGCGCGCCGTATTCCGCGTACCAGATGGCGTAGTCGGGCAGGGCGTCCATGTTGAACCACGCCAGGTCGTAGCTGTTCCCGTAGAGCATGACGCGGTAGCCGGCACCCTCGATGACCTCGCAAAACGCCTGCGCGATGGCAGTGGCCTCGTCGCTGGTGAGCGTGTCCACCCGCGAGTCGATGCCCTCGGCCTGGCGCTCGAAGTCGAACGCCACCGGATATTCGAGCTGCACGCCGCCAAGCAGCTCCAGCACGTAGCGGGCCTCTTCGCGCGCCTCTTCCTCGGTGACGGCCTGCGAGAAGAAATACACGCCGCAGTCCAAGCCCACTTCCTTGGCCGACGCCAGGTTGTACTCGAAATAGTCGTCGGGGTACAGGCCGCCCTCGCTCGTGCCGCGGAACCCGCAGCGGATGAGCGCGAAATCGATGCCGTCGTTGGCCACCGCGTACCAGTCGATCCAGCCCTGGTTGTCGGACACGTCGACGCCGGTCTTGGTGAAATGGCCCTCTTCGCCGTCATAGGCGTAGCGGTCGTTCTCGATGGTGAAGTTGTCCCAGTTCAGGTAGGGTGGACTCCACGACGAGGTGCTGCCCGGCGCGCACGCACACAGCGACAGGGCCGCGTACAACGCTGCGGCGCATGCCAGCATGCGCGCTATCGCCGAAGGCTTTATCCCTGTTCGCACGGCACCCCTCGCCTGTTCGATCCAATGCGCCGCCGCCCGCGAGCCGCGGGCTGCACGGCTAATGCTAAACTACCCGCCCCCGCGCGCCAGAGCCGCCCGCGGAAAAACATTACCAGCGGCCGCCCATACACCGCTCGGATGCCGTGGAGGCGCC
>JAUNEQ010000152.1 GCA_030525445.1 Coriobacteriia bacterium | reverse complement strand
GTCGGCCCGGTCATGCTGGATGAGGTACATGCCCGGTCGGCTCGCGGGGTCGGCACCCGCATCTACCTCGGCCATCACCAGTACGTCGCCGCCAACCGCCTCGATGTCCGCGACGCCGTCAAACCACGAAAGCGCCGCCAACCAGGCGGGGTCTCCCCCGGAAGGCGCCGGCGCGTGCCGGGTGGCATCGTTCACCGAGCAGTGCACGTCGAACCCGGGCTCGCCCAGAAGCGGCAGCTCGAAGTAGGCGTTCACGCGCGCGCAAAAACCTGACACTTTTCCTCGTAGCCCTTCTGTCCGAAAACGGCATCACGCTCTTTTGGACAGAAGGGCTACGAGGAAAAGTGTCCAGAAAGGCATTCCGCCCCATTTGCCCCGAGCGCGGGCCCACAACAAAATGCGGCGGGCCGCCGATATCGACGACCCGCCGCAATCCAGCCTATGTGCTAAGGCCTAGTGGTTGAAGAACGAGCTCGCCTTGCCCTTGTAGCCGCAGCTCACGCACCATGCGTCGGCGCCGTTCTCGGCGATCTTGTAGTCATCGCTATCGCACTGCGGGCAGCTTCCGCTGTTGCTGAACTTCTTGCTCGCAGCAGAACCGGACCAGCCGCCGTTAACCTTTTCCAGATCCTCGTCGGAAAGCTCAAGGCCCTCCGCCTTGGCAAACCTCAGAACCTCGGCCGGGGTCTTGCAAGCGTCGACCTTGGCCTTCTACTCGGCAGACAAATCCTTGTAATCCATACCGGTATCCCCTATCAATCGTGTAGGCTCCTTTTGCAACACGCCTACAACCATTTGTACGCGGCTTGGTTCGCGCGCGTCCCATTACTTATCAATTAATGCGTATGGGAAGCGGAAAGCAACCATCGTTCATCGCGGATGGCGGTTGGGTTGCCGCTGCTGGATCATGGGCGCGGGCCGCGAGGCGCTACTCCCCGTCGTAGAACTCGGTCTCCACGAGCTGCGTGTTGATGAGCACCGAGCTCTGGTGGAACTCGTCGATGAGCTCCTTCGCCGCGGCGTGCACTGTGTCGATGTCCGTATCGCTCAGGTAGATGACCAGCGTGTATTCCTGGTACTCCGTGCCGTCATCGCCCTTCCAGCCGCCTTCGGCCTCCTGGATGGTGTAGCCGCCGAAATCCTTCATGAGGATGGCCTTCGCGCGCTGCTTCGACTCCTCCGGGGAGTACACGGGCTCGTTCGTGTCCTTGTCGTTCGTGCCCAGGTAGAGCACGTATTCCGCGTCGCCCGCCGCAGCGGCGGTGGTGGCGCTTGCGGAGCCCGACGGGCTCGAATCGCCGCCCTGTGCGGCGCATCCCGCGAGCGGAACGACGGCGATGGCGGCCGACAGCGCAAGCGCGAGCATTATTTCCTTCATCTTCATGACATATCCTCTCTTTTGTTTGGTTGGTTTGAAGTCTACCGCGGTTTTTTGCTCGATGCGTATGCTGCTGAGGGGTCGGGGGGGCCTTCCGGAAGCTGTTTCGCGACGGCTGCCGCGGGCAAGCGAGATCACCGATTCGCGATTAGTGTACATCCTGATTGCCGGTTTTAGCGTTTGACCAGGTCGCAATCTTTTCTGATGTCCAGGATGTACACTAGCTAAAATAGCTAGTGTACATCCTGATACGTGCCTGTAAACGCGACCTGGGGATACGCAGATTCTGCCAATCACGATGTACACTATTTCCACCGGCCGGAGAATCGCGCGCATCTTCACTCGCCTGATTCGCGCCAAAAACGCCCCGAACCGCGGTAAACCCCGCAAACGACCGGCGATGCAGCGGCGCCGCTACGCTTTCGAGTGCCGCCAGCCCGCTTTCCGCGCTTCCTTCTCGGTCACGAACCAGCGCTCGCCCTCGGACCCATCGATAACTGCGTCGATAATCTACCGGAGTCGTTTGCCGCCGCCCCTTCCCTATTGACATCCCCACGCCCGCTCCCTAACCTGTATCCATCACTATTACAGGTTGCTGGAAGGGGCGCTTATGAACGACACGAGGTTCTCGTCGGCGATTCACTTGCTCATACTCGTGTCGGAGGCAGAATCGCCCATGTCCTCTGCGCAAATCGCCGAAAGCATCGGCACGAACCCCAGCTGGGTGCGCAGGCTCGCGACATCGCTGCGCGAGGCGGGGCTCATCACGAGCCGCCCCGGGCAGGCGGGCTTCCGGCTCGCCGTTCCGGCAAGCGAGATCCGCCTGCTGGACGTGTACCGGGCCGCCTGCGGGCAGGATGCGGTGCACGTGTTCGACGCGCACCGCAATCCCAGCGACGCGTGCATCGTGGGCCGGCACATCCGGCCCGTCATCGGCGAGCTGTTCGCGGACGTGGACGAGGCTGTCATGCGCGCCCTGCAGGGACGCACCCTGGCGGATTGCATTGCGCTCATGCGCGCGGACGTGGAAAGGACGGGCGACAAGGACGCCCGAGAAGGAGGGGGTAAATGAAGGCAGCGGTTCTAACGGGATACGGCAAGGAAGGTCGTGACCTGGAGCTTCGCGAGCTCCCCACGCCCCAGCTGGCGCCGGGCGAGGTGCTCGTGCGCGTCCACACGGCAGGCGTGAACCCGCTTGACAACATGGTCGTGCACGGCGAGGTGAAGCTCATCGTGCCGTACGCGTTCCCGCTGGTCATGGGCAACGAGCTCGTGGGCACGGTGGAGGCGCTGGGGTCTGGCGCAACCCGCTTCGCCGTGGGCGACCGCGTGTACGGCCGCATGCCGCTCGCGAAGATCGGCGCGTTCGCGGAATACGCGGCCGTCGACCAGGCGGCGCTCGCGAAGGTGCCCGACTACCTGAGCGACGAGGAGGCAGCCTGCGTGCCGCTCACCGCGCTCACGGCGCTGCAATCCCTCGAGCTCATGGGCGCGAAAGCGGGCGACTCCATCTTCATCTCCGGCGGCACGGGAAGCCTCGGCGCCATGGCGGTGCCCATCGCCGCGGGCTTGGGGCTCCAGGTGGCCACCAACGGCAACGGAGTGTCCGAGGAGCGCATGCGGGCGCTGGGCGCGAGCACTTTCATCGACTACCGCAAGCAGGACTACGCCGATGTGCTGCACGACGTCGATTTCGTGCTGGACACCCTGGGCGACCGCGAACTCGAGAAGGAGTTCTCCATCCTAAAGCCCGGCGGGACGCTCGTGTCGCTGCGAGGGCTCCCCAACGGCGAGTTCGCACGCCGCGCGGGGCTTCCCGCATGGAAGCGCCTGGCGTTTAGCCTGGTGGGAAGAAAGTACGACAAGCTGGCCGTCAAACGCGGGCAACAGTACCGCTTCGTGTTCGTGCACGAGGACGGCGCCGGCCTCGAGCGCCTGCCCGAACTTCTGGGCGGCCGCAAAATCGAGGCGTCCGTGGACGCCGTCTTCCCGCTTGGCGAGGTGAACGCCGCCATGGCGAAGGTAGCCGCAGGCGGTTCCAAGGGAAAGACCGTGCTCAGGGTGAGGTAGAGCGCCTTCACGGGAAGACGGGCGTCATCCGTGAGCGCTCAGAGCAGAATATGGGTGTCAAGCAGCAGTTTCATTGCGCCACCCCGAACAGTTCGGCCACTTCGCCGTCCCAGTCGTCGAAGTCGTCAGGCACGGTGAATCGGCCTTTCGCGGCTCCGATGCGTTGCGTCTCGCTCGGGAAGTCGATCACCGTCATCTGCACAACCGGCACGTTGTTCCTCGCGATGTAAACGACATCCTGCTCTCCGGACTCGAGCATCCGCACGAACTTGGAAAGATCGGTTTTCGCTTCCAACATATTCACCTGAACCATGGCCGGCCTCTCTTTCTGGCTAGCTAGCTTCGCTAGCATGACTATGTAAGGGCGATTTCGGGGTTGTGGGCAGCTCTGGTTAGCTGTGTGAGCCCGGTTTTACCCGTTCGGATGCGTTTGTTGGGGGGCATAGAAGTTACCGGGGGGCGTTTGCCGTGCGTGTTTTATTCGCCGCGGCAAGACGGTTGATTGCACGTATCCGTGCTCAGCCCAATCGCCGCATACCCCACCTGCGGTTCCCACAGCGGAGCCCGCCGCTACACCTTCGAATGCCGCCAGCCCGCTTTCCGCGCTTCCTTCTCGGTCACGAACCAGCGCTCGCCCTCGGATTCGTCGATGACGGTGCTTTTGTAGTACTTGTCGCCGGGCTTGTGATAGATCTTCCCGCCGGTCGTGAAGCTGATGTTGCCTTTGATGTCGCCGCGTAGCCTGATCTTCAGCGTTACGACCTTGCTCGCGGGCTTATAGCTCTTGTTCCCCGCGGCCTTCACCAGCACCTTCACCTTGTAAGTCCCGGCTTTCAGGCCCTTCTTCACCGTAATGTTCCCGGTCTTGGAGACAGCGATCTTCGCGGGCCCGGCCTTCTTCTTAAACGTCACCTTGCCCTGCGCGCCCGAGACGGCAAACGCCTTCGCCTTCTTGATGGTCTGGCTCGACTTCTTCAC
>JAUNEQ010000151.1 GCA_030525445.1 Coriobacteriia bacterium | reverse complement strand
GCAGCGCATCAACGTCGATAGTCGCCATCACGCCTCCTTCTTCGCGGGGACGCCCCTGGTTTGCCGCCCCACCGCCGGAGCCGAGGGGTCCCCGCAACTGAGGCCCCTCGGCCCACTTCGCTCGCTCGGGATGACAAAGCGGCGGAGCACTTCACTTCGCGCTCCCCTTGTCATCCCGAGCGGAGGCGAAGCAAGCGGCGCACGCCCCATTGTCACCCCGAGCGGAGCGCCGAAGGCGCGAAGTCGAGGGGCCTCCCCCAGGCCCGGACTCGCTCCAGCCGCCTTCGCAGCACTATCCCCGCTGCTTCAGCGCCGTCTTGTTCTCGTACATCTTCGCGTCCGCGCGTGCGAACACATCCTCGATCGTCGCGTCTTCGCCGGGCACCCACGTCGAAATGCCGCACGCGATGACGACCCCCGCGCCATCCACGTGCTCGCGGTTGATCTGCTCTATCTGCGCCATGAGCTCGTCGCGGCGCTCGTAGTCTTGCCCACGCAGAATCGCAACGAACTCGTCGCCGCCCACGCGGAAGACCGGGCTGTGGTCGAAGGTGTCGCAGATAATGCGCGTCGCGTCCAGGATGAGCTGGTCACCCGCCGCATGGCCCAGGGTGTCGTTCACGGTCTTCAGGCCGTTCACATCGCACACGGCCACGGCAAACGGCATCGAAGTGCCATCCGCAATCGACGCATTCGCGGACGCGCACGACTCGTTGTAGGCATGCTTGCTCTTCACGCCCGTGAGCGCGTCGCGGTTCGCCTTCTCGCGCGCCATGTTCAGCTCGCGCTCGCGGCGCATCTGCGCGTCGATGTTGTTCACGCCGATGACGATGTGGTGGTCGTCGCCCGCCATGCGGGTGGCCTTCATGCTCACGTAGTTGGGCGTGTCGCCGAACATGAGCCGGTAGTTCAGCGTGAACGTGCCGGATTCCGCCATCTCCTGCAGCAGATTTTCCTTCGTGAACGCCGCGAGGATCTTGCCCACATCATCCGGGTGCGCCACGCGCACGATGTTCGTGCGGCTCAGGTTGAAGAAGTCGTCGCCGCCCTTCTCGATGCCCAGCTGCTCGTAGTCGTCGTTGGCCGTGAACTCCACGAACTCATCGGTCTTGGTGTCCACGTAGTAGATGCTGAAGTAGTCGCCGGCAAGCGCCTGCGCGATTGTCGAGAACGTCACGCTGTCCTGACGCGTCTTCTCGAGCTCGCGCTCCTGCCGCGCCTGCTCGTCGGCGTTGCGCACGCCCACGATCACATGGGTGGGGTCGTCCTTCAGGTTCAGCGCGCGGATGCTCGCGTAAAGGGGCCGGCCCTCCACCACGAGCTGGCAATTCACAACGAACCTCTGATAGTTCTCGATCTCGTACAGGAACGCGTCGCGGTCGAGCGCCTCGCTCACGAGCGCGCGGTCGTCGGGAACCACCCGCACGGGCACCTGCGCCTGGCACACGTCGAAGAAGTCCTCCCCTTCGCGCACCGTCGTCAGGCTGCCCGATCCGCCATACGTGCTGTATTCCACATAACTGTTCGTCTCGATGTTCACGCAGTAGATGGCGAAATACTCGCGCGAAAGCGCCTGCACGATGCGGGCATACGTCACGCCCTCGCGCTTCTGGGCCAGAAGCGCCTCCTCCTCGCGCGCCACCTGCCTCGAGACGCTGCTCACGCCCACCACTAGGTGCCCCTCGTCGTCCGTCATGACGACCTTCATCTGGTAATACATGGGCGCGCCATCGATTACCAGACGATACGAGAGCAGGAAGCTCTGCTTGCGGTTCACCGCCGCGCAGATAGCGTCCTTGCGCATGGCGTCGGCCACCTTCTGCCGGTCGTCCTCGTACACCACCACGGGGATGTTCTTCTGGCATTCCGCAAAGAAGTCAGTACCGCTCAGCTCGATGTGCAGGCTCTCGTAGCCGCCCGGGGCGGTGAATTCCGTGTAGTCGTCGGTGGCCAGGTCCACGTAATAGATGCTCTCGAAGTCGGAGGAAAGCGCCTGCGCGATGTCGAAGAACTCGCTGCCCTGCCGCTGCGGAGCGACCGCCCCGTCGGCCTGCGCGATCTGCTCTTCCACATTGCTCACGCCTATCACCAGGTGCGAATCATCGCGCGGACGCGTGCTCACCGCGCGCAGGTTGTGGTACATCGGCTTGCCATCAATCACCAGGCGATACGTCATGGAGAACGCCCGACCGCCAATGAGCTGGGCCAACAGCACGTCCTTCTGCATGGAAAGCGCCACGCGCTCGCGGTCTTCCTCGTGGACGACGCGCGGGATGTTGCGCTGCGTGTCGCCGAAGAAGTCGTCGCCGCTTCGCTCGATCTGCAGGTCTTCGTAGCGGCCCCGCGCGCTGAATTCCACGTAGTAGCCGGTGTTGGCGTCGACGTAGTAGATGACCTCGAATCCGCTGGTGAGCGCATGGGCGATGTTCGACGTCACCGCGCGCTCGGAGCCGATCTCCTTCACGGAGGCGGTCACGGCCGCGGTCTCCTCCGCCAGCTGCTTCGCCTTCTGCTCCACGAACGCCTCGTACTCGACGGACGGAATCGGACGCGAGAAATAATAGCCCTGCACGATATCGCAGCCCATCGCCTTCAGCGCGCGCAGCTGCTCCTCGGTCTCCACGCCCTCGGCAATCACCGGAACGCCCAGGTAATCGGCGATGTCGATGATGACCTCGATGAGGCGGGTGTCACGCCCGTCGCGGAAGGCTTCGCGGATGAACGTCATGTCGAGCTTCAGCGCGTCGATAGGCAGGCTCGAAATCATGCTAAGCGAGGAATAGCCCGTGCCGAAGTCGTCCATCTCGATGCGGAAGCCGATTTCGCGCAGCTTGTTGACGGTGCTGATGATCTGGGCGGAATCCTGCGTGTACGCCGATTCCGTGATCTCGAGCAGCAGCTCGCTCGGGTCCAGCTCGAACTCCTTCAGGATGTCCTCGAGCATCTCGACGAGCTTCGGGTCGTACATGTCGATGCGCGAAACGTTCACCGAAACGGGCACGGAAACGCCCAGGCGCTCCTTCCAGTCGCGGATTTGCGCGGCGGTGTGGCGCCACACGTACAGGTCGATTTGCTGGATGAGGCCGTTTTCCTCGAACAGCGGGATGAAGATGCCGGGGCTGATGAGCCCGAACTCCGGGTGCTGCCAGCGCACGAGCGCCTCGGCGCTCGAGAGCACGGGGATTTCGGGACGGATGTCGAATTTCGGCTGGAAGAACACCTGGAACTGCTTCTGGTCGAGCGCTTCCTGGAAGTCCTCGAGCAGCTGCTCCGTGTAGATTTCCGATTCGTGCAGCTCGTTGTCGTAGTAGCCGACGTTGCGGATGAAGGTGTTGCGCACCGTGTCGGCCGCCATCTTCGCGCGGTCGAAACGGCGTTCCATCTCGATGCCCTTATCGACGTGCGCATACACGCCCATGCGCAGGCGCACGCGGTTTTCGGAAGCGTCGGTGCCACCCGCGCCCACCGACGCGTTGTCGATGATGGACTTGTAGTCCTCGCGATGCGGGCAGTACACCAGGAAGGTGTCGGCCTCGCGACGGCACACGATGCCGCCGCTGTCGCGCACCATCTCGCGCAGCTTCTCGCCGATGCGCCGCAGCACCTCATCGCCATACGCCTTGCCATAGCGCTCGTTGATCATGCGGAAGTGGCGCACGTCCACCACGATGGCATCCATGTCGGTGCCCCGGTGGTGCTGGTCGAACTGTTCCGCATAGCGGTAGAAGTACTCGCGGTTGTAGAGCCCGGTGAGGGCGTCGCGCTCCGTGGACATGATGATGTCGCGGTCTTCCGAAAGCTCGATGGAGCGCGCGGCGCGCGTGAGGATGACCTCGGGTTTCGGGTATGGCTTCGGGATGAAGTCGGCCGCGCCCAGCTGCAGGCTCGTGACCTCGGCCTCTTGGTCGGACGTGAGCACGATGATCGGGATGTCCTTCAGCTGCTGGTCGTTCTTCAGGATCTTCAGCAAGTCCAGGCCATGCATCCCCGGCATGAGCAGGTCGAGCAAGATGAGCGAGAGCGTCTCGCTGTTTTCCCGGATGACCTGCAGGGCCTCTTCACCGTCGGCGGCGAAGACCGTTTCGTAGTTGTCCTTCAGGACGATGCCCAGGAGCTCGCGGTTGATCGCTTCATCGTCGACGATTAATACCAGACGCTTGCCATTGGCCGAATGGAACTTCTCATGTGCCTTGAGCATATAGCCCTCCGTTGTCGGGCGCTATTAGTAGGGACACCGTCGTGCCTAAATGTATCGTTCCCATGATACTAGTGCGCGTCTGCCCTTACATAGCAGGGAACATGTTTAGACGTTTATAACAATTGCCCGGGGACGGTGGGGCAAGACCCCCGAGGTGGTGTCCCACCGGAAACGGAAGCGGCCCCCACAGGAGCCGCTTGCATGCATGGTTGTTCTACCCGCTACACCAG
>JAUNEQ010000150.1:986-4446 GCA_030525445.1 Coriobacteriia bacterium | reverse complement strand
GCCGGCTGCCACATCCATGGCTTCTGCTCGGGCATCGGCACGGGCGGCACCATCTCCGGCGTCGGCCAGACGCTGAAGCGCCTGTACCCGGACATCGAGATTTGGGCCGTCGAGCCCGAGAACGCCGCCATCCTTTCCGGCGGCGGCATCGGCAGCCACCTGCAGATGGGCATCGGCGACGGCTTGATTCCCGCGATCCTGGACCAGGAGATCTACAGCGACATCTGCGTCATCAGTGACGAAGAGGCCATCGCCACGGCACGCGACCTCTGCCGCCTGGAAGGCCTGGCCTGCGGCGTGTCCTCCGGCACGAACGTGGCTGCCGCGAAGCGCCTCGCCCGCAAGCTCGGCCCCGGCAAGACCGTGGTCACCCTGCTCCCCGATACGGCCGAGCGCTACTACTCCACGCCGCTTTTCGACGGGGAATAGCACCCGAATTCAAGCATGAAAATGGGTCGGAAGGATTCGCTCCTTCCGACCCATTGTTCATTGGGGCGGGTTTGCTTACCAGCGGCCTCCGCGATCGCCGCCGCGACCGCCATCGCGTCCGCCACGACCGCCGCCGTAACCGCCACGGCCGCCGCGGTCGCCGCCCCGGCGCGGGCCGCGGTCACGGCCGCCATGGCCATGGCCATCGCGATCATCGCGACGCCCGTGGCCGCCACGTCCGCCATCGCGCGGTCCGCGGTCGCGGTCGCGTCCGCCGTGTCCGCGGTCGTCGCGACCATGGCCGTGTTCGCGGCCAGGCTTCTCGAAGAACGCCTTGCGGGCGGCGCGCTGCTCCTCGATGAGCTTCTGCACATCCGTGCCCAGCTCGTTCTCGAGGTTTGCGGTGATGCGGTCGAGGAAGCCGCCGAACGTGTCGAGCTCCTCGTCCTCGAAGCCCTCGAACAGGCATTCCGGCAGGCTCTCGCTGGGAACCTTCGCCTCGCGTCCGGCATCGGTGAGCGTCACGAGCATGATGCGCTTGTCGTCCTCGGAGGGCGTGCGCTCGATGAGGCCGTCTTCGGCGAGCTTCGCGAGGGTCTCGTTCAGCGACGAGACACGGATGCCCAGAATCTGCGCCATATCCTTCGTGGCGACGCCATCCTTCAGCTTCAGCAGCGCCAGGATGCGGCCACGGCCGCGGGTGGTGTCGCCGAGCGGGCCGCCCTTCTGCGTCAGACGCTGGTGCATCGCGCCCATGAGCTGCTGCACTTCCATGAACTTCCGGAAGGTTTCGCGGCTCTTGTCTTCCGCTTCTTCCTCTTCCGCTACAATCTCGGTCTCGGCCGGTGCTGTCTCCTCGATCTCCTGCGGGTTCTCAAATTCAGTGTTTTCCATATATACTCCAATATATAAACGGTACCTGTAAGAAACTGATAGCAGAATATAACGGTACCTGTTAGAAGTCAACGAAATTCACGTTTACTCGACAAGTTGCGCTATTCGCTTGATTGCGCGTGCTGCGCCTCGAGTTCTTCGGTTCCCTGGTTCAGCAACACGATGCCGGCGACGATGAGCGCGATGCCCCCGAACATGATGGGCGTGAACGGCTCGCCCCAGCCGATGAGCCCGATGAAGGCGACGGCGATGGTTCCCACGCCGCCCCAGATGCCGTAGGTGAGGCCCAGGGGAAGGTCGCGCAGGGCGTATACCATGAGCGAAAGCGAAACGAGGTAGCCCACGGCGACTCCCACGCAGAAGATGGGAATCGTGAAGCCTTCGCAGGCTTTCAGACAGGTGGTGCCGAACAGCTCGAAGACGATGGCGCCGGCGAGGTAGAGGTATGCGGTTCGTTTCATGCTACATCGCCCCCACGCGCAGCAAGGCCACGCCGCCGATGATGAGCGCGATGCCCGCCACCTTTTTCACGTTGAAGCCTTCGTGCCAGATGAGGTGCCCCACGATGGCGGACAGCGCGATGGCCGCGCCGGTCCAGATGGCATATGCGATGCCGATGGGTATGTCCACAAACGCTTGCGAAAGCAGCACGAACGCGAGCGAGTAGAACACGACGATGCCCGCCGCCGGCAGCTTGTGCTTGAACCCATCGGAGAGCTTCATGCACACGTCGCCGGCGGTTTCGCTGATGACGGATAGCGTGAGCATGAGGAACGGGTTCATGGGCCTCCTTTGCGGTTAGTAGGGCGTTCCTTACTGTAACAGGAAACCGGCATGCGGTCGCAAGAGGTGTGCGAACCAAAGGGGACTGTCCCCTTTGGTTCATTTGGCATGCGCAGCGCTACAATAGCGGGCATGGAAAAGACGGTTGTCGAGACAACGCGGATGTTTCGCTTGTACTGCGTGCGGCTTGCGGTGCGCAGCGTGCTGTTTATTGCCTGCATCGCGGTGTTCGTGACGAACCGTCCCATGCTCGATCCCGTGAAGACCTTCGGCCCGGCGTATGGGTTCAACCTGGTGGATGCGGCCTTCATCGTGATGCTGATTGACCTGCTGACGAAGTTCTTCCAGCGGGCGAACATTTCCATGGGCAGCCTCAAGCAGTACCGGCGCTACCAGATTCCCACGTCGGCCACGGTGGGCGGCCGTGCCCGTGACGTGCTCAAGCAGGTGGTGGGCAGCCAGGCGGTGGAATATGCCCGCGAGAAGGCGGACATCCTGCGCGAGGCGGTGCAGAATCCCGCAGAGGCGGGAAACGCCATCCGCGCGGAATTCCTCCGTTCGGTGGACGAGTTTCGCGAGACGGGCGAGGTTTCCATCGCCTATGTGCGCAAGCTCCTGAACAACCGCAAGTTCCTCGCGTTCGTGCGGTTCAACGACGAGTACCTCGAGGTGGATGCGCCGCAACGGGCCCGACTGCGCACCCAACGCTTGGCCGAGATCGGGCCGGTTATCGTCTTTTGGATTGTGTTCAATGCGGCGGTCGCCATCGCATTGGCGCTCACGGGCAACCTCACGCACGAGGCGGCGTTCCTGTGGGCGATGTTCTATTTTGTGTTCGACGTGTTCAGCGTGGTGGTGTGGTGCCCCATCCAGCTCGTGATCATGCATAACCGCTGTTGCGCCACCTGCCAGATCTTCAACTGGGACGGCATCATGGCGGCAACCCCGCTGCTGTTCGTGGGCGGCTGGTTCGGATGGACGATTATTGCCATCGCGTTGGTGGTGCTGTTCCGCTGGGAAATCGCCGCCTACCGGCACCCCGAGCGCTTTAACGAGTCGACGAACGCGCGGCTTTCGTGCGCGCAATGCACGGAAAAGCTCTGCCGCATCCGCGGCAAGGTCACGGTGGAGCCAAAAGCATAGGCTCTCATGCGTTTGCGTTCGACTATGGCCACGCCGACAATGAAGCGGGCAGATATAGTGTACACGGTGATTGATGAATAACGTAAAAGCCCAGGTCGCTGATTCCATGCGAGGTCAGGATGCGCACTAGCTAATTTATCTTGTTCGCAACCTGACCACCCAGGGCATACGCGCACGGGGGCAATGGGAAAAGCGGTTTTGAGCGGGTACA
>JAUNEQ010000150.1:0-976 GCA_030525445.1 Coriobacteriia bacterium | reverse complement strand
TGGTGGCTTATCCATGGGGTGTGAAGTGGGGGACAGCGTTTTTTTGGTTAGGGCGCTTCGGCCCCTCGCATGGAATCAGCGACCTGGGGAAATGGAAAATGCTGTTTTCAGCGTGTACACTAATTTGCCAAAAGCGCGTCTAGCACATCGACATCGCGTTCCGCAATGAGCGCGGCAAGCTGCGTGGCACGCGCGTAGAAGCCGTCGCCGTACCCGTTCTCGATGGCTCGTGCGAGGGAGTCGACCCAGAGCAGCAGATGGTCGTTCAGGAATGACCGCGACTGCGCAAGGCGCTCACGGGCGGTGTCATGGTTGCCCGTCTCCCATTCCTGCTTGGCGGCGCCGGCAAGCTTTGCCATGAAATCGAGCTCAAGGCCGATGAAGTCGTCTTGGACGTGGGGATACCGAGCGGGGAGAAAGCCGGCGTCCCGATAAGCGTCGCGGATGGGGAGGAGTTCCTGCTGGAACAATGCTCGGGTATCGGAGAGGTGGACGCTTTCCCAGGGGTCGGCCTTGAGCGTTCCTGGGCCAATGAAAATGCGCACGTAATCATGCTGAATCGCCGTCAGGTCCTCGGCGCTGTCCAGCGCATCGAGCGCGGCGTCGTAGGCAGCCAGGATGGATTCCGTGGTTTCATGAGCCACGAGCCCAAGCTCATCGCGCGTGTGCTCGGCACGCAGGATGTCCATGTAGGTGGCGTCGGGCTCCTCGGCATACGTGCGGGCAAGCAGCTCGTAGAGGAACTGCCGGTTAACGAGCGCGATGAGTGTGGTTTCGGAATCCATGATGGCCTTTCGGGTGGTTCTGTGCTAAGTCACCGCTGATACGGGATGCGCGTGATCCCCGATGTCATTCTGAGCGGAGCGCCGAAGGCGCGCAGTCGAAGGATCCCCCTCGGCGCTTGCCGCGGATGAGGTTGCAGCCACCCCACGCTGGCGGGAGGTCCCTCGGCTCCGCGGGCTGCGCCCGCTCCGCT
>JAUNEQ010000029.1:11345-16740 GCA_030525445.1 Coriobacteriia bacterium | reverse complement strand
TGCGGGCCGGCTTGTCCCACCCGGGACGGAAATCCTCCGGAGCCTGGGCGTCCCATCGAGAGCATCACTGCTTTATGAATTCGTCGAGCGTGCTGTGCAGAAGGGGCGCGAGCTCATCGTCCCAGCGCTCTTCCGGCACTTCGGCGAAGATGAAGCAGAAGGCGCCCTGTGTGGCGTAGTCCAATATACGCAGATCAAGCACGTGCGAGAGGCTTGCGCAGGCGGCTTCGTAGTCGAAGGTGAAGGGGCGTGACGCGTCGAACCCGGGCTTCTGGAGGATGATCATCGCGTAGGCCATGCCCTCTTTCCCTGCGAGCACCTGCGGCCAATCGGGACGCGTGTCGTGCAGGAAGCATTCGTAGGTCTTGTGGCCCCAGGCGAACCACGAGAGATCGGTGTTGCAGAGGCCGGCGAAGCGCAGCGGGTTGAATTCGATGGGTATGACCCGGCCGTCCGCCGTCACGCGCACCTCAACGTGCACGGGCATGTCGCGGAATCCCAGGATCGCGTTCACGTCGCGCAGGAACGCGTCCATCCGGGCGAATTGGTCGTCCATGACGCGTTTCGAGCAGTAATACAGGCGGTCGGATGTGTCCTCGCGCCCTGCGAATTCGTGCGCGAAGATGTTCAGGAGCGCCGGTTCGCCCGCAGCATCGTAGTAGGCATCCAAAGCGAATTCGTCGCCCTCGATGTAGGACTCCACGAGGAAGGCGCTGTCGTTCACGACGGTTTCGTTGTAGCCGGCTTCCCATTCGGACGAGTGAAGGGCGATGTCGGCAAGCGCGGCTTCCCATTCACTCGCGTCGAAGATGGTGTAGATGCCCAAGCTGAAGAATCCCGTGACCGGCTTCAAGACCACCGGATAGGGGATGGCCTGCGCGTCGATCGCCGCAAGCTCGCTTGCGGCATGGGCTTCGAAGGTGTAGTCGGGGTAGAGGGGCTGCAGCGCGCGGCGCATGGCCGCTTTGTCCTTGCAGAGCTCGATCGCCTGGCGGATGCTGGGCGAGCAGATGGCTTTCACCTGGTCGAGGTGCATCTCCGATGCCGAGATGATGCGTTCTCCCGGTTTCGGCGCGCATGCGAGGTTGAGCCGGCGCACCTTCGCCCATTCCCGGGCGGCATCGTTATCGAGCACGGGCTCGCCGGACGATTCGAGGAAATCGAGCAGCTCCCGAGACGTGTATTGGCTATCGAGCACGAACATCTTGCATCCCCTTTACTCTATACGACGCGATGTCGTTGCGCGGCGAAACGGTGTTTAGGGTACCGCATGCCTGCCTGGGCGCATCGAGTTTTCGGCGCTTCTCCACGCATGGCAACGCGGGGCGATTCTGCGTGCCGCCGTTCCCGGTGAAGTATACTGACGGCATCGATACAGGAGGTTGGCATGGCCACATACGATTTCGATGCGCCCATCGAGCGGCGCGGTACCGATTCGGTGAAATTCGATTGCACGACGCGCTTCGGGAGGCCTGAAGACGCGCTTCCGCTCTGGGTGGCGGACATGGATTTCCCGGCACCGCCCGCGGTGTTGGAGGCCCTTTCCGCGCGCGTGCGGCATGGGGTGTTCGGCTACACCATCGCCGGCGATGGGTATCGCGCGGCTGTCACCGGTTGGCTGCGCGATCGCCACGCGTGGGACATCCAACCCGAATGGATCGTGGCGATTCCCGGCGTGGTATACGGATTGTCGACTGCCGTGCGGGCGTTCACCGAGCCCGGCGATGCGGTGGTCATGCAGCCGCCGGTGTATTACCCGTTCGGCGAGGTGATTCGCGATAACGGCCGAGTGGTCGCGCAGGCACCACTCGTGTACGGGGAAGACGGGAGGTACGCCATCGATTTCGAGGCCCTCGAGCGGGTGTTCGAGGAAACGGGCGCGAAGCTCTTCCTGCTGTGCAGTCCCCACAACCCAGTGGGACGCGTGTGGCGGGAAGAGGAGTTGCGCCGGGTGGGCGAGATTTGCCTCGCCCACGGCGTGATTGTCGCAAGCGACGAGATCCACATGGATTTCGTGCGGCCGGGGCATAAGCATATTCCGTTCGCGTCGCTGTCGCCGGAACTCGCTGCCAATACGGTGACGTTCACGAGCGCGAGCAAGACCTTCAATCTCGCGGGGCTGCAGGCGGCGAATGCGGTCATCGCAAACGATTTGCTGCGCGAGCGGTTTGCCCGCGCCGTGCGCGTTTCCGCGTGCAACGAGCCGAACGTTTTGGGTCTCGTCGCGAACGAGGCGGCATATCGCCACGGCGCAGAATGGCTTGACGAGCTGCGGGAATACCTTGAAGGCAACTGGAGCTTCCTGCGTACGTTCCTGCGGGAACGCATCCCGGAGCTCACGCTCGTGGAGGCAGAGGGAACCTATCTCGCATGGCTTGACTGCCGGCGGCTCGGCCTCGACAACCATGCGCTCAAGCGCTTCATGCTCGATGAGGCGAAGCTCTGGCTCGACCAAGGCGACATGTTCGGGCAAGAGGGCGGCGGTTTCGTGCGCATCAACATAGCGACCCAGCGCGTGACGCTCGAGCGTGCCCTGGTCCAGCTCGAGCAGGCGGTCGCCGCACTCCGCTGACCATTGGAACAAGGGGCAGTTCGTTTCGGTTCGCATTACGCGCGGATGCGGGCGCGAAGGGGTGCGAGATATGCGGATTCCCCGGCGCTGAGGGCATGCGCTGCGAGGTCGAAGAGCATGCCAATCCATGATGTTAGGGGCGTGCCGTATGCCGTTGCCCGGCCCCCGTGCGTGCGGATGTCGGCGATGGTCGCGTTGACGCTCGTGTCGTCGAGCGGCCAGATGCCGTCGCGCACGCCGAGCGCGTCCTCGAGCGTGGCAAGGTTTTCCGCCGAGTAGAAGAGTCCCTTTATGAGCGCGGTGTAGCCATAGACGCATGCGGCCGGCAGGCAGTCGGCCTGGCGTATTTCCACGAAACGCTTCAGCCGCACGTCGGGCCAGAACATCGACATGAGGTGCTCGAGGTCGCGCTTTTCCATGGGCGCATCGGCATACGCCTCGGAGGCGGGTGTTTCGCCGAAACCGCGCAACGCGGGGCCGGCGGGGTCGCCAGCCGCGGGGCGCGTGATGAAGATGGGCGGCGTGCGCAGCAGCCAGTCGGCGTAGGATGCGAACCCGAACCCGTCATCGAACACGCCGGGGATGGCGCCGCAGCGCGCATTGTCCACATCGCGCCACAGGTTCAGCCGGTCGAGCGGGGTGGTGCTCGGCGTGCCCTCGAAGACGGGGACGTTGTCGCAGATGTAGGCGATGATGGGACCCAGCGCGGTCGCGATGCGTATCTTGCGGACGGCGTCCTCCTCGCTGTAGTAGTCGACGCTCACTTGCGTGGAGCCACTTGCGCGCATCATGCGCTCGCCGTGCGTGCCGATGCGCGCGAAGTGCGCGTTCATGAAGTCGTACCGTTCCTTGGGGATGAGCGGCAGGTCGAGCGCGCGGGCGCTGGGGTGATATCCGTATGAGGCGACATGACAGCCGTGTTTTGCGAGGTAGGGGTCGAGGTGATCCCGGAGGGCGCGATAGGCGGCTTCGACATCGGCGACTGCGCTGTACGGCGCGATGCTGATTTCGAGCTGGGCGGCGGGCTCAATCGTCACCGACCCGGTTTCGTTGGCGAGCCCTAAGAGGTCCCCATGCGAATTGACGATCTCTTCAGGATAGAATTGCCGAAGGTGGTCGAGGACATCCCGTACGCCGATTACGTCGTCGTGCGCACGGTAATACACGGGTTTGTCCCCGTCGTCTTGCACGATGAAATGCTCGACCTCCACGCCGAGCTTCTGCGGGCCGCCCGCTTTCGCGATCCCGCCTTCGAAATACGCGATAAGGCGGTTCCGGTTTTCTCGCTGAATCGCCTCGCGATTGATCTCCCTGGTCACGCGTCTCTCCTTCCGGCTCTCCCCGTGACAAGCCATTGAACCATGAAAACCTATATAAATGCTAGGGAATGAGTGATATGAAGTTGCGGAAGGAGGCTATCGCGCAAGCAGATATCCGTTCCGCCGCGATGCGGCAGGGTGGCAGCCGCGCATTCCTGCTACGATAGCCATGACGGAAAAGGAGAACGGTATGGCCAAGGGCAAAGTGCTCGTCGCGATGAGCGGCGGCGTCGATTCGAGCGTGACCGCGTTGCTGTTGCGGCAAGCGGGGTATGAGTGCGTTGGTGCGACGATGCGCCTGTACGACAGCATCCGCATCAACTGCAACAAGCCCACCTGTTGCAGCGTTGACGATGTGGAAGACGCGCGAAAGGTGGCGGATCGCCTGGGCATGCCCTTCACGGTTCTCGATTACCGCGATGAGTTCGAGGAGCAGGTCATCGACCGTTTCGTCGACGAATACGCGCGCGGTCGCACGCCCAACCCGTGCATCCTGTGCAACCGACACCTGAAGTTCGACCACCTGTGGCATGCGGCCGAGCAGATGGGTTGCGATTTCATGGCGACGGGCCATTACGCGCAGGTCGATCGCGATGGGGAAGGCATGTTCCACCTTCGTTGCGGCCTCGACCCCAAGAAAGACCAGAGTTATGTGCTCTATACGTTAAGCCAGCGACACCTGTCGCATTTGCTGTTGCCCCTGGGAGGGCTGCAGAAGGCGGAAGTCCGACGCATCGCCGAGGAGAACGGCCTGGTGAACGCCCGGAAGCGGGAAAGCCAGGACATCTGCTTCGTGCCCGACGGGGACTATGCCGGTTTCCTGGAGTTCCGCGGTGTGACGGCGCAGCCCGGCGCGTTTTTGGACGGGGATGGCGCGGTCGTGGGGGAGCATCGCGGCATCTTCCACTACACGATTGGCCAGCGAAAGGGCCTGGGGTTGGCCATGGGCGCCCCCGTGTACGTGACGCGTATCGATGCACAGGCGAACACGGTGACGGTGGGGCCGCGCGAGGCGCTCGCCGTGCAGGAGTTTTCCGTCGACGACATGGTGTGGACGGCCGACGTGGTGCCAGCCGATGCGGTTGAGGCCGAGGTGCGCACGCATTACCATGCCCGCCGCGTTCCCGTGCGCATCTATGCGCAGGGCGCTGGAGCGCGGGTGGAAGCCGTGGGCGAACTGGGGGCCATTGCTCCCGGTCAAGCCGCGGTGTTCTACCAGGGCGACGAGGTGATCGGCGGCGGTACGATTCGATAGCGGCAAGCGTTTGTCACGATTCGCCGTTGTGTGGCCGCACAGCGTCGAATCCTGCCATTCGGAATGGACTTGTGGCACGATTCGCCGTTGTGTCCCCGCACATCGTGGAATCCTGCCGTTCGAAGTGGGTTCGTGGCTCGATTCGGCGCTGTGCAGCCACACATCGTCGAATCCTGCCATCTGTGACAGGCTTGTGGCACGATTCGCCGTTGTGCGGCCGCACGGCGCCGAATTCTGCCAGATGGAATG
>JAUNEQ010000029.1:0-11245 GCA_030525445.1 Coriobacteriia bacterium | reverse complement strand
TGGCACGATTCGCCGTTGTGCGGCCGCACGGCGCCGAATTCTGCCAGATGGAATGGGTTCGCGGCACGATTCAACGCTGTGTCCCCGCACATCATCGAATCCTGCCAGGCAGAATGGGCTTGTGGCACGATTCGCCGCTGTGTGCCGACACGCCGTCGAATCCTGCCATAAATGGGCGGAATCTGGCACGATTCGCCGTTGTGCGGCCGCACGCCATTGAATCCTGCCATCCGGGACAGGCTTGTGGCGCGATTCGCCGCCTGGTCGCAGCATATCGTCACGCGGCTTGACGTGCTTGCACATCATCAGCCCGAATCAGAGGCCAGGTACCTTGTTTTCTTTGCAGGTGTGGATTGGGTTATCTGAATAACAGAATGCCAATGACCTGAAAAGCGTATTGCCCTGGCTATTGCCCCACAATTCCGGAATCCGTAAACTGGATTGCCAACATCTGAAAACAATGGAAGGGAGACCCAAAATGGAGATCACCAAGGAAAGGAACAAGTGGCTGCTCGGCGCCATTGCCGTGGCCGTCGCTGCCGTTCTCGCGTTCGGCCTCACCGCTTGCGGCGGCAACAGCTCTTCGAGCAGCGCCGCCGATACCGCCTCGTCTGAGGACAAGGTCATCACGGTGGGCGCGAGCCCGACCCCGCACGCCCAGATCCTCAACGACGCCGTGAAGCCGGCGCTCGAGGCCGAGGGCTGGACGCTCGAGGTCAAGGAGTTCACGGACTACGTGCTCCCGAACACCGCCACTGAAGACGGCGAGATCGACGCCAACTACTTCCAGCACATCCCGTACCTCGAGGACTTCAATGCCGAGCAGGGCACGCACCTCGTGAACGTCGCTGGCGTGCACATCGAGCCGATGCGCGTCTATGCCGGCAAGGCCGCTTCGCTCGATGAGCTCGCCGACGGCGCGCTCGTGGCCGTGCCGAACGATGCCACCAACGAAGGCCGCGCGCTGCTGCTGCTGCAATCCGCCGGCGTCATCACGCTGAACGAGGATGCGGGCGTCACCGCCACCCCGAAGGACATCAAGGACAATCCGAAGAACCTCCAGTTCAAGGAAGTCGAAGCCGCTTCCGTGCCCACCGTCCTCCCCGACGTTGACATCGCGGTCATCAACACCAACTACGCCCTGAGCGCCAACATTCCGGCCGACACCATCCTGTTCACCGAGTCCGGCGACTCCCCGTACGTGAACGTGCTCGTGGTGAAGGAAGGCAACGAGAACACCGACAAGACCAAGGCGCTCGTCGCCGCCATCACCTCCCAGGATGTGAAGGACTACATCACCAAGAACTATCCTGACGGCGAAGTCGTTCCGGTTGCGTAATCTGGTAATCTGATAAACCGATTACGATGACAGGTGCACGCGGGGCCGATTCACCGGCCCCGCGTGTTGCGCGTTACGGCGGCCTGGCCGCCATGGCATGGAAAGGAAAGGGGTGAGGCGATGATCGAGCTACGAAACGTGGGCAAGGTATACCAAGCCCGCGAGGGATCCCACCGCGCGCTCGAAAGCGTCAATCTCACCATCGAGGATGGCGACATCTTCGGCATCATCGGCGCGTCCGGTGCCGGCAAATCCACGCTGGTGCGCCACATCAACCTGCTCGAGCGACCCACCGAGGGCCGCATTCTCATCGATGGTGTCGATGTAACGTATTTCCAGGGGAAAGAGCTGCGCGAACTGCGGAAGAACATTGGCATGATCTTCCAGCACTTCAGCCTGTTCCAGCAGCGCACCGTGTTGCAGAACGTCACGTTCCCACTGGAAGTGCGCGGCCACGGCCGCAAGGAATGCGAGCAGCGCGCGCATGAGCTGTTGAAGCTCGTGGGCCTGGACGACAAGTTCAACCGATATCCGAGCGAGCTGTCCGGCGGCCAGCAGCAGCGCGTGGCCATCGCCCGCGCGCTTGCGAACCGCCCTCACTACATGCTCTGCGACGAGGCGACGAGTGCGCTCGATTCCCGCACCACCATCCAGGTGCTCGACCTTCTGAAGCGCGTGAACCAGGAACTCGGCGTGACGATGGTCGTCATCACGCACTCCCTGGACGTCGCCCGCCAGATTTGCAACCGCATGGCAGTCATCGATGAGGGCATCATCGTGGAGGAAGGCCTCACCGAGGACGTCTTCGCGAACCCCCAAAGCGCGGTTACGCGTGAACTGTTGGCCCGCGGCGGCACCGGCGTGGTGCGCCCGCACGACGAGGAAGAGGAGGCGTAGCGATGGAAGAATTCTTCGCAAACTACGGCGCCTTGCTCGCCCAGGGCACGGCCGACACGCTCGTCATGACCATTGCCTCGACGTTCTTCGCGTACGTCATCGGCCTGCCGTTGGGCATCTGGTTTGCCGTGACCACGCCCACGGGCCTTGCGCCCAACAAGGCCGTGAACACCGTGCTCGGCTGGATCATCAACATCGGCCGTTCCATCCCGTTCATCATCTTGCTCGTGGCCATCATCCCGTTCACGCGCCTCGTGGTGGGCACTTCGCTCGGCGTGCCGGGCGCGGTGGTGCCCCTCACCGTGGCGGCGGCACCCTTCGTGGCGCGTATCGTCGAGCAGAGCCTCGCCGAAGTCGACGCGAGCCTCATCGAGGCAGCGCATAGCTTCGGCGCGAACAACTTCCAGATCATCACGAAGGTGATGCTGAAGGAGAGCCTGCCCTCGCTCGTGCGCGGCGTTGCCATCACGTTCGTGAACCTGTTCGGCTACACCGCGATGGCCGGCACGGTCGGCGCCGGCGGCTTGGGCGACATCGCCATCCGCTATGGCTACCAGCGCTACATGGCAGATGTCATGCTCGCCTGTATCGTCATCTGCGTCGTGCTCGTGCAGGTGTTCCAGTCGTTTGGCGACTGGCTTGCCCGCGCCATCGACAAGAAGAAGCACTAAGTCCCAAAGAGATTCGAAAACGGCCCGGCGGGGCCGTTTTCATGGAGGTGAAACATGGAACGAGTTGGATACTACAACGGCGAGATGGGGCCGCTTGACGAGCTGAAGGTGCCGTTCCAGGACCGCGTGTCGTTCTACGGCGACGGCGTGTACGACGCAACGATGGCACGCGATGGCGTGATCGTGTACCTGGAAGACCACATGGACCGCTTCTACAACAGCATGCGCACGATGCGCTTCGAGCCGAACTTCACCCGCGAGGAGCTGTGCGCCGAGATCCAGAAGGTCGTCGATGCGGCCGATCCGGTTGATAACTTCGTGTACTGGCAGGTGACCCGCGGCACCGCGCTGCGCCAGCATCATTTCGCGGACGTGGAGCCCAACCTGTGGATCATGGTGTTCCCGATGGCATTCTCCGACCTTTCCACCACCGAGGACGCGGTGAGCTTCGAGGACAAGCGCTATAGCTATTGCAACGTGAAGACGGTCAACCTTCTGCCGAACGTGCTTGCCGCCCAGTATGCCGCCGAGCACGGCTGCGAGGAGGCCATCCTCGTGCGCGATGGCTACGTCACCGAGAGCATGCACAGCAACGTGCACATCCTGAAGGACGGCGTGCTCATCACGCATCCGGCCGACGAGCACATCCTGCCCGGCATTTCCCGCAAGCACATCATCTCGATGTGCGGCACGCTGGGAATTCCCGTGGAGGAGCGCCTCTACACGCTCGACGAGCTGAAGGCGGCCGACGAGGTGCTCATCTCGTCCTGCTGCACCTTCGCCATCCGCGTGGCGCATGTGGACGGCGAGCCGGTGGGTGGAAAGGACCCCGAAACCTTCACCCGCCTCGCCAACGCCCTCGAGCAGGAATTCGCCGACTACGTCGAGGCGAACCGCCGCTAGCAGGGGCGAGCTGGGGCCCCGGGGTGAGACAAACTCCCCTGAGGTCTCTGTCTCACCCGGGGCCTCCGGCTCGGGCGTACTGCTGGAGAATGGTCGCTAGCGCATCAACGCGCGCACGCCATCGAGGGTGAGCTGGGCAACGAGTTGCGATGCTTCTTGCTTGGGGACTCCCTTGCCCTCGGCGACCCAGCCCCGGTAAAACTCCAGAGCCGTCGATCGAATGAAGCGCATTACCAATCGCTTTTGCCCATCGGGCATCCACCGGAAGGGGTTCCCCTCCGCCCGGTACCGCGACATCTGCTCCCAATAGACCCGCTCGCCGAAGCGATAGTAGCTTGGTTGGCACACCATGCGCTCGACATATTCGGGCTGCTGCGCCATGAACAGGAAGAAGCGCTGCGCGTGTCCGCCGATATCCTCGGGAACGTCCGGCGTTTCTTCGTAGCGTTCGAAGAAATCATCGAGGATGCTTCCCAGAATGTCGTCGTAGAGTGCCTCGATGGTCTCGTAATGCAGGTAGAAGGTCTTGCGGTTTATGCCAGCCCGTTCCGTGACGGCTTTCACCGTGATGCGATCGAAATCCTCGGTGAGCACCATCTCCTCGAACGCATGCCTGATCGCGTTGCGCGTTCTCTTCACCCGAAGATCCTGCTTGCTGGAATCCATTGCGGCCCTCCTGCATATTGTCGCCTTGATAAAAGGATAGCCTTCCACCGCGATTTGAGAGTTACCACATCTGCGAAAGTGTGGCATAAGCCCCGCCCCAGAATGGCTGGGCATCGCCGTCGCAGCTCCTTCCCCATACAGTGAAACCAGGCGAATAGCAGGGGATTCACCTGCTGCGTAAGGGAGAGAAGGAGGAGAGATGGCAAAGGAAGGCACCACGCACAGCTTGAGTCGGCGCAGCTTCGTGAAAGGAGCCGGCGCGCTTGGCGCGACCGCCGCTTTGGCTGGCATGACCTCGACCGAGGGCTGGCTCAAGCCCGCGCAGGCGCTTGCTGACGAGGCTCCTGCCGAAACGGTTGCGTACACGTTCCACAACATGCATTGCATGGGCAACTGCATGCTGAAGTGCACCGCCCGTGATGGCCGGCTGGTGAAAGTCGAGCAACGTCCCAACGAGGACAAGCGCTTCAACAACATTTGCCTGAAGGCTATTGCCGAAATCGAGCATATCTATGGCGAGGGACGCATCCAGACGCCCATGAAGCGCGTCGGCGAGCGTGGTTCCGGCGAGTTCGAGGCGATTACCTGGGACGAGGCGTTCGCGACCATCGCGGAACAATTCAAGAAATGCCAGGATACCTATGGCAAGGACGCGCTGTGGATCCAGAACTCGGTGGAATGCAGCATGCGCTTCCATCCCATCCTCGCCCGCGTGCTCGGTGCTCAGGCGGGCGGCATGAATGGCCTGGATAACGGCCAGGGCAACGGCATGGGCCAGGCTTTCGGCTGGGAAGGCATTTTCGCGATGAACACCATCTGGGATTGGCCGTACGCGAAGACCATCATCCTCACCAGCAACAACATGCTCGAGACCGGCATCGTGTGGGCGCGTGGCTTCCTCGACGCCCAGAAGGCCGGCGCGAGGATCATCGTGGTGGACCCGGCGTACACCGTGACCGCCGCGAAGGCCGACCAATGGGTGCCCATCCAGCCCGGCACCGACCCGGCATTTTACCTGGGCATGATCAAGCATATCCTGGATAACGACCTGTATGACAGAAAGCACGTGCTCGCCAACACCTCGTACGTGTACCTGGTGGACAAGAAGACGGGCGAGGTTCTGGGACAGACGGTCGAGACGACCGATGAGGCCACTGGCGAGAAGGGCGAGATGAAGGTTCCCTTCGTGTGGGATACCGTCACCAAGGCTCCCGTCGCCCATAACGCGCAAGGCGCGAAGCCGGCGCTCGAAGGCGAGTTCAAGCACGATGGCCACACGTATGTGACCCAGTTCACCCTGCTCAAAGAGCAGATGGCCGAGTACACGCTCGATTGGGCGGAAGGCAAGACCGGCATTCCGGCGGCCACCATCGCCCAGGTCGCCGAGGAATACGCCGCAGGCCCCTCCATCATCGCGAACGGCGTGGGCGGCATCGACAAGTACTACAACAACGATGTTGCCGGCCACTGCTATGCGGTCATCGCCTCGCTCACCGGGAATTACGGCAAGCGCGGCACGGGTGCCGGATTCTTCCATTTCAACCCCACGCCGTACAACGCCGGGTTGGCAGACTGGCCGCTTCCCGAGGGCATGAATCCGTCCCCGAGCCCGCTGAACTTCTACGACCTGATGGAGAAGGACGACAAGGTGCATGCCGCGATGTTCTTCGGCGATATCCCCACGCAGAAGGCGGCCAATTGGAACAAGACGCTCGAGTGGATCGACAAGCTCGATTTCATCTGCCTGGCGGACATCTACCACAGCTCGGTTGCCGACTACGTGGATATGATCCTGCCCGCCTGCTCGAAATTCGAGTCGGTGGACGAGATCGGCGGCATGCGCTGCTTCAACGGCTATGTGATGAGCAACCAGAAGATCCTCGACCCGCTGTTCGAGGCGAAGCCGGACTTCTACATCGAGAAGGGCATCGCCGAGGCCATGGGTTATGGCGACCTCTTCCCGAAGGATACCGTGGCGTATGCGGCAGCGCAGCTCGAGAACCCCATTCCGCCTGTCGCGGGCATCACGCTCGATACCCTGAAGGAGAACATGGGCGCCCAGCGCCTCAATGCCGACTGGGATAATCCGCTGGGACCCGAGATTGGCGTGAGCCTGCTTCCGAGCGGCCGTCAGGAGCCGTATTACGAGAACCTCCTGAAGCATGGCCAGGCGTTCCCCCAGTGGGAAGAGCCGTGCGAGGTGGGCGTGGACAATCCTCTGCGCAAGAAGTACCCGCTGCAGTTCAACCAGGCGCGCACGCGTTTCCGCGTCCATTCGGTATACAGCGCGTCCAAGTGGATCAACGAGCTGTACGAGCCCCATATCGAGCTGAATCCCGTGGATGCCGACGAGCGCGGCCTGAAGACTGGCGACATGGTCGAGGTATTCAATGACCGCGGCAGCTTCCGCGTGAAGGCCTACGTGAACAATTCGGTGCGCCCTGGAAGCGCATTCATGGCGGAAAGCTCGTTCAGGAAATACCTGGATGGAACCCTGATGCAGAGCGTTTCGAACGACAAGATGAATCCGCGCGGCTACGAGCTGCCGTTTGGCCCCATGATTCCGTTCAACGACACGCTCATCGAAGTGAAGAAGGCGGGTGCATAAAACATGACGAGACTTGCAATCGCGATTGACCAGCATCGTTGCATCGGATGCAACACCTGCTCCCTTGCCTGCAAGATGCAGAACAACGTTCCCGACGGCATGCTGTGGAACCGAATTCTCACCGAAGATGCTTCGTTCTTCGATGAGGCGAAGGGAACCTACCCGAACCTTTCCCGCGACTACCTTCCCCTGGCATGCCAGCACTGCGAGAACCCTGCGTGCATGAAGGTGTGCCCCACGGGTGCGACCTATAAGGACGAGATGGGCCGCGTGGAGATCGACTACGAGAAGTGCATCGGATGCCGTATGTGCATGGCTGCGTGCCCGTACAACGCGCGCGTGTTCAACTGGAATGCCCCGGCGCGCTCTGCGGGATTCGGCTACGGCGACTCGCGCGTGCCCGAACGTGGTATGGGCGTGATGGAGAAATGCACGCTGTGCAAGGAGCGCACCGATGCCGGCGAGGAACCCATGTGCGTTCAGTGCTGCCCGGCGGATGCCCGCGTGTTCGGCGATTTGGACGACCCGGATTCCGAGATCTCCAAGCTGCGCCGCAACGGCAATGCGCGCGTGCTGCTGGAAGAGATGGGCACGAAGCCCCAAGTGTTCTACGTGAAATAGAGGAGGTGCCTGATAATGGATAAGACTTTGAAGAACCCCCTGACCATCGCACTGGCCGTTGTCGCGGCAATTGGCGTCGGCGTCTGGATTTACCAGCTTGCGAACGGGTTGGGCATAACCGGCATGGACAACATGACGAGCTGGGGCCTGTACCTTGCCTGCTTCATGTTCTTCGGCGGGGTGGCGTCGGGCGCCCTGGCCATCGCGGCCTCCATCGAGGTGTTCAACCTCGATGCGTGGAAGCCCATCCAGATTCCGGCGGCGGTTTGCGCGATCGTCTGCATCTGCTGCGCGGGCATCTGCGTGCTGCTCGACATCGGTGGTATCCAGCGCGTGTGGCGCATGATCGTGGGGTTGAACATCGAGTCGCCTCTTGCGTGGGACATGCTGGTGATCACCGCGAGCATCGTGGTGGATGCGCTGTTCCTGCATGCCCTGTGCTTCAAGAAGGACGACGCGCACCGCGCTGGCATCATCGCCCGCATCGCGCTTCCCCTGGCCGTGCTGTGCGTGGCCGTGGAAGCGTGGGTGTTCGGAATGCAGGTTGCCAAGGAGGCATGGGGCGCCATGCTGGCTCCGGTGTTCGTGGCATCCGCGCTCGATTCCGGCCTCGCGTTGGTGATTTTGGCCTGCCTCGCGCTGAAGGTGAAGGGACTCGAGGCGGGGCAGGACCTGCTAGGTAAGCTGGCGCGCCTGCTGTCCGTGTTCGTGGCGGTGGATTTCTTCCTCATCTTCTGCGAAATCGCCACGGCGGCCTACACGGGTGAATCCCTGGCCGGTCTCGTGCTCACCGGGAGCCTCGCCCCCTTGTTCTGGGTCGAGGTAATCTGCGGGCTCGTGCTTCCCTTCTGCATGCTCGCTGCCGCCGGCAACGGAAAGAACCCCGTCATGGTGGCCGCAGCGTCTGCGCTGGTCTTGGTGGGCGTGCTCTGCAAGCGTTGCTGGGTGCTGCTGTCCGGTTTCGCCTTCGCGAATGTTTCCGGCGGGTCGGGGGTGACCTTGGGAACCGTTGCCGCCCAGACAGGCGGGGTCGCCCAGGTGTGGACCCAGACGGGCTCGTATCTGCCGACGATTCCCGAAGCGGTTATCGCGGTGGCGGTGTTCGCCCTGGCGGCATTGGGATTCATCGTGGTGTATCGCCTGCTGGCGCAGAAGGCTTCGTAAGGCGTTGCGCCGATGAGGGCTGCGGCATGTGAGGGGGGCGGCCGCAGCCCCTATTGGCGGAGATTCAAAGAGGGAAAGCGAGGAGAGGCGCATGAGGACGAACGAGGAATGGCAGGCATTGGCAGATGCGCTTGCCTTCGCGGGCAATTCGCTGCTTGAACCGGTGAACCAGAATTCCGCAATCGGCTTGGATGCGGGGTTCTGGCGTGAGTTCCCCGACCTTGGGGATCCTGAAGTGGCTGCCGCCATCAAGCGTTGCGAGGCGTATGCGAGCTCAATTGCGGGCGACGCGAAAGACGATGCGGCGACGCGCGCCTCGGTGGAATACACCAAGCTCTTCGTCGGCCCTCCCAAGCCCGCCACGCCGCCGTGGGAGAGCGCGTACCGGGATGGGGCCGATGCGTCGGTGGGGTTCGGACCTGCTGCGCATGAGATGAGGACGTTCCTGCGTGAGGCGGGATTGGCACTTGATGGCCCGAGCAACCAATACGCCGACCATATGGGCATCGAGCTGCTGTACGCATCGGTTCTCTGCCAGCGCATCGCAGAGGCCTCGGATGAGGCTGCTCAAGAGGCGGATATGCATGCTGCCGTGGATTTCTGCCGCACCCATCCCCTGTCTTGGGTCGCCCGCCTCGAGCTAGCCGTTTCGGAAGCCGCGCCCGATGGATACCTGATCCGGATACTCGGGCTCGCGCATGCGCTGCTCGAAAGCGTGGCGGCAGACCGCGTATAACACCAGCGAACCGCCGATAGCAGGGGTTGACCAAAACCTCAGAGGCCTCGGTCGAACAGGGCGATTCCCAGCGGCCTTACAATTCCGGGAACCAGATCACATCTTCCGGCGCCCCATCGTGGGCGCCGATCATTTTCTCCATCCACACCATGCTGTACCAATTCCCCAGCTTGAAGCCGCAATCGTGGAACGTGCCCACGATGGTGTAGCCGAACTTCTTGTGGAAGCGCACGCTGCCCTTGCCCAGGTAGGGGTCGTCTTCGCGGTCGGTGCAGGCGATGCAGGCATTCAGGTTGCGGATGTTCATGCGGCGCAGGATGTCCTCGAGGGCATCGTAGAGCGTGTGGCCCAGGCCCCGGCCGCGGCAATCGCGGTCGAGGTAGATGGAGGTCTCCACCGACCAGTTGTAGGCGGCACGGCCCTTGAACGTGTTCGCGTACGCGTAGCCGATGATGGTTCCGCTTTCGTCTTCCAGCACGATCCAGGGGTACTTCTGCATGGTCCGCACGATGCGGTTGCGGAACTCCTCGAGCGAAGGCGTTTCCACCTCGAACGTGATGGCGGTCTCCTCGACGTACGGCCGGTAAATGTTCAGCAGCGCGGCGGCGTCTTCGGGGGTCGCGGTGCGGATGGTGTATTCCATACGGGTCTCCTGTCGGTATCTCGAGGAAACACTATATCCCATATTTGTTGAAAGCAGGTTACCGGCATGGTCTGCGGCGGCAAGATGCCGACATTGTCTGCATGGGTGTTGCGGGGCGGTGGGCAAAGGCGGTTCAAGCGCGGATATCCCGCGTGATTCGGTGTCTTTTCCCGCTGTTGATGCCGGGTACTGGTATCCTATGCCGAAACGAAAGGATGACATGACGCAAGAGGCGAACAAGACGAAACAGGGTTCAGGCGGCAGGGTCGCCATGCACTCGCCGTCTGCCATTCGCCTCTTGAAGACGCGTCCGCCCGCGGAAAGCGAGCCGCTCAATCCCCGCGATTTCCTGAAGACCGAGAAGCATATCCGCGCGCGCGTGTACACCGCCGCGGCAATCGTCATCCTTGTCCTGACCACCGTGCTCGTGGTGGGGACGTCTGCGGGTATCGTATCGGGCCCGAACTTGGTGAATCCCGGAACGGGGCAGACGTCGGCGCTCACCACGCATGGCTTCCTCGAGATCACGCCCAATGCCGATGGGTGGAATGCGGAGACTTCCACCGCGCCCATCGTGCGCATTCGCGCCGCAAACAGCGAAGAGTACCTGCTGTGCCGCGCGGTTCCCGCGAATACGCGCGATACCATCGAGTTGGATGAGGGGACGTATCTCATCAGCTGGATCACGCCGGTGGATGCCAATGGGCGGTTGTATATCCCGCCGGAAGCGGAGGAGCAGGTGACGGTGCGTGCAGGTCATACAGTAACCCGCAACGCGACGTTCACGCCGGTGCCGCCCGAGGAATCGGCGTTTGGCGATTATGCGGCGACCATCGACATCGTGGGCGAGGCCATGGCTCATGGCGACGAGACCCTTACCGGCGAGGCGGGCGAGGCATTCATGCGCAAGCTGCAGGAGAATGCCAATGAGGCCCCCAACTTCTTCATCTACGTGCCCGAAGAGTATTAAGCGCCGGTCTGGGCGAGGGGTATCCGG
>JAUNEQ010000149.1 GCA_030525445.1 Coriobacteriia bacterium | reverse complement strand
CAATTAAATTTGACGGTACCCCTGTTTAACGTGGCGAGGAGACCACGACCTGCTCTCCATATTGAACCTGCCATGTCGAAACCAAGTCGCCCCCAATATGGGGAAGCAGGAACGCTTCTCAATGTGCGCGCCCAAACGGGCGGGTGCCCATTCTAGCAAATCTATGGGGCCAACAGGTGAAAACCGCGCCATCCTCATTCTTCTATACGCCGGAACAGCGCGGCAAGCAGCGAGCCCGAGATGTTGTGCCACACGCTGAACACGGCGCCCGGCACCGTGGCCAGCGCCATTCCCGGGAACACGGTGAGCGCGAGCGAGGTGGCCAGCCCCGAATTCTGCATGCCGATTTCGAGCGAAAGCGCCTTGCGGCGCGCGAGCCGCATGCCCGTTGCCACTCCGATGCCGTAACCCAGCGCGTAGCCGGCAAGGTTCAGCAGGATCACGGCGGCGAAAACCGTCGCGCCCGTCTCGAAGATCTGCTGCGCGTTATGGCTCACCACGGCCGCGATGATGAGGCAGATGGCGGCAACGGAAACAAGCGGCAGCGCATCGCCAGCGGCATCCATGACCTTCGGGAAGAAATGGTTCACGCACAAGCCCAAGACGATGGGGATGATGGCCACTTGCAAGATCGAGATGAACATGCTGATGACGTCGACGTTCACGACGGTTTGCAGCAGCAACAACGTGATGAGCGGCGTGAGCAGGGGGGCGAGTGCGGTGTTGACCGCGGTCACGCTCACCGATAACGCGACGTCGCCCTTCGCGAGGTAGGTCATCACGTCGCTTGCCGTGCCGCCCGGGCAGGTGCCCACGAGCACGAGTCCGGCGAGCAAGGCGGGTTCGAGCTGCAGTGCCATGCCGATGGCGAAGGCGGAAAGCGGCATCACGACGTACTGGGCGACGACGCCGACCAGGCAGTCTTTGGGATGCTTGAACACGTCGAGGAAGTCGTCCACGTTCATGGTGAGGCCCATGCCGAAGAGCACGACCATGAGCAGCGGGTTGATCCAAGCCGTTTGAACCCACAAGCCGGTTTCGGGGACGAACAGGGTGAGTGCGGCCACCGCAAGCACGATGACCGGCATGAATGTCTTGACGAAGCGCGATATGGAACTAAACATATGGCCATGATAGGACAATCCGGCAACGATGTATCGGGCCATTCGCTTCTGCCACGACATTTCGATTTATTCGCGCGTGTTCCAACTTCGGCATGTTGGGGTATCATATACGTAATGAATTTGAAATTGGACTCGCAAATGACGGGCCAAAGCGGAAGGAGCCTTTCATGAGAACTGAGTTGTGCGATCTTCTGGGCATCGAATATCCGATTATCCAGGGTGCTATGGCGCACATCACCGACGGCAAGTTTGCCGCAACGGTCAGCAACACCGGCGCACTTGGCGTCATCCAGTCGGGCTTCGACTATCCCGATGTCGTCCGCGAGCAGATTCGCATCGCGAAGGCCAACACCGACAAGCCCTTCGCCGTGAACCTGATCATGGAATCCGAGGTTGTCGAGGAAATCGCCCAGGTCGTCATCGACGAGAAGGTGCCGATTGTCACCATTTCCGCTGGCAACCCGGCCAAGATCGTGCCGCCGCTGGTGGAAGCTGGCGTGAAGGTTCTCTGCCTGGTTCCGCATGCGCGCGCTGCCAAGAAGATGCAAGACCTTGGCGCCACCGCCATCATCGCGGAAGGCATGGAGTCCGGTGGCCACATCGGTTCCATGACCACGCTGCCCATGGTTCGCCAGATCGTCGAGGCTGTCGACATCCCGGTCATCGCCGCTGGCGGTATCGCCGATGGCAACGGCCTTCTGTCCATGCTCGCCCTCGGCGCTGTCGGCGTCCAGATGGGCACTGCGTTCCTGGTTGCCAATGAGTGCCCGGTCGCCCAGGAGTACAAGGACCTCGTTGTCGAGGCCAAGGACGACGCCACCATCCTCACCGGCGAGCCCGGTGGCAAGCAGGTCCGCTGCATCAAGAACCGCTTCACCCGCGGTTACTGGCGCCTCTACAACTCCGGCGCTTCCAGCGCGGCCCTCGACGCGTTCTGCACCGGCTCCATCGGCCGTGCGAAGAACGGCGACGTCGTGAACGGCGCTGCTTCCGCTGGTATGATTTCCGCCATCATCAAGGAATGCAAGCCGGCCCAGCAGATCGTCGATGACATCATGGCCGAGGCCGACGCCGCCTATGCCAAGATGAAGGAGATCTACGGCTAAGCAATGGCCTTCATAAGCATGCAAGGGGCGGCCTTCGGGTCGCCCCTTTTTCGTTGGGCGAACATCAACTTCGGCTGGAGGCATCCGCGCCTGATTCTTGTCGTGTGCGCACATTACGCCCGCATTGCGGAATTTCCTTGCATTCACCTGGTGTGCATAATGTTCCCCCACAATGGGGGAAGCAACTCGGCCCCATGCGAGAGGAACGGATATGCCTGCAACGACAACGCCGAAAGCCAGGAAGCGCATCGCCATCGTCACGATGGGCGTGAAGCTCGGCGACGAGACGCGCGGTTACACGCGATTCCGCTTCCTCGCGGAGTTCCTGGCCAAGAAAGGCTATGCGGTCGACCTCATCACGTCGAGCTTCCAGCATTGGGACAAGGCTCAGCGCGATGTGAATTCCGAAGAATACCTGGGCCTGCCGTATCGGGTGGTGTTCATCAAAGAGCCGGGATACAAGCGCAACCTCGATTTTCGGCGCATTCGCAGCCATGCGGTGGCGGCGCGGGGGATGGAAGACTACTTCGCGAAGCATGCCGGCCAGTATGCGCTCATCTATTCCGAGATTCCGCCGAACGATGTCGCGCTCGCGTGTGCCGAGGCGGCGGAGCGCGATGGCATTCCCTACGTGGCCGACATCAACGACCTCTGGCCCGAGGCCATGCGCATGGTCGTGGACATTCCCGTGATTTCCGATATCGCGTTCCACGGGTTCACGCGCGACGCGCATAAGGTGTACCGGTTGCTTTCCGGCGCCGTGGGGACGTCCGACGAATATGCCGCCCGACCCGCGCTCGACCGGTTGGAACCGTATCCCCATGTCACGTGCTATGTGGGCAATGACCTGGCGGAATTCGACGCGGGTGTGGCCAAGCATGCTGCGGGGATTCAGAAACCGGAAGGCGAGTTCTGGGTGACCTACGCCGGAACGCTGGGCGCGAGCTACGACCTAGCGACGACCGTGAAGGCCGCCGCGGCGCTGGCCGGCGATTATCCTCAGCTGCGCGTGAAGGTTCTGGGCGATGGCCCTGACCGTCAGAAGCTCGAGGAGCTTGCCGCGCGTTTGCATGCGCCGGTCGATTTCGTGGGATACACCGCTTATCCGCTGATGGCGGCATACCTCACGCGCTCCGACTTGACGCTCAACTCGCTGGTGAAGGCGGCTCCGCAGTCCATCGTCACGAAGATTGGCGACTATTTGGCGGCGGGCAAGCCCATGATCAACACGGGCAGCAGCCCCGAGATGCGCGCGAAGACGGATTCCGATGGCTTCGGCGTGAACGTGGTGGCCGAAGACGCCGCCGAGCTCGCGGGCGCGATCGTTGCGCTCATGGAGAACGATGAGGCCCGCGCCATCATGGGCGTCCGCGCGCGCCAGGTTGCGGAAACCGAGTTCGACCGCCCGCAGTCCTACGAGCGTATCGTCGGCTTGCTCGAGTCGCTGATGGGGGCGTAAGCGTGCCGCAGGGTTACCACAATGGGCAGCCCGAAGACAGCTATCGGGCCGATTGGGACCGCGCGGTAAACGGCCCGCGTTCCGCATCTGCCTATGGTGCGAACCAGGGTGGGGCGTACGGCGGGTATGCGCAACCGCAATACCAGCAGCCGTACCAACCTCAGTACCAGCAGCCGTACCAACCGCAACAGGTCTATGGCGCGCCGGTGCAGAACTATGCCCCCGCGCAGGCGTATCCTCCGGCTTCGATCCCGCAGCCGAAGCTCAAGCGCCGCCGCGGAAAGCGTCATGTTTCCGGGTGGTACACCTTCTTCAGCTGGGTGGCTCTGTTCTGCTGGGCGGGTTTCATCTTCTATATGTCCGCGCATACGAGCAGCGAACTTGCCCAAGGCATGTTCGCCCACGTGCGCGAGATCATCGAGCAGCTCGTGTGGAAGTACTACGGCTACGTCGAGGACCCGGTGTCTCCCATCGGGCATTTCTGCGAGTATTTCATTTTCGGCGCGCTTCTGGGAAACGCGCTCCATTGCCACATGCCGCTGATCCCGGCGACTGTCATCGCCATCGTGTGCGCGAGCGGTTACGGCGTGACCGACGAGATCCACCAGCTGTACGTGGACGGCCGCTACTTCGACATGGAGGACTGGAAGGTGGATACCATCGCCGCTGCGGCGGGTTCCATCCTGGCTTCGTTCTTCTTCTATCTCTTCGGGTCCCGCCGCGAAGACTATTACGAGTACGTCTACGAGTGATTCGCTCCATCCGCCTCGATGCCGCCGGCCTGTCGCGACCTATCGTTGG
>JAUNEQ010000148.1 GCA_030525445.1 Coriobacteriia bacterium | reverse complement strand
CCTGCTGGGCGGCGGCGCGGGCATGCTGTGGCAGGTGTGTCTGCCGCTCTACCACATCGGCGGCTTCCAGATGGTGATCCGCTCCATCCTCAACGGCACGCCGTTCATCCTCTATCGCAAGTTCGAGGCGGCGCGCGTGCTGGGGGACGCGCAGCGCTTCCATCCCACGCATATCTCGGTGGTCGACAAGACCCTGCGCGATCTGCTCGATGCCGCGGAACAAGGCGTGCATGGCGGTGTCGATACGCTGCGGTCGTACCGGTGCATTCTGCTTGGCGGTGCGGCGCCCAACCCGAATACCATCGCGCAGGCGCAGCGTTTGAGCGCGCCCGTGGTTTCGAGCTACGGCATGACCGAGACCTCGAGCCTCGTGGCGTTTTGCCCCATCGACGAAAACGATGGGCGCATGCTCTACCTGCTGCCCGGCTACGACGCCTGCGTCGTCGATGCCGACGATTACGGGCGCGGCGAGCTGGGCATTCGCGGACCGGGCGTTTTCGGGGGCTACGTGGGCACGAAGCTTGCCACCACGGCGGACGGGTTCTTCCTCACCGGTGATACCGCGGTGGTGCAGGGGCGCTCCATCTCCATCGAGGAGCGCACCGACGACATGTTCGTATCCGGCGGCGAGAACGTGTATCCGGAAGAGATTCGCCGTCGCCTGCTCGAGATTCCCCATGTCACCGATGCCTATGTGTATGGCGCCGAGGATGCGACCTGGGGGCGCCGTCCCGTCGCGCTCGTCGAGATGGCTGAATCCCACGTGGGCCCGGCGAATGCGCTCGAGCTGTCCCGCAAGGTGCACGACCAGGCGCGCGACCTGCTTGCGCGTATCTACCAGCCCGACCGCTTGTTCGTGATGGATGCATTCCCGCGGCATGGCATCGGGAAGATCGACCGCAAGGAACTACAGCGCCTCGCGGAATGCTGCCTGGATGTGAAGCGCGTCGTGGTGCACCGCATCGCGCAGCCGTTCGTGAGTCCTGTGAAGACGGCGAAAGCCGAGCTCACCGAGCGCGAGTCGCTTATCGTGGAGCTATTCGATGCCAAGGGCGAGAGCGGCATCGGCGAGGACGTGGCGTTCTCCACGCCGTGGTACTTGCCCGAGACCATTGACGATGACCTAGCGTTTTTGCGCGACCACGCCATTCCGCGGGTGCTAGAAGACGTGTATCTGCACCCGGAGGAAGCCTATGCGTCGCTCGCTGGGTGTCCGGAAGCCAGCACGCACCGCATGGCCATCGCCGCCTTGGAAATGGCGCTGTGGGACCTGTATGGCAAGAAGGCGCAGAAGACGCTGCGCGAGCTCATCGGGGCAGATGCGCAGTGGGAGGGACGTGACGATGATGCGCCGTGTCCGCGGGGCATGGCCCCGGGCGGTGCCGTCATCGGCTTGGTGCCGGTGGATGAAGCGGTGGAAATGGCTCAGCAGGCGTTCGCGCAGGGCTATCGCCGCATCAAGCTGAAGATTGCCCCCGGCGACGACTTCAAGCGCGCCCACGCCGTGCGGACGGCGGTGCCCGACGCGGCGGTCATACTCGATGCGAACCAAAGCTACACGGAAATCGACATCGCGCTGCTTCGTCGGCTCGATTCCCTCGGGTGTGCGGGCATCGAGGAGCCGCTCGACCCGAACTACGAGGCGCGGTCGCGCCAGAGCATTTTCAGCCGGCTCGGCAGCCTGCAATTCCAGATGAAGACGACGCTGTTCCTGGATGAGTCCATCGTCACCGACGAGGACATGCGCGCGGCGCTCACCACGCGCAACATCCGCGGGTACGTGCTGAAGATCGGGAAGTTCGGCGGCATTCTGCCGGCGTTGCAGTTCTACCAGGCGGCGCGCTCGCGCGGCGCTGACGTGTGGATGGGCGGCATGTACGACACCGGCATCTCGAAGCGGCTGCATGCGGCATTTGGCCTGTTGCCGGGAGTGAAGCTGCCGGGCGACATCAGCGATACCTCCCGCTATTTCGCGACCGACATCACCACGCCCCCGTTCCAGCTGGCGAATGGCAACCTGCTGCTGAACCCGCCCGAGGCCCCATACGGCCTGGGCTGCACGCTCGACCACGACGTCCTCGCGCAAGTGACCCGGGAAAGCTGGGAATTCGAATAGCAACCATGCCCGGGTGACAAAGGTGACAAATGCCCGGAGCCCTTGTCAACCGCGCGGAGCCCTGACAAGGGCTCCGGGCATTTGTCACCCGGGCGTCAACGCAAATGGTTGACAAGGGCTCCGGGCATTTGTCACGGCTCGCTCTACGCTAGGACTTGGCAGGTGATGCCTACGAGGCCGGGGCCGGTGTGGGTGATGAGTGCGGGGGATACGTCGCCGAAATCGCGGATGGATTCCGCGCCCTTGAACACGTCTTGCACATGCGCGAACAGCTCTGCGCGGTCGGGGGTGATGCCCGATGCGAAACCGATGCGGTAGCGCGCCGCGTTGCCGACATCCTTCTTCACAAGCTCGATTTGCTTCTTCAGCGCCTTGACCCGCCCGCGCGTCTTGGCGGCGACGATGTAGTTGCCGGCGCCGGCGGTGTGGCAGGTGATAACGGGCTTCAAGTTGAGGATCGAACCCAGCGAGTACACAGCCTTGTTGATGCGCCCGCCCTTGTACAGGTTATCGAGCGTGTCGACCAGGAAATACACATGCGAACGCAGAACGGTCTGGTCCATGATCGAACAGATCTCGTCGAAGGGCAGGCCCTGCTCGATGAGCTCCGCCGCGTAAATGACACCGATGCCGCCACCAGCGCCGATGCTCTTCGTGTCGACCACATGTGAGGTGACTTCCGGATGCCCCACGAGCGCGCTCTCGAAGAGGCTGCAGGTGCTGGAGAGCCCGGAAGACGTGAGAACGCACAGGATGTGCGTGTTGCCATCGGCGATGGCCTGCTCGATGCATGCGGCGACATCTTGCGGCGATGGGGTGGAGGTGTGCGGAATCTCCTGCTCGAAGCGCTCGTAGACCTCTTGCGTGCTGATCTCGACCACTTCGCGGTATTGGGCATCGCTGTAGTTAACCGACAGGTACGCGCAATAGATGCCATAGTGCTCGATGACCTCGGCTGGCGTGTTCGTCCCCGAATCGGTGATGAGGGCTATTTTCGGCGTGTTTTCCATGGTCTCCTCCGGAAAAAACTCCCTACCCGTCTGTGTCCACCATGGTAAAGCTAGTATGCGATACTAGACAAGAGTATATAAAATAAAAGCATATGTTACGTTAAACCAATTATTGCCAGCTGATTGAATCGGTTCAGATACAATGACCCTAGAACCTTTAATAACGGCATCAAGCTGAAAGAGGTAGGACATGGCGACTTCTCGAAATGACAACGCCGAGCGCGACTATCCTGCATATGATTGGGATTCTTATTGCGAGCGGATAGCCGCGTTGCACCTGCCTCGTTTTGCGGAGATTCCCGATATCCCCCTGTATATGGACCAGCTCATCGGGTTCGTGGGCAAGCAGATGGAGCTCTTCGCGCTGCCCACCGAAAAGCCGCTCACCTCTTCGATGGTGAACAACTACGTGAAGATGCGCCTGGTGCCCCAGCCCGAATCGAAGCGGTACCAGCCGCTCCATGTGGCGTATCTCATCATGGTGTGCCTTGCCAAGCGCATGTATTCGATGAATGAAATTGAGCGATTGATCGCGCTCGATGTGCAGCACCGTTTCCAGGTGCCCGACGCATACGACCGCTTCATCGAGCTTTTCGAGGGCAGCCTGCGTGCGATATTCTGCGGCGGTTCGCGCGCCGATGAGGTGGGGCGTATCAGCACGCTCGATATGCCCGGCGCGCTCGGCCTGGTGGTCGACGACACGTCGAAGCTCACCGACCTCGATCGTTCCTATCTGGTGTTCGTGAACTCCATCGCCTCGAAGATCTACATCGAGCAGATGCTTTTAAACGTCGATCATCGCCTTGCCCAAGCGGCGAAGGGGCATTCGGAATAGCATTCTGAACGTGCCTCACGGCTCCTGACGTAACAAGCACGTTATGCATAAACCTGTGAAGGAACGGTAGCGCCTGCCGTTACGCGGCGTTCACTCCATGCCGCTGGAGTACAATGGGCGTTCACCTTAAGGAGGAAACACTCATGGACGAACGTTTTTCCGATTTGTACGCCCATCTTGAAGAAGCGAACGCCATCGACCCGTGCTTTTTCAAGCGCCCGCGCGTGAAGCGCGGCCTGCGCAATGCCGACGGCACGGGCGTTGTGGCTGGCGTTACCAATATTTCCAACGTACACGGCTACGTCATTTCTGATGACCGCAAGATGCCGGTGGATGGCCATCTCACCTTCCGCGGCTATGACATCGAGGACCTCGTGGAGAATGTATTCGGCGAAGGCCGTTTCGGTTTCGAAGAGGTCGCATACCTGCTGATGTGCGGCAAGCTGCCCACCCGTGAGGAGCTGCTGCTGTTCGAGGCCGCCATCGACGAGCAGCGCGAGCTGCCCGACGGCTTCACCGAGCAGATGATCATGGGCACCACGA
>JAUNEQ010000147.1 GCA_030525445.1 Coriobacteriia bacterium | reverse complement strand
GTCGCGGATGCGCAGCAGGTGCTGGTCCATGCGCTCGAGCTTGCGCTCGCTGCGCGCCTTGCGCTGCTTGTGCTTGAGCACGCCGGCCGCTTCCTCGATGAGCGCGCGCCGGTCTTCGGGACGCGACTGCAGCACGCTATCGAGATGGCCCTGGCTGATGATGGAGTGCGTGCCCGTGCCCAGGCCGGAATCGTGCAGGATGTCCAGCACGTCCATGCGGCGGCACAGCGCGCCGTTGATGAGGTATTCGCTGTCGCCGGAACGGTAGATGCGCCTCGTGATGGCGACCTCGTCGTAGTCCACGGGCAAGGTGCCGTCGGAATTGTCCAGGACGAGGTTGACTTCGGCCAGGCTCACCGGCTTGCGCGTGGAACTGCCGGCGAAGATGACGTCTTCCATGGCCTGTCCGCGCAGGTTGCGCGCGTTGCGCTCGCCCAACACCCACAAGACGGCGTCGAGCACGTTCGACTTGCCCGAGCCGTTAGGTCCGATGATCGCGGTGATTCCCGGCTCCAAGCTCATCACGCTGCGGTCGGCGAACGACTTGAAGCCCTTGCAGGTGAGCGTCTTCAGGTACATCGGGCTAGCTCACCCGCTCCTCGTCTGAGATGCGCGTCACCACGGTCGCGATGGGCACATCGGGGTCGATCGGCTGTTCCACGACCTCCTGCTCGATGGCAGCCTTGGCGCGGCGCGCTTCCTTCTTCGCACGGCGACGGTCCTTCTCGGCCTTCTTCGCCGCCTTGGCTTCGGCCTTGCGCTGCTGCTCGAGCTGCTTCAGGGCCTGCGCAGCCGCCTTGCTCTCGCTTTCCTTCTTGGTGCGGCCCACGCCACGGGCGAGGCTCTGCATTCCGGCGAACACCGCCGATACGAAGGTGCGGTCATGCGGCGGCCCTTGGGTCTCCACCAGCTTGTACGTGGGCGTGATGCCCTCGGTTTGGAGCTTTTCCTGCAGCATCGACTTGGGGTTTTCGGGCTTCGCCGCGAAATCGCGCGTCATGCGCGGCAGCAGCGTGCGGCTGATGAAATCGCGCGCCACATTGAAGCCGCCGTCGATGTAGAGCGCGGCGACCACGGCCTCGTACACGTTTTCCAGCGCGGAATGCATGCCGCGCTTGCCCGTGCCAACCTCGGAATCGCCGAAGATGATGATGTCCGTGAACCCCAGCTCATGGGCCACTTCCGACAGCGTCGATCCGGCGACCAGCGCCACCTTGATGCGCGTGAGGCCGCCCTCGTCGAGGTCCTTGAACTTCTTGAAGGCCGCCATTGCGACGATGACGCCCAAAACCGAGTCGCCCAGGAACTCCAGGCGTTCATATGAGTACTGGACCGGCTTGCCCTCTGCCGCCGACGGATGCGTGATGGCGGACAGTATGAGCTGCTGGTCCTTGAATGTGTATCCGATGATCTGCTGGGCGCGGTCGATGCGCTCCAGTTCCTCTACGCTGAACATGGTTTTACGCCTTGTCCGCCTCGCGGGAGGAATCGGCTTCGGCAGCAGCCACAAGCGCATCGGCGATCTTGCCCGTGAGGTCGGATTCCACCGAACGCACGGCCAGCGCAAGCGAGCTCTTCACGGCACGCGGGCTCGAGGAGCCATGGCCGATGAAGACCGGGCCCTTCAGGCCGAGGACGGGGGCGGCGCCGAAGGTGTCCGGATCCACGGAATCCTTCAGCTCCGTGAAGCCGGGCTTCAGGACGGCGGCGGCCATCTTCGTCTTGGCAGACGCCATGAACAGCTTCTTGATCTCGGCGAAGAGCATGCTGCCCACGCCTTCGATGGTCTTGAGCGCGACATTGCCCGTGAAACCGTCGGTCACGACGACATCGCAGGTGCCCGCGAGGATATCGCGGCCCTCGCAGTTGCCGGCGAAGTTCGGCACCTCCTGCTTCAGCAGGGCATGCGCTTCCTGCGCGAACGTGGAGCCCTTGGTCTCCTCCTCGCCGATGTTCAGCAACTGGACCTTCGGATTCTTAACGCCCATGAGCAATTCCGCATACAGCGTGGCCATGGTGGCGAACTGCACGAGGTATTCGGGCTTGCAATCGGCGTTCGCCCCGACATCGCACATCACGACGGGACGGGTCGGGCACGGCACGTTCGTGCACAGCGCCGGACGTGCGACGCCCTTCAGGCGGCGGATGACCATCGTGCCCGCCGTGAAGCAGGCGCCCGTGGAACCGGCGCTGTAGAACGCATCGGCCTCGCCATCCTTCACGAGCTTGCAGCCCACGACGATGGACGAATCGGGCTTGGTCTTGAACGCCTGGGCCGGATGCTCGTCCATTGCGATGACCTGCGAACAAGCGACGGCATCGCAACGCTCGTGTTCGGCCGCGAACGGCTCCACCACTTCGGGAAGGCCGCACAGCTTCACATGCAGCGCGGGAATCTCGGCAAGAGCTTCGGCCACTCCGGCAAGGATCGCTTCGGGGGCGTTGTCGCCACCCATCGCGTCAACCGCGACCACCACGGTTTTCTCCATAGGAATACTCCCCTCATCTCGCAATTCTGCGAGACGCTAACCTGGGAGTTGTCCCCCATGGGAAAAACCGCCAGGTTAGCGCCCCTCGATTACTCTGCACCCATACACGCAAGTGCACAGGGACATACATCAGAGCATTATAGACAAGCAAGGCGGACACGCGTCAACACCCGTAAATAAGCACACAAAAGAACCCCCTGTGACACAGGGGGTTCCCACAATTCTGCACCAGACGGTGTTATGCGGTCTCGATGACCTCGCGGTCGCGATAATAGCCGCAGTTGCCGCACACGCGATGCGGAAGCTTCACCTCGCCGCACTGGGGGCAGGTGGAACGAGCCGGAGCGGTCAGCTTCATGTTCGCGCTATGACGGGAATGATGACGGGCGCGGCCGGTTTTCCTCTTGGGTACTGCCATGATATATCTCCTTCACGACGAGCGTAGCTCGTTAACTTCCAATGACACGAACAAGTAGTATAGCCATGCCCCACCCCGTGTGCAAGAAGTTTTTCACCCGCTCACTACCTGCACACATTATGCAGATTCACCCCGCCAAAAGAGCGGGACACCACCTCCGGGGTGGTGTCCCATCCTCAGTTGTCGAACTTGTAGTCCTTGAGCGCGGCGAACGGGTTCTTGGCGTTCTCGAAATCGGAATCGTCTTCCTTCTCGCAATCGCAGGGACCCTCGTTGAGGTTTTTGCCGCATTGGGGGCATAGGCCCAGGCAATCCTCATCGTGCAGCGGCACGAGCGGCATATCGAGCACCAGGGCCGCTTCCAAGAACGCGCGGATGTCGACGCCCTTATGCTCGTCCACGACTTCGAACTCATCCTCTTCCATGCCCTCGGGCAAATCATCGCCCGGGTCGGTGAGGAAGACGAATCCCTCGACTTCCCCTTCGAGGTCGAGCTCGAACGGCTCGAGGCAACGGGCGCAATCGGTGGTCGCCACCGCGTTGATGGATCCCGTCACCAGAAGGGAGCCCTCCCCCGTATTCGCGATGAACACGTTCCAGGGAATAGGATCGGCGAAGCGCAGCGTGTCGGGACCCGCCTTCAGCTCGGCAAGGTCGAGCTCGCCGGAAAAGGCCGAGCCCCCCGAAACCTCGAAGAGCTCGTCCGTCAAAGCGATATAAGTGGAGGCACCCACTAGCGAATCGGCCCGTTCCCGCCGGCGATGGCGTTGGCGTTCAGGCGGTCGCGGCAACGGCGCACGTTGGAGAGCAGGGTGTCGAGGCTCTGCTCCACATGGCTGAATACCTCGTCGGCATAGTCTTCGGCGCCAGCGCGGGTCTCGCGCTCGAGCTCGCGCACGTCTGCCATGATGGTGTCGGCCTGCTGCTGGGCGATGCGGACGATTTCCTGCTCGCTCGCGATGGTCATAGCCTGGCTGCGGGCATCCTCGATCATGCGGCTCGCCTCGGCCTCGGCGTCGTCAAGCAGGCTCTGGCGCTCGCGCACAATCTGGCGGCTTTGGGCAAATTCGCTCGGGAACAGGTCGCGAATCTCGTCGATGATCTCGAATGCAGCGGCTGCATCGACTTGCTTCAGATTGCTCTTGCCGAAAACGGGCTTGGCGTCTTCGAGGAGGATCGACAATTCGTCGATGAGGCCCATGACTCCAGTTTCGTCCATGGTGTTCCTTTCGTTTGCTGCGTTTCAATTGCATATCTCGGGGCCATCCCCCGCATAATCGTATAGATGATACCACAAGCTGGCATTTTGCAAGATGCGATATCTACGTGGAGCCCGCGTCCCAGACGCTCAGGGCAAAAGGAGCCCCATTAAGCGGCGAACCGTGGCCATCCCGAACGAGCGGAGCCGTGGCTCCACGTCATTGCAAAAAAGAAACGCCCCGAACCGGGGCGTTTCTTGAGCAGCAAGGCTGATGCGCTAGAAAGGCAGCCACACGAAGCGGACCATCAGGTACACGGCCGCAATGACCACGGAGACGAGCATCATCGGGAAGCCCACCTTCAGGAAGCTCATGAAGGTGATGGGATAGCCCTCGCGCGTCGAGATGCCCGAGAGCACCACGTT
>JAUNEQ010000028.1:9201-16862 GCA_030525445.1 Coriobacteriia bacterium | reverse complement strand
AGTTCAAGGCACCGGGCGTTCACGAGCGCCAGCCCGTTAAGGAGCCGATGCAGACTGGCATCATGGCTGTCGACTCGATGATCCCCATCGGCCGCGGCCAGCGCGAGCTCATCATTGGCGACCGCCAGACCGGCAAGACCGCTATCGCGATCGACGCCATCATCAACCAAAAGGGCCAGGACATGATCTGCGTCTACGTGGCAATCGGCCAGAAGGCCTCCACGGTCGCGAACATCGTCGAGACCCTCGAGAAGTTCGGCGCGATGGAGTACACCATCGTCGTCGCAGCTACCGCTTCCGACCCGGCCCCGCTGCAGTACATCGCCCCGATGTCCGGCGTGGCTATGGCCGAGTACTTCATGTTCAACGGCGAGGACGGCAAGCCGGCCAACGCCGAGAACCGTGGCCGCAACGTCCTGTGTGTGTATGACGACCTGTCCAAGCAGGCCGTGGCATACCGCCAGATGTCGCTGACCCTGCGTCGCCCGCCGGGACGCGAAGCTTACCCGGGCGACATCTTCTACCTGCACTCTCGCCTGCTCGAGCGTGCGGTCAAGCTGTCCGACGAGAACGGTGCCGGTTCCATCACCGCCCTGCCGATCATCGAGACGCAGGCTGGCGACGTGGGCGCGTACATCCCGACGAACGTCATCTCCATTACCGACGGCCAGATCTACCTGGTCACCGACCTCTTCTTCCAGGGCCAGCGCCCGGCTGTCGATGTCGGTCTGTCGGTGTCCCGAGTTGGCGGCGACGCTCAGCGCAAGGCTATGAAGTCCCAGGCTGGTTCGCTCCGTCTGGACCTCGCCACCTACCGCGAGCTGAAGGCCTTCACCCAGTTCGGTTCCGACCTGGACAAGGCTACGCAGCAGCAGCTGAACCGTGGCGCCCGCATGACCGAGCTTCTGAAGCAGGGCCGTTATGCCCCGATGCCCGTCATGGAGCAGGCCATCGCCATCTTCGCCGGCAACCAGGGCTACCTGGATGACATTCCGGTCGAGGACGTCGTGCGCTTCCGCACCGAGATGCTGCAGAACCTCCGCACCTCCGCTCCCGAGATCTTCGCTGAGCTCGAGAAGGAGAGCAAGTTCACGGATAAGATCGAGGCTGACGCAAAGGCCGCCATCGAGCGCTTCAAGAGCCAGTTTGCCGTTAGCTAAGGAAGAGGACAATGGCAACACTTCATGACATCAATAGGCGTATCAACTCCGTCAAATCGACGAAGCAGATTACGCGTACCATGGAGATGATTTCGGCTGCCAAGATCCGTAGGGCTCGCGATCGAGTGGAGCGTACCATCCCGTACACTGCGGGTATGGCGTCAACCGTTACCGGCATTATCGACCGCGTCGGCGCTTCCGCCAACCCGTTGCTGCGGGTTCACGACGAGGTGAAGCACATCCTCATCGTGACGGTTGTGTCCGACCGCGGCCTGGCCGGTGGCTTCAACGGCAACGTTTTGCGTGCGGCCGAGCGGATCATGAAGGAGAAGGCCGCTGATGGCATCACGGCCGACGTGATTGCCTGCGGCAAGAAGGCCATCTCGTTCTGGAAGTACCGCAAAATCACTCCAATCATGGAATTCACGGACCTGTCGGCAGATCCGACCATGGGCGAGGCTATCCAGCTGGGCAACTACGCCATGGAAAAGTATGTCGACGGTACGTATGACGAGGTCATTCTCGTTTACAACCACGCGAGGAACGCCGGCGACCAGGTGCTGCGCGCGGAGTATCTGCTCCCCGTCCGCCGCATCGTGTTCGTCGACACTTCCAAGGCCATTCCCAACTGGCTTGCCCCGATGAGCGCATTCGTGTCGATGGTCGACCTGAACAACCTTCAGGAAACCCTGGCCACGGGCGAATCCGCCGAGAAGGAGGAGGCTGCCGCCGACCCGACCCCCGAGGTCGTGTTCGAGCCCGAGCAGGAATCGGTCCTCTGGACGTTGTTGCCGGCTTACATGCGCACGATGTTCTACGCCACCCTCATCGACTCCGCAGCCGGTGAGCAGGGCGCACGTCGTAACGCCATGAAGGCCGCAACCGATAATGCTAACGAGATGCAGACCAATTTGACCAGACTGTACAACCGCGTCCGCCAGGGTGCTATCACCACCGAGCTCAACGAGATCGTTGGCGGTGCGGCGGCATTGGAGGATTAAATGGCTGAAGAGATTACAACCAACCATGCCCCGGGTACTACCCAGGGCGGATATGGGCGCATCGTCCGTATCGTCGGCCCGGTTGTGGACGTTGAGTTCGCACCGACCGAGATGCCGGCGATCTACAACGCCCTGGTGGTCGACGCCGATACCGCTATCGGCCACGTCCACACCATTCTGGAGGTGCAGTCGCACCTCGGCGGCGACATGGTCCGCTGCGTCGCTATGACCAGCACCGACGGCATGACCCGCGGCATCAAGGTGCTCGACACCGGCAGCCCGATGTGCATGCCCGTTGGCCCGCAGACCCTGGGCCGCATTTGGAACGTGCTCGGCGAGCCGGTTGACGGCCAGCCGATGCCCGAGGTGGAAGAGTGGATGCCTATCCACCGTCCCGCCCCGGCGTATGACACGCTCACCACGAGCGCCGAGATCTTCGAGACCGGCATCAAGGTCGTCGACCTCATCGAGCCGTTCATCCGCGGCGGCAAAACCGGCCTGTTCGGTGGCGCTGGCGTCGGCAAGACGGTTATCATCCAGGAGCTCATCAACAACCTGGCCCAGGAGCACGGCGGCACTTCCGTGTTCACCGGCGTAGGCGAGCGCACCCGTGAGGGTACCGACCTCTTCCTGGAGATGAGCGAGTCCGGCGTTATCAACAAGACCTGCTTGGTCTACGGTCAGATGAACGAGCCCCCGGGAGCGCGTCTGCGCGTCGGCCTGGCTGGCCTCACCGAGGCGGAGTACTTCCGCGATCAGGGCCAGGACGTGCTGCTGTTCATCGACAACATCTTCCGCTTCACGCAGGCAGGTTCCGAGGTTTCCGCTCTGCTGGGCCGTATGCCCTCCGCCGTTGGTTACCAGCCCACGCTGGCCACCGAAATGGGCGAGCTCCAGGAGCGCATCACCTCGACCGAGCGCGGCTCCATCACGTCCGTGCAGGCCGTGTACGTTCCCGCTGACGACCTCACCGACCCGGCGCCGGCCACGACGTTCACCCACCTGGACGCCCGTACGGTTCTGAACCGTTCCATCGCCGACAAGGGCATCTACCCGGCCGTCGACCCGCTGGAGTCCTCCAGCCGCGCCCTCGACCCGCAGATCGTCGGCGAGGAGCACTACGACGTGGCCGTTCGTACGCAGCAGATCCTGCAGAACTACAACGACCTCCAGGACATCATCGCGATTCTGGGCATGGACGAGCTCACCGAAGAGCAGAAGATCATCGTCAACCGTGCCCGTAAGATTCAGCAGTTCCTGGGCCAGCCGTTCCACGTAGCCGAGCAGTTCACCGGCAACCCCGGCGTCTATGTGAAGCTCGAGGACACCATCCGTTCGTTCAAGACCATCCTCGACGGCGAGTGCGACCACATTCCCGAGCAGTGCTTCCGCTACAAGGGCGCCATCGAAGAGGTCTACGAGGCATACGCCAAGCTGCAAGAGGAGAACTAATGTCTAAGCTCACGTGCGACATCGTGCACCTGCAGGACCGCGTTTACCGCAGCGAGGACGTCCAGATGGTTGTCGTCCCGGGTCAGCTGGGCGAGACCGGCATCATGGAAAACCATGTGCCGCTGGTGTCCAAGCTGAAGAGCGGTGCGGTGCGCGTGCACCTGAACGATGGCACGGTGAAGACCATTGCCACCCAGGGCGGCTACGCCACGTGCTCTGGCACCCGCGTCTATGTTCTCGCCGACCGTGCTTGCGACGTCGATGATATCGACGAAAACGAGCTGCGCGAGGAAGAGGCGGTACTTCAACAGCGCATCGCCGCTGAAGAAGAGGGCATCAAGAAGAAGGTGCTCGAGCGCAAGCTGCGTTGGGTGAACATTCGCCGTAAGGTGAAAGACGGAGCCGGTAACGCCGCGCACATCTAAGCGTGACGCAAGCCCATAACCGGTTTCGAGATATCCACATCAAGGCGCCCCGGAAACGGGGCGCCTTCAGTTTTCATGGGTGAAGACCTCCGGGGTGATGTTCCATCGTTTGCTTTCGAAAACGCTGCAGGGTTGTGCAGTGTAATCGCTTATCTATTCGACAGCCGAATGCAATTCTGTAAAAATGTCCAATGGTTTCTGCATTCATGCTATGGGATAGAGGACCATCAATGGAAAATGAACCGGCGAAGACGGAAGATACCGCATTGTTGGGTTTGGACTCCGACGAATCAGAGGCGCTTGTCGCGCTGAAGAACCTGGAGGAAAAACGCAAGCAGAAACGCCGCTCGCGCAACATCAAAATCGGCGTGGCCGCGGGTGTGGTGGCGCTTGCCGCCGTCTTGTTCTTCAGCGGCGCATTGGCCCCGCACGAGGAAGAAGGCGAGGAAGTTCCCGAGACCGCGGTTGCGATGATCGACGATTTCTCGACGACCATTTCCGAGTCGGGCTCGCTTCAGCCGTCATCGTCCGTTGTCGTGACCCCCGAGGTCGACGGCGTTATCCAAGAGGTGCTCGTGACGGAAGGCCAGCATGTGGAAGAGGGCGATGTCCTCGTGACCATGCGCAGCACCGAGCTCGAGAAGGCGGTTAACGAGGCTGCCAAGGGCGTCGATTCTGCCGCTTCTGATCTTTCGCAGGCGAAGTCGTCGGTCTCGAGCATGCAGAAGGCCTACAAGAAGGCCAAAAAGGAATACAAGAAGCAGGCGGAAAAGGCCGAGAAGATGGCCGCAAAAGCCCGGGTGAAGGGCGAGAATGCCCGCCAGAAGGCATATGACAAGGCCATCGCCGCCATCCCGAAGGACGCCACCGCGAAGGAGAAAAAGGAGCTGAAGGCCGAAGCGGAGAAGGCCGGCCAGGATGCATACGACAAGGCGTATGCCGCGGTGCCGATCCCCGAGGTCGAGCCGTTCGATGAAGCCTCGTTCGCCGAATCCATCTCATCTGCGAAGGAAGCGCGCTCATCGGCGCAAAAGGCGCTGGATGATGCTCAAGGCACGTACAACGAAGCTGTTGCCGAGCTGGACAAATGCACGGTGCGCGCGCCGCAGGCCGGCACGCTGCTGTCCCTGGATGCCGTCGCAGGCGCTGCTTTGGGCGACGGCCCCGAGAACTCGTCGGGATCCATCGCGCAGATCGCGGACGTCACGAAGATGCGCGTGAACATCGAGGTGAACGAGATCGACATCTCGAGCATCGAGGTGGGCCAGCGTGCAGTCGTCACGTTCTCGGCGTTCCCCGACCTCGAGCTCGAGGCGCGGGTCATCGATGTGGGCTCGACGGCGTCGGGCTCTGAAGAAGGCGATTTCGGTGGCGGCGGTGTCGTCACCTTCAAGGTCGACCTGCTCATCGACAAGCCGGACCCGCGGCTGAAGCTCGGCATGACGGCCAACGTGGAGATCTTCACGCAGGACATCAAGAATGCCCTGGTGGTGCCCGCGTCGGCAATCACGGAAGACGCCGACGGCAACATGACGGTCGAGGTGGTCACCGACGAGGAGACCTTCGCGACCGAGACGCGCAAGGTGAAGGTTAGCGCCCAGTCGACGTCCGAGGCCGTCATCAAGAAGGGCCTGAAGGAAGGCGAGGTCGTGCTGCTTTCCGGCATGGGCGACCTTTTGGGCGATGAGGGCATGGAAGGCGACGACCTCGCCGTGGAAGACGACGAGGGCTAAGCGTGCCTGCTGTCATCGACATACAGAACGTCCACCGCATTTATGAGTCGGCGGCGGGCTACACGCATGCGTTGCGCGGCGTCACGCTGCAGGTGGAGCGCGGAGAGTTCCTGTGCATCATGGGGCCTTCTGGTTCCGGCAAATCGACGCTCATGAACCTGCTCGGCTGCCTGGACACGCCCACGTCGGGCACGTACAAGCTCGAAGGGGTCGACATCGCGACGCTCGATGACGATGAGCTCGCGGAGCTGCGGGCGACTCGCCTGGGCTTCGTGTTCCAGAGCTTCAACCTGCTTCCCCGTGCGACCGTGCTGCGCAATGTGATCTTGCCGCTCACGTACACCGACGTTCCCCCTGCGGAGCGCCGCAAGCGTGCGGTGGAGGCGCTCACGGCCGTGGGCCTTCCCGCAGAATACTTCGACCACCGCTCGAACGAGCTTTCCGGCGGCCAGATGCAGCGCGTGGCCATTGCGCGCGCCCTGGTGAACGACCCGGCCGTCGTGCTGGCGGACGAGCCGACGGGCAACCTGGACTCCGCCACCGGGCTCATGGTCCTGAAGATGTTCAAGAAGCTCTCCGAGCGGGGCAAGACGGTCGTCCTCATCACGCACGATCCCGAAGTGGCGGATTGGGCGGACCGCACCGTGCACATCCGCGATGGCAGGCTGCTCACCGACGAGCAGGAACGCATCGTTGCAGCCAAGCGGGCGAGGGGGCATACATGAGATTTTCTGACCTCGCATACGAAACGGTTTCCGCGCTCGACGCGAATCGCGCGCGCAGCTTGCTCACCGTGCTCGGCATCGTCATCGGCATCGCCGCCGTCATCGCGATGATCTCGCTCATCGGTGGCGTGAAGCAGTCCCTGGTGGGGCAGCTGGGCCTGTCCCAGGCGCGCCTGGTCTCGATGAACGTCTACTACGGCCACGAGATGACCGTTAATGACGTGGATGACATGGAGACGGAGCTTTCGAAGATATACGACTTCGTGACGCCGACCACCTACGGCAGCGCCGAGGTGTCGTCGGGCACCGAGAAGGCCGACGGCCAGTGCCAGGGCGTGTACCCTGAGTACGCCGAAGCCATGGCGCTCAAGCTCGTGGAAGGCCGCTTCTTCACCGAAGAGGAGGCGGAATCGGCGGCGCTTTCCGTCGTGCTCGACCAAGATTCGGTGAAGACCCTCTTCGACAAGCGGGATGAGCGGGTTACGGGCCGTTCCATTCGCATCGGCAGCGTCCAGTACACCATCGTGGGTGTGGTGGAGTCTTCCGGCGTTTCGTGGGGCGACGACATGGTGCGCCTGTTCATGCCGTACAAGACCTGCGCGCAGCGCATCAATGCCATGTCGTCCATCGACCAGGTGTACGGCCTCGCGCGCGAGGATTCCGACATGGAGCAGGTCGCGAGCGTGACGAAGGCATGGCTGGCGAAGCGCTTCGCGGTGCCCGAAGACGAGCAGGAAGATGCCATCATGGTGACGACGATGCAGTCGATCATCGACGAGCTGAACACCACGATGATGTCGTTCCAGGTGCTCATGACGGCCGTCGCTTCGATTTCTCTGGTGGTTGGCGGTATCGGCATCATGAACATGATGCTCACGAACGTGACCGAGCGCATCCGCGAGATTGGCTTGCGCAAGGCGCTTGGCGCACGCCGACGCGACATCACCCGCCAGTTCCTGCTGGAGTCGGTGTGCCTGACGATGGTGGGCGGCGTCATCGGCATCGCCCTGGGATATGCGGGCGCCTTCGCGCTGGGCGGCGTTGCCGGCGGTGCTCTGGGAGGTCAGGAGGGCGTGGCTATCACCCCGTTCATCGACCCCGGTGCGATGATCATGGTTGCCGCCATCTGCGTTGCCATCGGCATCCTATTCGGCTACTACCCGGC
>JAUNEQ010000028.1:0-9101 GCA_030525445.1 Coriobacteriia bacterium | reverse complement strand
GCCCCACATTCTCCACAGGATGTTCGCTACCCCCGGGCACGGGGTGTTGGTAAGATAGCCTGCGAGAGAAAACGCATCTGAAGCGCACATCATTTAAACGCTCACGGTTTCGGGTGCCCAAGCGCGAGGCGAGGCACATCATGGCATTTGTTCATCTGCACAATCACACGGAGTATTCCCTGCTCGACGGCGCAACCCATGTGTATGACATGGTGCTGAAGGCGGCGCAATGCGGCATGCCGGCGGTGGCCATCACCGACCACGGCGTGATGTCGGGCGTGCCCGAGCTCGCCGATGCCGTCGAAAAGGTCGAGAAGAAGACCGGCGTGCGCGTGAAGCCCATCTACGGCTGCGAGATCTACTTCACCACCGACAGCGAGCTCAAACGCGAGGGCAAGCCGCCGCTGTACCACATGATCCTGCTCGCGAAGACGAACGAGGGATATCACAACCTCGTGCGCCTGGTGAGCGAATCGCATGTGGACAATTTCTACTACAAACCGCGCACGACCTTCGAGATGTTGCAGAAGTACAGCGCGGGCCTCATCGCCACGAGCGCGTGCGTCGCGGGCATCATCCCGCGCCTGCTCGACAACCGCCAGTTCGACGATGCCGTGAAGTGGGCCCGCAAGTTCGCCGACGTGTTCGAGCCGGGCGACTTCTACATCGAGCTGCAGGACCAGGGCATCATCACCGATTCCGGCATGACCCAGCACGACCTGAATGTCCAGCTCACGCGCGTGGCGCAGGAAGCCGGTCTGAAGACGGTGGCCACGAACGACTTCCACTACCTCAACCGCGAGGACGCCACGAAGCAGGACCTCATGCTGTGCATCGGCACGGGCAGCAAGCTCGACGACGCGAACCGCATGCGCTTTTCCAATGACCAGTTCTACATGAAGACGGAAGAGGAGATGCGCGAGGCGCTGCGCGATTTCCCCGAGGCGTGCGATACCACCGTGGAGATCGCCGAGAAATGCGACGTCGTGCTCGAGCGCGACTCCATCTTGCCGAAGTTCCCGTTGCCGCCGGGTGAGACCGAGGAGAGCTGGTTCCGCCATCAGATCGAGGAAGGCCTGGTGCGCCGCTACGGCGAGAATTGGCGCGAGGTCGAGATCAACGGCATTTCCGTTGCCGAGCGCTACGAGCACGAAGCCGGCATCATCATCAAGCAGGGCTTCCCCGCGTACTTCCTCATCGTGCAGGAATACATCATGTGGGCGAAGAACAACGGCATCGGCGTCGGGCCGGGCCGTGGTTCGGCCGCCGGCTCCCTCGTGGCATACGCGATGGGCATCACCGACCTCGACCCGTTGCCGAACGGCCTGCTGTTCGAGCGCTTCCTTTCCGAAGAGCGTGTCGAGATGCCCGATATCGACGTCGACTTCGACGATAAGCACCGCCAGGACGTCATCGACCACGTGCGCGAGGTGTACGGCGAGGACCATGTGTCCGGCGTGATCACCTTCGGCAAGCTGCAGGCGAAGAACGCGGTGCGCGATGCCGCGCGCGTGATGGACGAGCCCTACAGCGTGGGCGACCGCATCTGCAAGATGATCGGCAACGACCTGGGCATCACCATCGACCAGGCCATCGAGAAGAACCCCGACCTCAAGCAGGCGTACGAGACCGAAGAGGAGATCGCGGCGGTCATCGACGCGGCGCGTTCCATCGAGGGCAACGTGCGCAACGAGGGCGTGCACGCTTGCGCCACCATCATCTGCCGCGACCCGATGAGCGAGCACGTGCCCATGAAGCGCGACACCAAGGGCGGCGGCATCATCACGCAGTATGACGGCCACTACACGCCCGACCTGGGCCTTTTGAAGATGGACTTCCTGGGCCTGCGCACGCTGGGCGTAATCACGGGCGCCTGCAACAACATCAAGGAGCGTTTCGGCATCGAGATTCGCCCCGACGACATCCCGCTCGACGACCCGAAGGCCTTCGACCTCATGTGCGGCGGCAACATGGACGGCCTGTTCCAGGTGGAATCGGCGCTGTACGTGACGCTGTTCGCGCGCATGAAGCCGCGCCAATTCAGCGACATCGTCGCGTCCATCGCGCTCAACCGCCCGGGCCCGTTGCAGAACGGCTTCGTCGACGACTACGTGGACGTGGTTTCCGGCCGCAAGCCCGCGCATTATTACGACGAGCGCCTGCGCCCCATTTTGGAGGAGACGTACGGCACCATCGTCTACCAAGAGCAGCTGATGCAGATTTCCATGGTCATGTCGGGCTTCAGCCCGGGCAAGGCAGACAAGCTGCGCAAGGCCATGGGCAAGAAGAAGATCGACATCATGAACGCCCTGGAAGACGACTGGAACCAGGGCGCCGTGGACAACGGCTATTCGCTCGAGGTTGCCCAGAAGATCTGGAGCGACGCGAAGAAGTTCGCCGAATACGCGTTCAACAAGTCGCACTCGGCGTGCTACGCCGTGCTGGTGATGCGCACTGCATACCTGAAGGCGCACTACCCGTATGAGTTCATGGCCGCCGTGCTGTCGAGCTACATGGGCAACAACGACCGCCTCACCCAGTACGTGTCCAGCTGCAACCGCTCGGGGATCCCGGTTCTGCCGCCCGATATCAATTCCTCGAATCTCGAGTTCACGCCCACCGATGAAGGCGTGCGCTTCGGCTTGGCCGGCGTGCGCGGCGTGGGCGAGAAGGTCGTCGAGGCCATCGTGGCCGAGCGCCAGGCGAACGGCCCTTACACCTCGCTGCACGATTTCGTGGACCGCCTGGATTCCAAGGTGTACAACCGCAAGACGCTCGAGGCGCTCATCAAGGCCGGCGCGTTCGATTCCACCGGCTACACGCGCAAGCAGCTCATGTATTTCATCGACGAGACGACGATGCTCGAGTCCGCCGCGAAGCGTCAGCGCGACCGCATGGCGGGCCAGGGAAGCATCTTCGACATGTTCGCCGACGACGGGCTCGATTCCGGCATGGACGACGAAGTGCCCGCGCCCGATGGCGTGGAATGGGAGCGCCGCACGCTGCTCGCGTTCGAGAAGGAGATCCTGGGCATCTTCGTTTCCGACCATCCGCTGAACCCGTACAAGAACGCGCTCGCGCGTCTGGCGAAGAACAGTCTTTCCGAGCTGGTCCAGCGGGGCAAGGACGTGAAGAACGGCACTTTCGCCGGCATGATTTCGGGCGTTTCCACACGCATGACCAAGCGTAATACCAAGATGTCGATGTTCACGCTGGAGGATACCACCGGCCACGTGGAGTGCATCTGCTTCAACTACGACGACAACGCCGCCGCCATCCAGGAGGATGCGATCGTGTCCATCAAGGGCAAGTTCGAGGTGAGCGACCGCGGCGCCCAGATCGTGGCGTACGAGGTGAACCCCATCGAGCTGAACGAGGCGGATGCGAATCGTGCGCCCGACAAGCTGAAGATCTCCATTTCCGCGCGCGACTTCAACCAGAGCGTGTCGATCAACCTCAGCCGCATCCTGAAGAAGTACCCGGGCCACGACGGCGTGGAGCTGTTCGTGACGCAGAGCGACGGCCGCCGTTTCCGCGCCGAGCTGCCGATGGCGGTTGACTCGCGCAACCCGCTGTTGCTGTCCGAGATTTCGGGCCTGTTCGGCAACGTGCCCTGGCGTTCCGCGTCGTAGGGCATGACACAGCCTGGTGCGGGGACGGCCCCGTGTTAGGCATGATGAGAGAAGGGGAGGCCCGTGGAGGGTACGGCTGCCATAGACACCATGCAGGTGGATACGACTGGCATCGATGCGCAGTTGGCGGTGGTGCTTTCCTATAACGGGACCGCGTTTTCCGGATATGCGAAGCAGCCGGGCAAGCGCACGGTGCAGGGCAACCTCGAGCAGGCGTTCTCGCTTGCGTTGCGCCGTCCGGTGGAGGTCGTGTGCGCGGGGCGCACCGATGCCGGCGTGCATGCGCGCGGCCAGGTGGTGAGCTTTCCCATCACGCGCGAAGAGGCCGAAGGACGCAACCTGTTCAAGCTGAAGCGCTCGTTCCAGGCGCTCACCGATGACGATATCTCCATCCAGACGCTTGCGGTGATGCCGCCCGATTTCTCGGCGCGGTTTTCCGCGATCGAGCGCGAGTACCGCTACCTCGTGATGCCGGGCGGACGCCACCCGCTGTTCCTGCGCGGCTGGTGCTGGGATGCGCGCCGCGAGCTGGACGTCGACGCCATGAACGAGGCGGCATCGTACCTGGTGGGCGAGCATGATTTCAAGAGTTTTTGCCTGGCGGCGTCGGCCGAGGGCAAGAATACGGTGCGCGCGTTGCGCGAGGTGCGCGTGGTGCCCGTGAACGTGATGGGCGAGGATGCCCTGAGCATTCGCGTGACGGGCACGGCCTTCCTGCATTCCATGGTGCGCTCCATCGTGGGCACGCTCGTGATGGTGGGCTCGGGCTTGCGCGAGCCTGCTTGGGTGAAGGATGTGCTCGAGGCACGCGACCGGCGCGCGGCGGGAGAGAACGCGCCGGCGTGCGGGCTCGTGTTCTGGCGGGTATCGTACCGCGGTGGACTGCCGTGCTACGAGCGTGACGGCGCGCTCGAGCTGGTTGGGGTTCCCGAGCTTGCGAGGGCGGAGGGTGCCGAAGCCGCCGCGGAGCTGCGTGCGGACGGGGTCACCCGGCAGGACGTGCTGATGGCCGAGGCGGCTATCGATGCCCTCGAGCAGGCCGAAGACGATGCCGACGGGGTTGCCGCGCCGATGGCGCCGGCTTCTGGCAAGGCGTTTTCCGAGGTCGCGCTGCAGGCTCCGCTGCCGAAGGCGGTGGAGGAAGCCGCGAACAGGCCGGGACCAAAGGGCTCGATGCGGGTAAACGAGGTGTCGGGGCCGGCCATTCCGGCGGCGCCGCGCACGCGCAAGATCAAGCCCGCCGACCCGCAACCGGCCGAGGGCGAGGTTTCCATCAGCTTCGAGGTGCATCGCGATTCCGCGGCGACGCGCGCCGCGAAAGCCCAAAAGGAGCAGAAAGCCCAGAACAAGGGCGGGATGTTCCGCCGGCTGTTCGGGAAATAGGGCGATGGCGATGCGGAAACCCAGCGATTACGCGCACCCTTTTGGCGCGCCGACGCCGTCCCATTGGGAGGATATCCCCCTGTATGAGGGCGAGCTCGTGGAAGAGGAGCCGCCGCGCGAGCCGATGGAGCTCGCGACGTTCCGGTTGCTGTACGAGTCCGAGCGCATCTGCCTGTTCGAAACGCGCGACGGGCATATCACCGCCGTGGCGGTCGACCGGCTTGCTTAAATCACTTCACTACGTGCCGGGTTGGCCGTAGGCAACATCGCGCTCAGGAGCGCGAAGCGGTCGCGCTTGAGCGCGGCATCATCGAGCGTTTCGCGGTATTGCGCGACGTCGGCACCGAATACGTTTTGCGCGCAGTCGAGGATGTGCCGGGTGAGGCTATCGAGCTGCCCCCAACCATAGAGGTCTTCCTTGGTGGCGGGGAGTACGAGGTATCCGCTTGCGGCAAGCTCGCGCGTGCGGCGGACGTCATCGAGCGCCTTTTCGCGCACCTCTGCGGTTTTTGCGATGAGGACCTGGTCTGCCTGGAGCTTCGTGTCTGCGTCCGCGAGCTCGGCTGCTCGCGCCGCTTTCACCAGCCCCGCTAGGTCGAGATGCCCTTCGCCGTCGTAGTTGATGCCCACGGGCGCGAAGGGGAACAGGATGTCAGGGAAACGCGAGCCGGCGACGTCTCCATCCGCGTCGCGGGTGACCTCGATCTGCTTGTTGAGCGTGAGCGGCCCCATGCCGTATCCCGACTCCGCAGGAGGAAGCGCGTACACGGTTGAGAGTACGGCCTCAGGGGCGGACACCGCATGATCGGCGATGTAGTTCACCGCTTGGCGTGCGCGTTTGATCCCCGCCATTTTGGGGAGCGTCGAAAGATAAGCCCGAAGTTCCTCAACGCTCGTCGCTGCTGCAATCTTGTCCGTAATGGGTCCGCCAGATGGGTTATCGGCAGACCTTGAAAAATTGCCGCACAGTTCGTGTCCGAGCAATACAAGCGCTGGCAGCGAGGCGGTTTCTGCCATTTGCGCGAAAAGCAGAGCGGGGCAAGGCATGGTGGTGTGTTCGTCGAGCCAAACGATGGAGTTGGGCGGCAATTCGGAGGAGACGGTGTGGTTGCGTATTCCGGACATGCGAACGCGGGCTCCTGGACTATCAACCATTATGTCGAGTTTTCGTCCTTTGCTCGGGCTCGACCAATTCCACGTGTCAGGCGCGAAATTGCGCATGCTCCATCTGCGTCCAACCCATGGTTGAGGCATCGCGATCGCTCCGCGGTCCATCATGGCGAGGTTTGCCCCCGCAGAACGCAACAAACGCGTTGCATGAAGGGCGGAAGCATGTGAAATTGTGATTGCCATGAGCGCCTCCTATCCCTCTATGCAAAATAGTGTACATGGTGATTAAGGAAAAATGCAAAACACCAGGTGAGTAATGAAAATGACGTTCAGGATGCGCACTAGCTAAAATAGCTAGTGCGCATCCTGAACATCTTGAAGAAGTGCCATCAGGTAAAATGCAGAATAGCCGATTCAGAATGTACACTAATCAAGAGTCAACGAGTTGTTGGTGTATCTTCGTGGGAGCGCACGAAGCGCTTTTCGATGGTTTAAACGGTTGTTGACGCTTTGCGGCCTCGGATGGCGTGTTTGAAACGGAGGAGAACATGCAGGCGGGCGGTAGAATCGCGGGAGGCCCTCCGGGAGGGAAGTTCCTCACGGACGAGGAGAAAGCGAACATGCCCAAGGTCACGAAGGCCTTGCTGCTGCGCATCCTCTCGTACCTGAAACCCTATTGGCTCCAGTTCATCTTCGTGTTCCTGGCCATCCTTATCGCGGCCGTGGTGGGCCTCGTGCCCTCCATCGTCACGGGCATGATCGTTGACCAGGCGCTTGTGGGCAATGACCTGCAATATCTCATCCAGCTGCTGCTCGTCGCGCTCGCCGCCATGGCGACGAGCCAGATCATCGGCATACTCGAGAACTACATCAACGCTTGGATCTCGCAGCACATCATCTTCGACATGCGCAACGAGATGTACCACCATCTGCAACGCATGCCGCACTCGTTCTTCACCACCGAAAAGCAAGGCGACATCATCACCCGCATGGACACCGACATCAGCGGCGTGAGTTCGGTCATTTCCGGGACGTTATCGCAGGTGGTGGGTAACCTCGCCACCATCATCACGACGCTCGTCGCCCTCTTCAGCATGAGCTGGATCTTGGCGTGGGTGGGCTTGGCGGTGTTGCCGCTGCTCATCGCGCCGACGCGCATCGCGGGCAAGTCGCGCTTGAAGTACGCGACGAAAGCCCAGGCGAAAACCGACGAGATGAACCAGATCATCAACGAGACGCTTTCCGCCAGCGGGTCGCTGCTCGTGAAGATGTTCACGCGCGAGCAGAAGGCAGAATCCGAGTTTCGCGAGGTGAACGGCCAGGTGCGCGACCTCGCGATGAAGGAGACGCGCTCGGGTTCGCTCTTCCGCGTGGCGATGGGCATGTTCACCCAGCTCGGGCCGCTGCTTATCTACTTCGCGGGCGGCCTGCTCATCATCGAGCACCTCGACCCCACGCTCACCGTGGGCATCGTCACCGCCATGGTCTCGCTCGTGAACCGCCTGTACCGCCCGGTCGAGTCGCTGCTCGACTTGCAGGTGACGTTCACGCGCTCGCTCGCGCTGTTCGTGCGCATCTTCGACTACCTCGACCGCGATAACCCCATCGTCTCGCCGGAAAACGGCGCGAAGCCCGATGTAGAGCGCCAGCCCATCACCTACGAGCACGTGGCGTTCGGGTACGAGCCTGGTCAGGAGATCCTCACCGACGTCAACTTCACGGTGCCGGGCGGCGCGATGTATGCGATCGTCGGGCCGTCGGGCGCGGGCAAGTCGACCGTGGTGAACCTCATCCCGCGCCTCTACGACGTCACGGGCGGCAGCGTGAAGGTGGCGGGTGTGGACGTGCGCAATTTCGACCTGGAATACCTGCGCCAGCGCGTGGGCGTCGTGACGCAGGAAGCGTACCTGTTCAACGGCACTATCCGCGAGAACCTCCTGTACGCGAACGAGAACGCGACGTCCGAAGACCTGGAGCGCGCGTGCCGCATCGCGAACATCCACGACTACATCGCGAGCCAGCCCGATGGATACGACACGCAAGTGGGCAACCGCGGCCTGAAGCTCTCCGGCGGCGAGAAGCAGCGCCTGTCGCTCGCGCGCGTGATCCTGAAGGATCCGCAGATCCTCATCCTGGACGAGGCCACGAGCGCGCTCGATTCAATTTCGGAAAACGCCATCCAGCAGGCGCTCGAGGAGCTCATGCAGGGCCGCACGAGCATCGTCATCGCGCACCGCTTGTCCACCATCCTGAAGGCCGACTGCATCCTCGTGGTGAAAGACGGCGTGATTGCCGAACAGGGAACGCACGATGAGCTGCTGAAACTCGATGGCGTTTACCGCGAGCTGTACGACACCCAGTTCAGCCGCGCCATCGAGCGGGCTACGGTGGCCGCGGGTGGGCTCGACATCCAGTCGCTGGGAATCGACTACAACGTGCGCCGGCTTACCGAGGCCGATATCACCGACGTGTTCCTGTTGGCGCGTTCCAACCGCCGTTATTGGCGTGCGCTGGGCGTGCGGCCATCGATGTCGCGTCTCACCGAGATCATCAGCGACATTCCCGAGGGCACGGGCGCCGAAGACAAGTACCTCGTGGGCTTCTACAACGACCACGACGAGCTCGTGGCCGTGCTCGATCTGATCACGGGGTATCCCGAATCGGACGACGCGTTCATCGGGTGGTTCATGGTGGATTCCGACTTGCAGAACCAGGGCATCGGCTCGAGCATCTTCGCCGACGTGCGCGCGAGCATGCAGGCCCAGGGATACGACCACCTGGAGGTACGCTGCCCCAAGGCGAGCGAACAGGGCGTTGCGTTCTGGAAGGCCCAGGGGTTCGCGGAATGTGGCGAAACGCACAACGGCGACTACGCGATTCTGCATCTGGAGCGCGATATCTAGCGCAAGGATGTTAAGGGACGCCCGGGATCCGGAGGGTGGGACAAGCCGGCCCGCAGCATATGGGACAAGCGTG
>JAUNEQ010000146.1 GCA_030525445.1 Coriobacteriia bacterium | reverse complement strand
GCGCAGTAGATGTGCAGGTTGCCGTCGCCGGCATGGCCGAACGAGCGGATGCGCACGCCCAGGTCCTCGCCCACGCCGTAGATGTAGTGCAGGAAGTCGGCGATGCTGTCGACCGGCACGACGACGTCCATCTCGTCGAGCAGGTCGCTGTCGGCCTCAATGACGGTCAGGAACGCGCTGCGGGCAGCCCAGACGGCTTCCTTCTCGGCGGCGTGGTCGACGACGAGCACGTCATAGGCGCCGTTCGCATCGGCAACCTCCACGAGCTTCTCGGCACGCTGGAAGATCTCCTCGGGGTCGTTGCCGTCGAGCGTCACCAGGATGTAGGCGCCCGCCTCGCGGCCGTCGATCTCCGTGGGGAACACGCTCTTGCCCAGGTAGACGGCGGATGCGTCGACGATGTCGCGCTCCATGAACTCGATGGACTGCGGGCCCAGGCCGGCGAGCTTGATCTCGGGCACCGTGCGGATGGCGGCGTCGATGTTCTCGAACGGCAGGATGAAGCTGGTGTTGGCCTGCGGGTTCGGCACGAGCTTCATCGTGAGCTCGGTAATGACGGCGAGCGTGCCCTCGGAGCCGATGATCATGTGAAGCAAGCTGTAGCCCGAGCTCGTCTTGTTCACGGCGCGCCCGACTTCCAGGATCTCGCCCGTGGGAAGCACGACGGTCATCGCCATCACGTAATCGCGCGTGGTGCCGTACTTCACGGCGCGCATGCCGCCGGCGTTGGTGGAAACGTTGCCGCCCACGGAACCGGTCTTCTCGCCCGGATCGGGCGGATACATCAGGTCATGCTCGAGCGCGTCGGCCGCCAGGTCGCACAGGCGCACGCCCGGCTGGATGCGCACATTCAGGTTGCGCATGTCGTATTCCAGGATCTTGTTCATGTTCATCGTGCACAGCACCACACCGCCGGCCAACGGCGTGCTGCCGCCAACCAAGCCCGTGCCCGCGCCACGCACGGTGACGGGGATGTCGTTGTCATAGCAAAGCTTCATGATTGCCGAGACTTCCTGCGTGTTCTCGGGGAACACGACCGCCTGCGGCATCTTCGCGCCGTAGATGGGCATCTCGTCATGCGAATAATCTTCGTTCACATCAGCGCCGTACTGGATGTCATCCTCGCCGACAATCTCCTTCAGTTGGAGCGCCAATTCCTCGGTAAGCTCTGCAAACTTGCTCATCGTCATCCCCCTTCGGAATACTTGGAGTGTTTGTGAATATTGTAATGGCTCGCAAGGGCTATGGAATCACGAAACGGTCTGCGGATTGTTGAAAGGTCACAATCGAAAGCCGAGACCCAAGTTCGTTTGAACCAAAGGGGACTGTCCCCTTTGGTTCTAGGGCAAACAAAAGGACCCTCCCGGAATGAACGGAAGGGCCCTGTGTGCGTATCCGCGCGAGACTAGCGCAGGTAGTACGGCTCGGTGTAGGCCGGCAGGCCGTCCTTGTAGATGAGGGTCGGCTGGCCCTGGATGAGCGGGCGCAGGTAGGCGACGGCCTCATCGGTGATGCCGGCGTAGTTCGGGAGGATCCACTCCTTCGGGAAGCCCTTCACGAAGTTGGCGACCTTGTCGGCCTCGATGGCGAAGTAATCGACCTCGTAGGTGTCGCCCTCGCGGCGCTTCACGCCCACCATCTTGCCGGTGAAGGACTTGTCGGCGCTGCGCATATGGGCGCTCATGCCCAGGCGGAACGACTCGGTGACGTCGACGAGCGACTGCTCGGTGGCATGCGAGCGCTGCGCGGAGGACAGGTCCTGCACCTTCACGCGCGGAGCTGCGCCGGAGTCGAGGATCATGGCCTTCAGGGCCTCGCCGGCACCGCCCAGCACCGCATGGCCGAACAGGTCGTTCTTGCTCTCGCCGGCGGAGATGTAGGTGCCGTCGGCGTAACGGGCGCCCTCGGAAACCACGACGTAGCACTTGCTCGTGGCCTCGATGCACTCCTTCACGCGGGCGAGGAACTTCTCCTTGTCGAAGGCATCCTCGGGCAGGATGACGATGTCGACATGGCCGGACAAGCATGCGGAAGCGGCGAGCCAGCCGGCATCGCGGCCCATGGTCTCGAGCACGAAGACCTCCTGGCGGGAGGACGGGTACACGTTCACGTCAAGCCAGGTCTGCAGCGCCGTGGTGGCAATGAACTTCGCAGCGGAAGCGAAGCCCGGGCAGTGGTCGGTGATCACGAGGTCGTTGTCGACCGTCTTCGGGCAGCCCACGAAACGGCGGCCGGTGATGCCGTTCTTCGTGGCGTACTCGGAAAGCGCGGCCACGGTGTCCATGGAGTCGTTGCCGCCGGTGTAGAACAGCGTCTCGATGTCGTACTTCTCCATGATCTTGATGAGCTTCTCGAAGTCCTCGACGTTGTCGCGCTTCAGCTTGTAACGGCAAGAGCCGAGCGCCGAAGACGGCGTCTGGCGCAGCACGAGGTTCTCCTCCTCGGTCATGTCGGTGAGGTCGACGAAGCGCTCCTGCAGGATGCCCTCGATGCCGTTCAGGCCACCATACACATGCTCATACACCGGATTCATCTGGTTTGCCTTGACAACACCAGCGACCGTAGCATTAATAACCGAAGTAGGCCCCCCAGACTGAGCCACGATACAATTGGACATAACGTCCCTCCTTCATTCCTTCCTCAGCTAGTAGAAGACGGCCAAAGCATCTGTTCGCGCCGCCCGAACTATGAAGAGGTTTCCGTCACGCGCCATTACAGGTGCGCCGTCGTAGCTTCGGGTCGCGTGCGGGGGGCGTCACGCGCAGTTCCACAGCGACTCGAAATGCCCAGTGGGCATTTCGACCAAGCGAGGACTGTTTGAGCATGACACCCCCCGCACGCGACCCGAAGCGGCCAACTACAGCGAAGCCCCAGCACAAGCCAGGGCTTCACAACTAAGCTATCAAAGCAGTCTTACTGCGCGAACAGCTCGATGCTCTGGCCGTCGGCAACGGTGACCATTGCCTTTTTCCAAGCCTTGGTGTGGCCGGTCTGGTTGTAGCGGAAGCGCTTCGGCTTCGGCTTCACGTTGATGACGTTGACCTTCACGACCTTCACGTCGAAGAGCTCTTCCACGGCCTTGGCGATCTCGATCTTGTTGGCCTCCTTGGCCACCTCGAACGTGTAAACGCCGTACTCCATGCCGTCATACGAATGCTCGGTGATGACCGGGCGGATGATGATATCGCGTGCGTCCATTTATGCAAGCACCCCCTCGATGTACTCCAGGGCCTTCTCGGTGATGACCAGGTTCTTGTTGTCCAGGAAGTCGTAGGTGTTCATCATGTGGGCGGTGATGATCTCCACCTTCTCGAGGTTGCGGAACGAGAGGTAGGTGTTCACGTCGCCGCTGTCGATGACGAGCATCGTACGGCCTTCGAGACCCCAGGCGGCGAGCATGGCCTTGGCCTGCTTGGTGCTGGGCTTCTCGAACTCGAGGTTCTCGACGATGGTGAGCTCGCCGTCAGCCAGCTTCGCGGAAAGCGCGCTGCGCATGGCCAGCTTCACGACCTTCGCGTTGACCTTCTTGGCATAGGAACGCGGATGCGGTCCGAAGACCACGCCGCCGCCCGTCCAATGCGGTGCGCGGATGGTGCCCTGACGCGCACGGCCGGTGCCCTTCTGGCGCCACGGCTTCTTGCCGCCGCCGGAGACCTGCCCGCGGGTGAGGGTGTTGTGGGTGCCCTGGCGCCAAGAAGCGCGCTGGGCAGTTACGACTTCATGCATGACGGCGATGTTCGGCTCGATGTCGAACACACCGGCGGCAAGCTCGAGGTCCTTGACCTTCTTGCCGGCTGCATCCTTAACTTCGATGTTTGCCATTTCAGTTTACTCCTTGGTTTTCATTAAGCCTGACGGATGCGGACCGTGGCGTTCTTGCCGCCCGGAACAGCGCCCTTCAGGAGGATCAGGTTCTGGTCTTCGTCAACGCGCACGACCTCGAGGTTGCGGACGGTAACGGTCTCGCAGCCCATGTGGCCGGGAAGGCGCAGGCCCTTGAACACGCGGGACGGGGTGGCGCACTGGCCAACCGAACCCGGAGCGCGATGGAAGTGCGCACCGTGGCCGCCGGGGCCGCCGCCGAAGCCGTAGCGCTTCATGACGCCCGCAAAGCCCTTGCCCTTGGACGTGCCCTGCACGTCGACCTTCTTGATGTCGGCGAAGTTGGCAACCGTCACGGTGTCGCCGCTCTTGTACTCGGCGGCGCTGTCCAGACGGACCTCGCGCAGGTGCTTGACCGGCTCCACGCCCCACTTCTCGAAGTGGCCAGCCATCGGCTGGTTGACCTTCTTGGCCTTGATGGCGCCGAAGCCCAGCTGCACGGCCTCGTAGCCATCGGTCTCGGTGGTCTTCACCTGGACGATGGTGTTCGGCTCGGCCTGGATGACGGTGATGGGGATGAGCTTGTCATCCTCGGTGAACAACTGGGTCATGCCCAGCTTGGTTCCATAGATCGTCGTAATCATGCGTATCACTCCCCTACAGCTTGATCTCGATGTCGACGCCGGCGGGAAGGTCGAGGCGCATGAGCGAATCGACCGTAGACGGGGTGGGCTCCAGGATGTCGATCAGGCGCTTGTGGGTGCGCATCTCGAACTGCTCGCGGGAGTCCTTGT
>JAUNEQ010000145.1 GCA_030525445.1 Coriobacteriia bacterium | reverse complement strand
CCCACTTCATCCGCTGCGGGTCCTTTTGCCCCATCCACTACGAGCCCGCTGTCTCACCGAAGCCAAAATCCTCCGGAACTGTGGTCCATTCGGCAATAGAGCCGATGTTTTCAAAAAGGCGTGCGCGTCAGACTCGCTATACTTTCCCCGGGATAGGAAAGGAAGCGCATATGCCCAAGATCGTCATCACCGACCTCGATTTCGAGGAACAGGAAATCGAAAAGCGCATGATACGCGATGCGGGGATGGAAGTCGGCATCTTCCATAGCCGCAAGGCCGAAGACATCATCCGCAACGCTGCCGATGCCGACGGCATCATCACCTCGTACGGCGATTTCCCCCGTTCGGTCTTCGAGGCGCTGCCGCAGCTCAAGGTCGTGTCGCGAACGGGCGTCGGCTACGACTCCATCGACCTTTCCGCCGCCACCGACCACGGCGTCGCGGTGTGCACGCACCCGGGCTATGGCACCGAGGTCGTGTCCGACCACGCCATCACGCTCGCGATGGACGTGCTGCGCCGCACGAACGAGCTCGATGCCGACATGCGCCGCGGCATTTGGAACCATCATGCACGCCGGCCTTTGGGCCAGGCGCACGGCCGCACCTTCGGCGTGGTGGGCATGGGCGAAATCGGCCGCGCCGTTGCGCGCAAGGCCGCCGGTCTGGGCTTCAAGGTCATCTGCTCGTCGCGTTCCCTGAAGCCGGAACGTCGCACGCCGGAAGGCTACGAGATCTACGAGCTCGACCTGCTGCTGGAACTCGCCGACGTCGTGAGCTTCCACTGCGCGCTCACGCCCGATACGCACCACCTGCTCAACGAGGAGCGCCTGCGCCGCATGAAGCCGGGTGCCATCGTGGTGAACACCTCGCGCGGCCCCATCATCGACACGATCGCGCTCGCCCGCGCCCTCGAGGCGGACAAGCTCTGGGGCGCCGGCCTCGACGTCTTCGAGCACGAGCCGCTCGACCAGTCGCACCCCATCCTGCTGGCGCCGCACACCGTGCTCACGCCCCATGCCGCCTACTGGTCGGAGGAATCAGGCGAGGAGCTGCGCACCCGTACCACGCAGGCCGTCATCGACATCCTTTCCGGCCGCAAGCCGGCCGATTGCTTGAACCCGGAGGTGCTTGGCTAATGGGCATTCCCATCGTCAGCGGACGCCGCGACCCCTTGGTGAAGGTCGCCCCGCATATCTTCCGCATCGACCTTCCCGTCACGGAGGTCCTGCCCACCACGAACAGCTACATCGTCATCGGGCCGGAACGCTCGCTGCTCATCGACACGGGCTTGAATATCCCGGAGTCGAAAGACGCGCTCGACCTGGCGCTTTCCAAGCTGAACGTGCCGTGGAGCAAGGTTGATGTGTTCCTCACCCATTCCGATCTCGACCACGCCGCCGGGCTCACGCAAATCGCGCGTCAGACGATGCGCGTGTATTCGGGCATGACCGATTTCCGCCAGCGTTCCACCCCCATCATGTGCGGCGAGCCGTTCTTCGAGCTCGTGGAGCGCATCTGCCGCGATCACGGCACGCCGTTCGAGTTCGACCGCGACTGGTGGGCGCCCATGCGCGACCGCGGAACCGACGACATCCTCGTGACCACGCTACGCGAGGACGATATGCTCGACGTGGGCGACTACCACTTCGAAGTCACCGCCACGCCCGGCCACGAGCCGAGTCATCTGTGCCTGTTCGACCGCGAAAGCGGCGTCTTCGTGGCGGGCGACCACGTGATGGGCGACTCCTACCCGTCCATCATCCTGTCTTCCGACACCGATGAGCTGGGGCTGTACCTGGAAAGCCTCGACAAGATTCGCGACGTTCCCGCACGCATCGTGCTCACCGGGCATGGCGAGGAGTTCACCGACCTCGCCGGCCGCGTGGACGCCATCAAGGCGCATTACGATCGCCAGCTCGACAACATCCGCGCCATCCTGGATACCGGTCTCACCGACCCGGCCGAGATCGCCTACGCGACCACGTGCCGTCCGCGTCGCAAGCCCTGGGGCGAACGCCCCCTGTTTGGACAGGTGGCACTCGTGGGCGCGACGATGACCTATCTGAAGCACCTGGTGGCCACGGGCGAATACCCAGACCAATACGAGATACGGCACAAGTAATCGAACCAAGGGGGACAATCCCCTTTGGTTTACCTGAATGGAGAAGCGTATGGAGCAACCGAAGCTGAAATACATCGAGCTGCTGAGCGATGGTTGGCTGAAGAAATACCTCATGCACTACGAGTTACCCGACGGCACCGAGAAGACCTATGACGCCATCTCGCGCAAAAGCCCCGAAGGGTATCTTGCGGAACTGCAGCGCGGCGATGCGCCGGCGCGCATTGACGCCGTGAGCATCATCGCCACCACCGATGACGACGAGATCCTGCTCATCAAGGAATTCCGGTATCCGCTGAACGCCTGGTGCGTGGCCTTCCCCGCCGGGCTCATCGACGGCGATGAGCCGGTGGAAGAAGCGGTCGACCGCGAGCTTCGCGAAGAAACCGGATACGCCGTGAAGCGGGCCGCCGACGGTACGCCGATGCTGCGCGTGTTGCCGCAGCCGAGCTATTCGTCGAATGGCATGACCGAGGAATGCCTCGCGATCGTGCGCGCCCAGGTGGAAAAGGTCTGCGAACCGCAGCCCGAGCCGAGCGAGTTCATCGAGGTCTTCCCCCTGCCCATCGCGAAGATTCCCCGGTTCTTGGAGGAAAACACGATGGCGATAGGGTCGCGTGCCCAACTCGTGCTGGAGTCTTACGGCACCCGCATCGGCCCCGGCAGCGAAAACAACCTGTAACGTGAGACAGAGACCTCAGGGGAGATTGTCTCAGCTGGGACAAACTTCCCTGAGGTCTTTGTCTCATGCGAAGTGAAAATATCCCGCTAGCCTTGCGCCAAGATATCGAGCGCGGCGCGGTATCCGCCGGCGCCGTAGTTCAGCGCCTTCGAAACGCGGGCGATGGTGGTGGCGGATGCGCCCGTCTGCTTCTCGATGGCGGTATAGGGCTTCCCCTCGTCAAGCATGCGCGCAACCTGCAAGCGCTGGCTGATCTCGCGAATCTCGCGAATGGTCATCACGTCTTCGGCGAAAGCGTAGGCCGTGTCGGCGTCTTCTATTCCCGCGAGTACCCGCAACAGGTCTTCGACTTCATTTGTTCTGAGTTCGCTCATGGCCTCCCTTTCATCCCGTAATTCATGAGGCCATTATGACACGACTAGAGCCGTTTCGATAAGGGACGGTATTTCTGAAGGGCGGCCAGCCAGATAGGTGGCACCGGCGAGCTCTTCCCGCGAGCCATATCCATACAGGCAGCCGATGCTGGGCAGGCCGTGGACAAACGCGACGGCCAGGTCTTTATCGCGATCGCCCACCATGACGTACGGCCCGGGCACATCTTTTCGGATAGTCTCGAATATCTCTTCTTTCGGGATGCCGCCGAACTGCTCGGACGTGTAGTACGCGGAAAACCACGCATCGAAGCCGAACGCACGGCGAACCGCATCCTTGTAGGCATTGCGGCAGTTGCTCAGGAACACCAGCGTGTGGCCCGCATCTTTCACCTGCTGGAGCATCTCCGGGATGCCGGGGAACAGGCGCGCCGTGCCGTCGTCGATGAGCTCGTCCATGATGGCGCCGACCCGCGCCGCCGCCTGTTGCGAGATTTCCCAGGGGATTTCGGGCGCCATGCGCGCCCACGCTTCCTTGGGGGTGAGGCCGATGTTCGCTTCCATATCGGCTTCGGTGAGCACGCGCGGCTTTGCATGGCCTTGGTCCACGAGCCACTGGTAGCCCCGGTTGAGGGCCGCGCGATAGATATGCATGCTATCGTGCAGCGTCCCGTCGAAGTCGAAGATGATGGTCGCCATGTACGCCCCTTCCGCAAAGCATGGAGCCGGGACGTCCCGGCTCCATCAGTATATCGCGCATAAACGGGACGTCCCCCTGTCATCCCGAGCGGAGGCGGCGCAGCCGCCGGAGTCGAGGGACCTCCCGGACGGGGCACCCGGGGACGTCTGCAAACCACCGGGTGTCCCGCGGGGTGAAAGCTAGATCTGCTTGATGAGGTTCACCATCTCGATGGCGCCGGTGCCGCACTCGAAGCCCTTGTTGCCGGCCTTGGTGCCCGCGCGCTCGATGGCCTGCTCGATGGTGTCGGTGGTGAGCACGCCGTTCATCACGGGAACACCGCTCTTCAGCGACACCTGCGCAATGCCCTTGGCCACCTCGTTGCACACGATGTCGTAGTGGCTCGTGGCGCCGCGGATGACCGCGCCCACGCAGATGATGGCGTCGTAATCGCCGGTTGCGGCCATCTTCTGGGCGATGAGCGGAATCTCGAACGCGCCCGGCACCCACGCCACGGTGATGTCGTCCTCGTTCACGTCGTGACGCACAAGCGCATCAATCGCGCCGCCGATGAGCTTGCTCGTGATGAACTCATTGAAACGCGCACCCACGATGGCAACTTTCACGCCCTCGCTGACGACTTTACCCTCAAGATACTTCACTGCCATGTTGTTTCCTTTCTTCGGTTTCTTCTTGAAACGTTGTTCCTTACTGGGGGAGGTCCCTCGACTCGCTTCGCTCGCTCGGGATGACAAACGGGGTGCTTCGCTCGCTCG